>JAISUL010000020.1 GCA_031272145.1 Synergistaceae bacterium
ACGGGAAACCACCTGTTCGGGGTTGTGATGAAGACGTACCTGCCCGACACTCTGGCCGCCTCGGATATGAACCGCGTCTGGCGCTCGAAGCTGCCCACGTGCTCTATCACCGCCGAGGAAAAGACGAGGTCGAACTCGCCGTCTTTGAATGGCCTCATGTCGCACGCCGTTTAGATCGACCAGCGAGGACAGGACGCCGAACATCCGCCTCCGCATGAGCGTGACGATCTTGTCCCTGAGAGAGCCCGTCTCGACGATAGAGTACGTAGATTCTCTCTCTCTCTCTCTCTCTCTCTCTCATTTGGTGCACCTTCTCCTAGCTAGAAATTTTGGAGCGCGTTACGGCCCGGGACTGTAGCACGCCGGGCGTGCATTATCAAGATTAAGGCGGGGGCAGGTGCGGAGACCTACGTGGGATGCGGTCTCACCCCTGCACCCCGGCCTTTATAACTCCGTACTCGGTACCATCGCAGCGAAGGCACGCGCTTACCGACCGCAGCGCCAAGAACCTCCTTACGGCGCGCCGCATCTTTTGACTTGCCTCGCCCGCTTTGCCTACTCCGTCCGCTCGCAGGTCGACGTAATCATCCTTCGGCACGTCGAACAGCCCAGCGGCCAGGCCGAAAACGCTCCTGCTGCACTTGTGCAGCTTGCCGTCGAAGATGTCGTTCGTCTTCAGGCAGCACGAGGCGTATATGCTCTCGGCCTGCTCGGCCGAGTATGGGCGTGGGGAGAGGCCGCCTAAGTCCTTCCACTCCTGCTCTATCATAACCTTGAACTTTACCCCCGCGCCCCGCAGCCGCTCCGTGACCGCGCGGAACCTCCTCATCAAGGCGTCCGGCAAAACGCCGTCGTAGCCGCTGAAGATAACGCCGATCCTAGGAGTGGCGGCCAAAACGCCGAGCACCGCGTCGGTAGGCATGGCAACGCCGTTCGATATGAGGGTTATCCTGCCGATCTTCGGGAGCGCCGATATGCCGAGTAAAATCTCGTCGAGGTGCGGGTGAAGGAACGCCTCGCCGCCCACGACGGTCAGGTTGAACAGGAAGTCGACGCCCGAAAGGAACGCCTCAAGGTCGCCGAGAACCAGCCGCGCCGGAACGTCATAGGAGTGCTCCGCCCCGAAGTGCTCCCTGAGGTGGTTGCACCCCACGCACCTCAGGTTGCAGCGGCTGGTGACCAGAACGCCGGCCGACGGAACGAGCAGCGGGTCGTTCGGAAAGACGCGCGGCAGCGTCTCGCACCCGCCTCCGTCAGGACGAAGCAGCGGACAGCAGGCGCAGCGCTCAGGGCGGAAGGAGTGGCGCCTATTGCAGGCGGAGCGGATTATATCGCCTATTGCGTCCCTGTCGGAGATTACCGTAGTGAAAGCCGACGGAATTTTCCGACGCGCCGTTTCCACCTTGCCCTCGTCGGCAAGCGCGATAAACGCCACGCCGCCCGCCCCCTGCAGCAGCGGGTCGCCGGGCTTGACGAGGCGCGGCGCATCATCGCAGAACGAGAAGGTATCCGCGTTCTCGTCGATGAAGAAGTCCGTCTTGACGCCAAACTCCTCCAGCGAGGAGTAAAGCGCGTGCCCAAGCCCGCCCGCGCCGAATATGACGCAGCGCGTAATATTTGCCCGCAGCGCACTCATATAACCCGCGCCCCCTCCGGCATAGGATAGCTACCAGTCCGCGGCCTGTAAGCTTCGCCGTAGAGCAGGCGGTAAGCCTCTGGAAATTCCGTCAAAAAACGCAGTTTTTTGTATTCCTCGCCGTTCCTCAATTCCGGGGAGACCGCCGACATCGCCGTTAGGGTGTCACGGGCAAGGCCGGGTTTCCCGGCGAGGATATAGTTGTGTGCCGTGCGTATGAAGAGCTTGACGAGCTGTCGCTTGAACGGAGGTTCTGCGTTGTCCGGCAGGGAGTAGCGCACACGATATTTCTCAGTGAGGTCTTCGATGAGCAAGGCGTTTTCAAGCGCGAAGGTCAGCTTGTACATGTTCCCGCTTGTAGTGCTGGTGCCGTGCATTCTGTAGACACCGACCGGCTCCCGCGTGTAGACCGTCATCTCATGCCCCTTAGCCAGCGCGGACAGCTTAACTGCCATCTGAATGTCCTGAGCGAACAGATAACGCTCGTCCACGCCGCCCACCGAATCCCACACCGAGCGCCGAAACATCATGCGGCAAAAGTGCACGCCGAGGGTCGTGTACTTCCCCTCGTAAACGCAGTCCATCCCATAATATGGACACGGCGCTTTCAGATCATCGTCGTTACCGATTTTGTAGCGATGCTCGCCAGCCGCAAGCCCTGCCTCCGGGAATCTCAGCAGCAGTGACAGGAGTGTCTCCACGCAGTGAGGCAAGAGCCAGTCGTCTGCGTGGAGAACCATGACGTACTCGCCGTGCGAGAGGCGGACGGCTTTGTTGGTGTTGGCCGACTGACCGAGGTTTCGGTCGTTGCGAACCACGAAAATCTCTCTCTCTCTCTCTCTCTCTCTCTCTCTCTCTCTCTCTCTCTCTCTCTCTCTCTCTCTCGGCGATGGCGGCGGAGCTGTCGGTAGAGGCGTCGTCGACGACGACGATCTCGACGTTGCCGTAGGTCTGAGCAGCGGCGCTGTGGATCGCCTCGGTTAGGAAGGCCGAAGCGTTGTAGCAGGGGATGCAGATGCTGACAAGTGGGGTCATGGGTGTTACCTCCTTTTATATACGCCGGAACAGTGAGCAGATCGTTCGCTCTATCCAGCGAGATAGTTCGTCAAGAGCGCCTCGGTTACGGAGTTACGGTTCGCCTCCTTCGCTCCCACAAAATAAAAATGAGAGGCGGTCGTCTTTTCGCAGGCCCCCCACAGAGCGTCGATATAGGGATTTTGCCTGTATTTGTTATGATCCCACGTCGACAACATGAATCTGGCTCGCGACTTAACGAGGCACTGGTTTAGGGCGCGCTCCTGCCTCTCGTTCCAGCTGTCGAAATAGTCAACGTGCCTCCCTATGTATGGCGGGTCGCAGTATATGAACGCCCGCTCGTCGGCCATCTTTATAGTATCCTCGAATGACTGGCATATAAATATCCAGTTTCGATTTTTTATCATGTCCACAAAATGCCTAACCTGATTAGTTACTTTTGTTACATACGCCTTGGAAAATCGTTCTGGCTTATGGCCGTAAGGCACGTTGAAATCGCCGTTTTTGTTGAAACGGATCATGCCGTTGAAGCAAGAGCGGTTCAACACCAAAAAATCCAACGGGCTATGTTCGCGATTAAACTTTTCGCGAACATGATAGTAGTACTCTTCTCCATGCGAGGCCAGCAACGCCCCCTGCTCGCGAAGATACAGTGCTACGTCTGCCGCCGTTACGTCGCCAGTTTTCAGCGCGTTGTAGAAGGCCACGATGTGCGGATTCAGGTCGGCAAAGATCGCGTTTTCGGCAGCCAGGTTTAAGCCGACGACGCCTGACCCCATAAACGGCTCGATCCACGTCGTAGTGCTGGTTATGGTCACGCTGTTCTCGCGAGCCAAGTTTTGTCTGATAAACGGGACGAGCTTTGACTTTATCCCCTGAATCTTGAGCGGGGGAATATGTACTTTCTGCGTGTCGTTCATGGATTTGCGCCTATCCTTCTGTGCGCGGAGTTTTTTAGGCTCGCGGGTAATCTCTTATACGCCAAATATTCGTCTAACGAAGACAGAGGCTTGTACTCCCCGTTCTTGCAGGGTACTTGCATTTTGCCGAAGTTAGCCCAATAGTCGTCGAATATCTCCTCGCCCGCGAGCGCAAATACGCCGTTGCCTGCCAGGATGTCGTCGATACGGTGAATACTGCCGATGTTGGCGGTGTTGCCACTGCCGCTCTTGTCGCTCGCTATTTTCCACTTCTCCTGCGCGAAGAAAACAAAATGGCTCGCCACAGACGGAATCGCAAGCAGGTCGTTCAGAGAATAGCTTCCAGCCACATGCTTTTCGATGGACCTCATCCTAGAATAGATGATGCCAAAGCAAAAATGGCCCATATACTCGTTATATGGGTACTGGATATTTTTCTTGCTCTCCCTGCGCACGAAATATTCTCCGTGAGAGCCGAGCGTAAATCCGTTGCAAAAAGCAGGCCGATTTTCGTCACGGTACGTTGTTTTCAAATCGACCGCGAATTTTACGCCGTGGTCGTTATCTTTTATGAACGTCAAGTCCGGATACCAATTTTGATATTCGGCTGGTTCCAGCCTATACCAAATGCTCTCGGCAAAGTTCAGGAACTGCGGAAACAAATGGAGCTTAAGAACTTTGGATATAACCTTTGTGTCGGTCGATAGCGCGTAAATGTTTTTGAAGATGTCGATGAAGCCCTTGATCGTCCACTCGCTGTCGCGCATAACGTATTCCGCCGATGAGTTGGCGAACTCCATCAAACGCTTTGCGAACACGTCTTTCTCTTTCAGGTTGTCCTTTGACATCCGTTACCTCACCTCCGTAAATCTTTGTACCTAAAAGCCCCCTTCCGGGCGGAAGGGGGCTAAAACCCCCCTTATCCAGAGAGAGTGAGAGATAAGAGGGCGCAGTATAGCAATAATAAAGCCAGCGCAAGGGGCAGATGGCCCCCCAAGGGGGCAACGCCCCCGTTAAGCGTTAAGCTAGAACCACGGAGCCAGCACCAGCGCAACCACCGTCATCAGCTTGATCAGGATGTTCAGGCTCGGGCCGGAGGTGTCCTTGAACGGGTCACCCACCGTGTCGCCCACTACCGCCGCCGCGTGGTTCGGAGTGCCCTTGCCGCCGTAGTTGCCCTCCTCAATGTACTTCTTGGCGTTGTCCCACGCACCGCCGGCGTTGGCCATGAAGAGCGCCATGATCACACCGGTCACTATCGCGCCGCCCAGCAGGCCGCCCAGAGCCGCCTTGCCCAGTACCAGACCAACGGCCACGGGCGATACGATCGCCAAAACTCCTGGCGCGACCATCTCGTGCAGCGCCGCCGACGTGGATATAGTAACACACTTTTCGTAATCAGGATCGCCGGTTCCGTCCATTATTCCGGAAATTTCACGGAACTGGCGGCGCACCTCGTCGATCATCGCCTGAGCCGCGCGCCCAACAGCTTCGATGGACAGAGCGCAGAACACGAACGGCAGCATCCCGCCGAGCAGCATTCCGACTATGACCCTCGGATCCATGATGTCGATCTTCGTGAGCTTGGTCGCCTGGGCGTAGGCCACGAACAGGGCTAGCGCGGTCAAGGCTGCAGACCCTATGGCCAGACCCTTGCCCATCGCCGCCGTGGTGTTGCCGACCGAGTCGAGCTTGTCGGTGATCTTGCGCACCTCGTGGGGGAGGCCGCTCATCTCGGCTATGCCGCCGGCGTTGTCGGAGATCGGGCCGTAGGCGTCGACCGAGAGGGCTATGCCGGTTATGGAGAGCATCCCCACTGCGGCGCAGGCCACGCCGAAAATGCCGGCGAGCCAGTAGCTCAGCAGGGTGGAGAGGCATATCAGGATTATCGGCGCAGCGGCGGACTTCATGCCCAGCGCTATGCCGGAGAGTATCACTGTGGCAGGCCCGGCGTCGGAGGCCGCGGCCACGGCCTTGACAGGCTTGTACGCGCTGGAGGTGTAGTACTCCGTTATGACGCCTATCAGGACGCCGGCAGCCACGCCGGACGTCACGGCAAGGAACACGTTGACCCCCTTGGTCACGAAGAAAATCACGCTCAGTACGAGAGTCCCTACGATCATCTTGGCGCCAGCGGTGAAGAGCCCGGCGCGGAGGGCGAACGCCGCGTCCCCACCCCTAACTCGGTCGAGCATGTCCTTTACGAAGGGCACCTTCTCGGCCAAGGCCATGCCGCGCTGCACGAAGCCGCCGATCACCGGGATGTCGGTGCTTATCACGAAGCAGCTGCTTATCGAGACCAGAACGCCCAGCCCAGCGAGCAGCAGCGGGAACGCCGCGCCCCACATACCGAGCGCTTCACCGTCGGGGTAGAGGCCGGTGAACGTGAAGCCTATCGCTATCGCCGCGATTATGGCGTTGACGTAGGACTCGAACAGGTCGGCGCTCATGCCAGCCACGTCGCCCACGTTGTCGCCCACGTTGTCGGCGATGACCGCCGGGTTGCGCGGGTCGTCCTCTGGTATTCCGGCCTCGACCTTGCCAACCAGGTCGGCGCCAACGTCAGCGGCCTTGGTGTATATCCCGCCGCCGACGCGGGCGAAAAGCGCGATGCTGCTGGCGCCCATCCCGAACGCCGTCATGCTCTCGACGCTGAGGAGAAGGAACGCGAAGGCTATGCCGACGAGCCCGATACCCACGACCGTCATGCCGACGATGCTGCCGCCGGAGAACGCCATGTCCAGCGCCTTGCCCGGGCTGGTGATGGCGGCGAAGGTCGTGCGCCCGTTGGCCTGAGTCGCCACGTACATGGAGAGCCAGCCGGCGGCGGCGCTGCAAAACGCCCCGAGGACGAACGCGAACGCCGAGCCGAACGATATGCCGATCCACAAAAGCAGCCCGACCACGCACACAAACGGCACGAGCCACATGTACTCCTTCTTTAGAAAGGCCATGGCGCCGCGATGGATTATCCCGGAGAGCTCGGCGATGCGCTTGTTGCCTATGTCGAACTCGAGAACCTTCCGGTATATCAGCCAAGCGTAGCCGACTGCCGCGAGGCCGAGAACGGCAACTACCACAGACAGTATGAACGTCATTCAATAAACCTCCTACGATTTAAAGCTCACGCTGACAGGCGGGCAAGGGCTTTCTCCTTAACCCTCTTGCCGTCGGCGCGGCCTGCAACCAGCGGCATCAGGACGGACATCAGCCTGCCGACGTCCTTCGGGGACGACGCGCCGCTGCTCTTCACGGCCTGCTCGACCAGCGCGTCCAGCCCGGCGTCGTCGAGCTGAGCGGGAAGGTATCCCTCAAGAACCGTTATCTCCTCAAGCTCGCGCTTAGCCCTGTCGACAGCGCCGCCGGACTCGTACTGCTCGGCGGCCTCGCGCCTCTGCTTGATCAGGCGCCGCGCTATGGCGAGGCAGTCCTCGTCGGTCAGGGAAGAGCGCCCGGCCTCCGCACGCGCCTTTTGGAACTCCGCCTTCAGCATGCGCAAAACGGACAGCTTAAGCTCGTCCCGCGCCTTCATGGCCGACGTCAAATCCGACGCGACCCTCGCCGGCAAATCCAAAGCAGCCACCTCCCCCACCCAAAGGGGTCGTAGACCCCAAATAACGCGGGGCGCGAACTCAGGGGACATTAGCCCCCAAGGAGTCTTAGACTCCAAGCCGCACCCCGACGTACCTTGCCCAAGCTCGCTAATAACAACTCGCCGACAGCTTAGCCCCTGTTCCGGCTGCTGCGCCGTTTCCTCGCGGCTTCGGCGCGCTTCAGCTTCTTGGCGTCGCTCGGCTTCTCATAGTGCTCGCGCTTCCTTGCCTCGCGGAGGGTACCGACCTTCGACATCTCCCGCTTGAACCTGCGGAGAGTATCATCCAGACTTTCGCCCTCTTTGCGAACGACCGTCGTCATACAGATCCCCCCTTTGCGCTTGGGTAGCGGAAAAACAACGCAGCCCCAAGGGTCTCCACCCGAACCCGTCTAACCGGGGGGCCAATCAAAAGCGCGCCCGGCAAGCAGATGCACATGAAGGTGCGGCACGCTCTGCCCGCTCTGCGCGCCGGTGTTGATAACCAGACGGAACCCGTCTCGGTCCCCTTTGCCCATCAAGCCCAAGCTCCGCGCCGTCTCCTCGGCCCTGCCCATCACTGTGACCCAAGTCGGGCCGTCGGCAAACGCAGCCGACTCGACGTGCCGCACGGGGATGATCAAAAGATGCGTCGGCGCCTGAGGCGATAGATCGCGAATCACAAAAACCTCGTCGTCCCGATAGACGAACTCGGCTGGTATTGCACCGGCTGCGATCTTGCAAAACACGCAGTCCGTAGTTTCGTTTTTACCCGCCATATCCGTTCACCTCGATTCCGCTCTTCGCCCATTCTACAGCAAACGTGTGGCTTACTTGCCCAGACTTTTCAGGTTCTCCGAGATGCGTGCAATCTGCGCCTCCCCGGTCGCGACACGTGCCCGCTCCTTCTCGACGACCTCCGCAGGCGCGCGCGCAGCGAAGTCCGGCTTCTCCAGACGCGCCCGGCTCGCCGCGACCGTCCTCTCGGCCTCCGCTAGCTCCCGCTCAAGACGCGCTATCTCGGTCGGCACGTCGAGCAGGCCACCCACCGGAAGGCTTACGTCCCCCTCGCCTAACGACGAGGACAGGCACGCCCCCTCGTGCTTGGGCGCGGAGAGCGGCTTCAGGACGACGGCCCTCACTCGGCAGAGGGAGCAGAGCAGGGCAAGGGAGTCGGACAGGGCGGAGATCACGCCGTCCGGCGCGCGGACGACCACCTCGTTCACCAGCTGCTGCGGCGGCACATGGGCCTCGGCCCGGAGGTTCCTTATCGCCCTCGCCGCCTCCTGAAAGCTCCTCATGGCCGAGACGGCGTCGTCGTCGTGCATTAGCTTAAGTTTCGGCCACGCGGCCCGCATGATCGAGGAAACGCCTTCGGCGCCCCCGGCGTCCACGACGCCCACGGCGTTCTCGGAGTAGCCGAACAGGTGCCAGAGCTCCTCCGTGATGAACGGCGCAAACGGGTGGAGCAGGGGCAGGATCGTGGCGAACACCTGGTCGAGCACCGCCCTCGTCGCGTCCTGACGCGCTGCGCCCTCCTCGCCCCTCAGGGCAGGCTTGGCCATCTCAAGGTACCAGTCGCACAGGTCGCCCCAAATGAAGTCGTACAGCAGCCGAGCCGCGGCCCCGAAGTCGTACTCGTCGAGCATCCGCGTCTCGCTCTCGGCCACGTCCTGCAGCGTCGACAGAATCCACCGGTCGTGCATCCGGAGGTCGGCTCCGGCGATGGGGACGGGCTTCTCGCCGAGGTTCATCAGGGCGAACCGCGCGGCGTTCCAGAGCTTGTTCATGAAGAAGCGGTAGGTCTCGATCTTCGACGCGGAGAGCAGGATGTCGCGCCCCTGAGAGGAGAGCGCGGCCAGACCGGTCCGCAGGGCGTCGGCCCCGTACTTGTCTATCATATCCAGAGGGTCTATGACGTTGCCCTTGGACTTGCTCATCTTCTGGCCGTGCTCGTCGCGTATCAGGGAGTGGATGTACACGTCGCGGAACGGCTCCGACCCGCGCCCAGCTTCGCCTCGCGCCGGCATGAACTCCATGCCCATCATTATCATGCGGGCCACCCAGAAGAAGATTATGTCGAACCCCGTCACCATCAGTGACGTCGGGTAGAAGTACCTGAGCTCCGGCGTGTCGTCGGGCCAGCCCATCGTGGAGAACGGCCAGAGGGCGCTGCTGAACCACGTGTCCAGCACGTCCTCGTCCTGCGATATGTTTTTGCCGCCGCACTCCTCGCACTCGGTCGGGTCGGACTCGGAGACCGTGACGTGCCCGCAGTCCGGACAAGTCCACGCCGGTATCCTGTGCCCCCACCAGAGCTGGCGCGAGATGCACCAGTCGCGGATGTTCTCCATCCACTGGAAGTACGTCTTCTCCCACTGGGCGGGAATCCAGCGTATGAGCCCGTCCTTCACCGCCGCGACGCCCTTGTCCGCCAGGGGCTTGGCGCGGACGAACCACTGCTCCGAGAGGTACGGCTCCACGGTCGTCCCGCAGCGGTGGCAGTGCCCGACGGAGTGGGTGATGTCCTCAGTCTTGATTAGGAAACCGCCCCTCTCGAGGTCCTTCGCAGCCTCTGCCCTGGCGTCCGCAACGGAGAGCCCCTTGTAGCGCCCGGCGTTCTCGTTCATGAAGCCCATGTCGTCGATGACCTGAGGCTGCGGCAGATCGTGGCGCTGCCCGACGAGGAAGTCGTTCGGGTCGTGGGCCGGGGTTATCTTGACGCAGCCCGTGCCGAAGTCCGGGTCGACCATGTTGTCCTCGATGATCGGTATGACCCTCTCCTCGCCCAGCACGAACGCCGTGAGCGGAACTCTGACCTTCCTGCCGATAAGGTGCCTGAACTTTTCCGAGCGCGGGTGGACGGCTATGGCCACGTCGCCAAGGATCGTCTCCGGCCTCGTGGTGGCGACTGTTACCTCCCCCTCCCCGTCCTCGAACGGGTAGCGGACATAGTAGAACCTGCCCGGCCTGTCGTCGTACTCGACCTCCAGGTCGGACAGGGCCGTGTGGCAGCGCGAGCACCAGTTCACGATGTACTTTCCTTTATATATGAGGCCCTTCTTATAGAGGCGGACGAACACGGCGCGAACGGCGCGTGAGAGCCCATCGTCGAGCGTGAAGCGCTCGCGCCTCCAGTCGCACGAGTTGCCGAGCTTCTTCATCTGGGCTATGATGCGGTCGCCGTAAATTTTCTTCCACTCCCAGACCTTCTGGACGAACGCCTCGCGCCCAAGGTCGTGCCGGCTCAGCCCCTTCGCGGCCAGGTCCTTCTCGACGACGTTCTGCGTGGCTATGCCGGCGTGGTCCGTGCCGGGCAGCCACAGGACGCTGAAGCCCTGCATGCGCCTAGCTCGGCACATCACGTCCTGAAGCGTGTGGTCGAACGCGTGTCCCATATGGAGCGAGCCCGTGACGTTGGGCGGGGGGATCACGATCGAGAACGCAGGCCTGCCCACGTCGATCTCGGCGTTGAACAGCCCGTTCTCGAGCCAGAAAGAATACCACTTTTCCTCTATGGCCTTAGGGTCGTAGCCCTTGGCCATCTCCTCGTTGCCCCGCATGAAAAAACCCCTCCCGAATGATTGAGTTAAGAAGAATTATATCACGCCTTTTTAGTATTGACATCCATCTGATTTCATAGTATGTTGTCTGACGTCCGATATATGACATTCTCCTTCGCGGAGGTAGGTTCATATGGAGCAGCAGGGGCAGCAGCGGCAGCAAGAGCAGCACCGGGAACAGCAAGAAGAAATACGGGGGCAGGCAAAGATCTTTGCGCCGCTTGAGCGCAAGAGCCGGAGCGCCGCGGTCTTCGAGGCGCTCAAGGGCAAGATTCAGTCTGGCTTCTGGAAGCAGGGGGAGAAGATCTACACGGAGGCCGACCTGGCGTCCGCGTTCAACGTTGGGCGCTCGACCGTCCGCGAGGCCCTGAACCGCCTCAAGGCCGCGAACTTCATCTACACCGTGCCGGGCCTCGGCACGTTCGTCAACGCCGTCCAATCCCCCCTCTACCTCGACCCGGAGAACATCCGCGACGTCGTGCAGGTCATGGAGTTCCGCGTGGCCTACGAGCCCTACTGCGCCTTCCTCGCCGCCGAGCGCGTAACCGCCCCCGAGATAGACGCGCTCGTCCAATGCGTCGGACGGCAGGAGGTCAACGTCGCGTCGGAGACCGACCTGTCCGGCTTCGCCGAGGCGGACATGATCTTCCACAGCCTCATAGCCTCGGCGACGCGCAACACCCTCTTCTCTCACTCATTCGACCTCATCCGCGAGCACCTCCTCAAGCAGCAGGTCATCTCGGCCTCCTACGCCGAAAGGCGCGCCAAGGCGCTCGCGTACCACCGGCAGATAATTCAGGCGTTCCGCAGGCGCGAGTGCAGGCAGGCCGAGCGCGTCATGCGCGAACACGTCACGGAAACCCGAAACGCCATATCGGCGCTCCTTCGATAGAAAAAATGTGCACAAAGGAGGCTTTGAAGTGGATCAGAAACTGATCGACTCCCTGAAGGAAAGGGCCAGAGACGTGCGGCTCGGAATCATCGACGCCCTCGGCATAGACCACAGGGGACACCTCGGCGGCTCGATGTCCTGCGCGGACATCGTGGCTGCGCTCTACTTCTACAAAATGAACACGTCGCCGCAGCTTAAGGACGACCCGAACCGAGACCGCTTCATTATGAGCAAGGGGCACTCGGTGCTCGCGCAGTACGCGGCGCTTGCGGAGCTCGGGTACTTCGACAAGTCGGTGCTCGCGACCACGAAGAGCTTCGGCAGCCTGCTCCAAGGGCACCCCGAGCGCAGCACGCCCGGCGTGGAGGCCAACACCGGCTCGCTTGGGCAGGGTCTTTCCATAGGCGTCGGGATGGCGCTCGCTGGGAAGGCCGACAAGCGCGGTTACCACGTCTACGCGGTGCTCGGCGACGGCGAGCTGGCCGAGGGACAGATATGGGAGGCGGCCATGGCGGCGAACCACTACTCGCTCGACAACCTGACCGCCATAGTCGACATGAACGGCATCCAGGCACAGGGCCGCACGAACGACCGCTACCGGATCAACAACATCCCAGGGCGTTTCGCGGCCTTCGGCTGGAAGACCTTCGAGATCGACGGGCACGACATGGGCGAGATCGTCTGGGCGCTCGACGAGGCCTCGATGGTGAAGGGCGCGCCCACGGCCATAGTCGCGCGGACGGTCAAGGGCAAGGGCGTCGGCTTCGCGGAGAACAGCCACGCCTACCACAACAACCTCCTGACGCCCGAGACGCGCAGCCAGGCCATTGCCTCGGTCAAGGCCATGTGACGGCCGCACAAAATAGGAGGCGTAGAACATGCCGGAAAAGAACCAGAGGCAGGCCTACGGAGCCGCTCTGCTGGAGCTGGCGCGGGCGAACCGGAACATCGTGGCGCTCGACGCCGACCTCAACGGCTCCACTCAGTCGATTCAGATAGAGAAGAACCTGCCGGAGCAGTACTTCGAGATGGGCATAGGCGAGGCCAACATGGTCTCGGTGGCGGCGGGGCTGGCCCTGTGCGGCAAGATCCCGTTCGTGCACTCGTTCGCCGTGTTCGCTGCCGGGCGTCCCTTCGACCAGATACGCCAGGGCGTCTGCCTGCCGTGCCTCAACGTCAAGATCGTGGGGTCAAGCGCCGGCCTGTCGGACTTCGGCGACGGGGCGACGCACCAGTCCTTCGAGGACATGGCCATGATGAGCGTCCTGCCGCACATGACGGTGCTGGCTCCGGTGGACGCAGTGGAGACGGTCAAGGCCGTCAAGGTGGCGGCGGCGATAAACGGCCCCGTCTACATCAGGCTCAACCGCAACGACCTCCCCATCCTGACGAAGGAATCCGACCCGTTCGAGGTCGGCCTCCCGCTGGTGCTGGCCGAAGGCAAGGACGTCGCCATATGCGCGAACGGCATCGGGGCCGACCTAGCCCTGAGGGCGCGCGAGTCTCTGGGCAAGCACGGGATCAGCGCGCGGGTCATAAACTTCAGCACGATCAAGCCGCTCAGCGCCGAGGCGACGCTGAAGGCGGTGAACGGCGTGCGCGGCATAGTGACGGTCGAGGAGCACAGCGTGATCGGCGGCCTCGGCGACGCCGTGGCGAGGGCAACGGGGCGCATGCCTCTGCCTATGGCTCGCGTCGGCATAAAGGACGACTACGGCCAGTCTGCCCACAGCTACGATGACCTGCTGAACCACTACGGCCTCACTGCCGAGGCCGTCGAAGAGGCCGTCCTCGGCCTTCTTTAAGAAGGAGGAGTTAAACATGAGCACGAACAAAATCGGCTTCATCGGCCTGGGCATAATGGGAAAGCCGATGGCGAAGAACCTCATCAAGGCCGGAAAGCAGCTCGTCGTGTACGACGTTGTTCCGGCTGCGGTCGAGGAGCTGGTCAAGGCAGGAGCGGAAAGGGCCTCGTCCCCCGCTGAGGTTGCGAAGGCGTCGGACACTGTCATCACGATGCTGCCCAACTCGCCTCACGTGCGCGAGGTCGTGACTGGCAAGGATGGGATACTCGGAGCCGTGAGGAGCGGCCAGGTCGTGGTCGACATGAGCTCCATCGCCCCGCTCGTCAGCCGCGAGCTCTGCGCCCTGCTGGAGGCCAAGGGTGCCGAGATGCTAGACGCCCCGGTCAGCGGCGGCCAGGAGAAGGCCGAGAAGGGCACCCTCGCCATCATGGTTGGCGGCAAGGAGGAGGTCTACAGCAAGGTAAAGGACCTGCTCGACCTGATGGGCAAGAGCAACTACGTGGCAGGCATCGGCGCAGGCCAGATAGCCAAGCTGGTGAACCAGACGATCGTCGGCATCAACATCGCCGCCGTGGCCGAGGGCATGAGCCTGGCCGAGAAGGCGGGGGTCGACCCGAGGAGGGTGTTTCAGGCGATCCGTGGTGGGCTTGCGGGCAGCCAGTGCATGGAGGACAAGGCCCCGCGGATGTTCGAGGGGCGCTACAACCCCGGCTTCCGCATCAACCTGCACATAAAGGACCTGGGCAACGTCCAGGAGACGAGCCGCGCGATCCACCTGTCCATGCCTCTGGTCGCGCAGGTCATGGAGATGATGCAGAACCTCGCGGCGGACGGGCACGAGACGCTCGACCACGGGGCGCTTGGGCTTTTCTACGAGAAGCTCAACGGCATCTCCTTGAAAAAGGAATAGCGAGCTTTAGCTTCACATTTCTATATATCGATAGGAGGAACAGGCAATGAGGAAACTGGTTTTGGTTGCGGCGGCTCTGGCTTTGGCCGCGGCGGCGTTCGTCGGGACGGCGGACGCCAAGGTGTGGGAGAAGGGCACGCCCACCGTGTACGTAGGCTTCGGCGCAGGCGGGGGCACGGACACGGCGGTGAGGCCCCTCGTGGTGCTTATGCAGAAGCGCCTCGGCGAGACGATCAACGTCGTCAACATGCCGGGCGCGTCCGGCGCTGTGGCTGCTGAGGACGTCATGGGCAAGCCCCACGACGGTTACAGCTTGTTCGCGACCGGCTCAGGGTGCTTCGGCGGCTACGACGTCAACGACACGTCGCCGAACGGACTTCCCTGGAAGTGGTGGGGCTTCCATCACATTCAGGGGCCTGCGGCGTTCGTCGTGAACCCCGAGAAGTCCGGCATCAACACGGTCGACGACCTGATCAAGGCGCTTCAGGCGGGCAAGGCCAGCGTGGGAGTCTCCTCGCTCGGCGCCGGAATCCACGCGTTCGTTGAGGCGTTCGCGAAGGCAGCCGGCGTAACGACGCCCATCAACTACGTCACCCACGGCGGCGACGGCAAGACCTGCGTCGCGGTCATGGCGGGCGATGTCGAGGTCGGGTCGATCTCCTTCTCGGCCGGCGTCGACTACGTCAAGTCCGGCCAGCTCAAGGCCCTCTTCCTCAACAGGAGAGACCCCCTGCAGCTGACCGACAAGGTCACCATCCCCCCGATCACCTCTCTCGGCCCCCAGTACAGCAGCATCCCCGACCTCGCTGAGACCTGGCCGGTTATGATTCCGCGCGACGCCCCCAAGGAGATCGTGGACGCGGTTCAGGAGGCCTTCATCTGGGCTTGTCAGCAGAAGGAGATGAAGGACTTCGCCGAGCAGATGGGCTACGAGGTCATCACCCGCTACGGCGAGGACGCGGACAGAGTGCTCGACTACCAGTTCTGCGCCTACGCGTGGGTTCTTCAGGACGCGGGCCTAGCCCAGAAGGTCAACCCCAAGGACCACAACATCCCCAGGGCCGAGGACTGGAACTGGGACAGCAGGAAGGCGCTCTACGGCTACAAGTAGAGTATCTTCGCAGTAGGAAGAAGGGGGCAGGAGGAAGGGGGAACCTCTCCCTTCTCCCCTGCCTCCTGTTATATAGGAAGGGAGGAGATTTTTTTGAGCGGTGCAAACGCCTCAGGGTCAGGCTCAGGGCCGGGGCCGGGGCCGGGGCCAGGGCCAGGGCCAGTAAAACTGGCCGGAGCGGACTTTATAACCGCGATTTTCTTGCTCATTTTCGGCGCCGCGATGTTCATCGGCGCCATGAACATGAAGATATACCAGTTCTTCTTCGTCTCGCCTGGCTTCTTCCCCGCGATACTCGGCGTTCTGTTCGTGCTCTTCGGCCTCGCTCTGCTGTACACCTCGTCCATTCGGGGCGGGGCTGCTGACGCTAGACGGCTGCTCTCCGCGTCCAACCTGCGGAGCTTCATTGCCTCGCCAGTGCTCAAGAAGGGCGGGGTCGTCTTCCTTTTGATTCTGGGTTACGTGGCCCTGCTGGGGGAGTTCGACTTCGTCCTGCTCAGCGCGGCGTATCTGATGCTCACGTTTTTCTTCCTGCGCGCCGCCAAGTGGTACTGGATAATCGCCGTCTCCGTGGTGGCGCCGGTGCTGGTTCAGCTGCTCTTCAGCAACATCTTCAGAATACCTATGCCATAAGGGGGGCGGAACAATGGAGTACTTCCAGTACATCGGGGGGATGTTCTCCTCGATGCTGCGCGACCCGTACATAGTCGCCCTGATCTTCGGCGGCTCGGTCATGGGTCTGCTGGTCGGGGTCATTCCGGGCCTCACCGCCACGATGGCCTTGGCGCTTCTCATAAACATCTCCTACGGCATGCCGCTCGAACGGGCTGTGGCGTTTCTTCTGGCCGTCTACGTTGGCGCCACGTCGGGCGGGCTTTGCGCGGCGATAATGATAAACATCCCTGGCACCCCGGCGGCGGCGGCCACCGCCATAGACGGCTTCCAGCTGGCCAAGCAGGGCAAGGGCGGACTCGCGATAGGGACGGGCTTCATCGCGTCCTTCATAGGGACTTTGTTCAGCATTTTCATCATGCTCACCCTGACGCCGGTGCTCTATAAGCTCGCGATGAAGTTCGGGCACTGGGAGACGTTCCTTCTGGCTCTGTTCGGGATAATGATATGCGGCTCCCTCTCCACAGACAAAGACCCGATAAAGGGCTGGATCGTCGGCTTTCTCGGCTTCGCCCTGTCAATGGTCGGGATGGAGGAGATATACGCCTTCCCGCGCTTCACGTTCGGCAGCCTCCAGCTGAAGGGCGGCATCCCGCTTATAGCGACCCTGATAGGCGTGTTCGGCATCTCGGAGGTTCTGGGCGTCCTTCAGGAGAGCATACCGTACAAGATCGAGGGGAAGATCGGGCGCATCATCCCGCCGCTGAGCGTCTTCAAGCCGCTGCTCCCAGCGACGATACGCTCCGGCATCATCGGCGTCATCATCGGGATAGTGCCTGGCGCGGGGGAGGACGTCGGCGCGTGGCTCTCATACGACCTCGGCAAGAGGAGGTCGAAGGAGGGGCACAAGTTCGGCACTGGCTCGCTGGAGGGAGTCCTGTGCCCTGAGGTGGCCAACAACGCCGTCATAGGCGGGGCTATGATCCCGCTCCTGACCTTGGCGATACCTGGCTCCCCTCCGGCGGCGATGTTCTTGGCGGCCATGAACCTCCACGGCGTTAGGCCTGGCCCAATGCTCAACATCGAGAACCCGGAGTTCCTTCCGATGGTGGGGGCAGCGCTTATATGCGCGTCTTGCGCCATGCTCTTCTGGGGCCTGCTGCTGGCCAAGCCGATGGTCAGCGTGCTGAAGATAAAGCGCGAGATACTGCTTCCCCTAGTCGTGCCTCTGACAGTCATAGGGGCCTACGGCGGAGGGGTGCGCATCTTCGACGTGTACCTGATGCTGTTCGCCGGAGTCGTTGGTTACCTGCTGAGGCAGATGGACTACCCTCTGGCGCCACTGGTGCTGGGCCTGATACTCGGGCCTCTTGCGGACGTGAGCTTCCGTCAGGCGCTGATGCAGAGCAGGGGGAGCTTCATCCCTCTTATGCAGCGTCCAATAGGGTGGATTTTGATGCTCGCCATCGCGTGGCTCGTGTGGAGCGGCGTGAAGCGGGCAGTGGAGTACTACGGAAAGCAAAGGGAGGCGATCAAAGTTGGCTGATTCTATAGGCTACTACCTGGAGTCCGTGTTTTCCCTGAAGGACAAGGTCATCCTGTTCACTGGCGCAGCGGGCGGAATAGGCGCGGCTGTGTGCAAGGCCTACGCGAAGGCCGGGGCTAAGCTGGCCATATGCGACATCGACGAGCGCGGGCTAGCCTCGCTGGAGCAGGAGATACGCAGCGACGCCCCTGACGCGCCAGCCGACAAGGTCATGGCGTTTCGTCTCGACCTGACCGACATAGTCAGCATCGAGGCGTGCGTGAACAGCGTGGTGGACGTCTACGGGCGCGTGGACGTGCTTTTCAACTGCGCCGGCATAAACAAGCGCGAGGGGATCCTCGACGTGGAGGAGAGCACCTACGACCGCATAATGCAGATCAACCTGAAGGGCCTGTACTTCATCTCTCAGGAGGTGGCCAAGCACATGAGGAAGGCGGGGCACGGCAACATCATAAACATGGCCTCGCACAACTCTGTCGGGATGCTAGGCGGGTGCAGCGTGTACGGCGCGACGAAGAGCGCTGTCACGGCTCTGACGCGGTCGATGGCCGTGGAGTGGGCGAAGTTCGGGATAAGGGCGAACGCCATAGCGCCCGGCCACATCCTGACGCCGCTGACGGCCGTGACGTGGGAGCACCCGACTCGCGGCGACTACCTCCGCGACCGCATAGCCATGAGGCGCCCAGGCCAGCCTGAGGAGATAATCGGGACGGCGCTGCTCCTCGCCTCGGACGCATCGTCTTACATGTCTGGGATGATGATCCACATCGACGGCGGATGTCTCGCGGGCGGCGCGCCCTGGGACTTCGACACCAAGTACTCATGAGCAGCGCCGATATTTTTGACGCCATAAGCGTCGAGGCCAAGCGCTTCCTCGAGCAAGACCCGTGCAACCTAATGTGGGGCGAGGGCAAGGCGTGGGTCGAAACCGGAGAGAAATTTTGGATGACGCCGCTTTTGGGGGTGGCGTCGGGGGACGACCCGATCTTCGAGAGCTTCTTGAAGCCCGAGATCGGCGACGAGCGGATGTGGACGCCCAAGATGGCGTTCAAGGAGGGCGGGTTCGACGCCGAGGCCAAAGACCTCTCGGTCATCGCCTGGATACTGCCGCACAACCCGGCGACTCTGGTGGACAACGCATCCGAGAGCGCGATGCCGTCGGAGCGCTGGGTGAGGTCGCGCATCATGGGCGAGAAGGCCAACGTGAAGCTGAGGGACCGCCTGGTGGAGCTGGCCCGCTCGCTTGGGGTTGACGCCGTGGCGCCTATGAACCTCCCGACATGGACGAGGCTCCAGTCCGAGAGGCGCGTCTACGTATCCAACTGGTCGGAGCGCCACGCCGCGCACGCCTGCGGCCTTGGGACGTTCGGCCTATGCGACGGGCTCATCACGCCCGTCGGGAAGGCCGTGCGCATAGGCTCGATCGTCCTGAGGGCGCGCCTCGCTCCGACCCAGCGGCCATATTCCCGCTATGACGAGTACTGCCCGTTCAAGACGGACAAGAAGTGCGGCGCCTGCATAAGCCGCTGCCCGGCCGGGGCGCTGAGCGAGAACGGCCATGACAAGAGGAAGTGCCACGGCTATCTTCACGGGGACACCGAGAGGTACGTGGAGGAGCGCTTCGGCTTCAAGGGCTACGGCTGCGGCCTGTGCCAGACGGGCGTGCCGTGCTCGTCGAGGATACCACCCTCTGGAAAAGACAAGGCGGCCCGGTGACAGCGGGCCAAGCCTCTACATTTTGCGACCGAGGAGGATGCCCCCATGTTCAACACCGAGGGCAAATGGCGTGACCGTCTCTGGAAGGACGGATTAAGCAAGCTGGCGGAGGAGGCGGTGGAGTTCTTCATACCCGACCTCGCCGCGGACAGGGACGCACGGCGGCCAATAACGGCTGTGGTGGCATCTGAGGTCCCAAGGCCGGAGTCCGCGTCCGACCTGGGCATGAGGATACCAGACGTGCTCATGAAGATTCCGGTGAAGAAGAGCGTGACGGCCGCCGGCGAGGTGGC
>JAISUL010000089.1 GCA_031272145.1 Synergistaceae bacterium
GCAGAAGTCGGCAAGTTCGTAGTGATAGTGGATGGACTTTTGGCACTCAGTAAATAGGGCGTGGAACTTGACGTAAAAGGAGTGCCCGGCGTTGGCCTCGTCCTCGAGAAACTCGCGCAGGCAGACCGAGTAGTGGAAGCTCTGCTTCGCGAGGGCGGCGGCGACGTCCTTTTTTGTGCGCAGGTAGGGGTACTCGTAGTCATCATAGACGAATAAGGTGCCATCACCCGTCATGATTCTCCTAGCCTTCCGCTTTGTTTGATAGTGACTTTAGGTATAACTCCCCAAGGCCGCCGAGGTCATTCATAACCTCGATAGTTCCCTGAACCGCGGCCACCATGCGCCTGAGGTGCGTCAAGTCCTCGCCTGGCGACAGGACGGCGCCGTCGTGGATTCGGTACTTCAGCCACCTCTCGACAGGGCGGTGCGAGCCTATCTCGAAGTCCCATGCGCCGTCCGAAATCCCAGTTATAGTTATAATCCTGCCTTCGCCCGTAGTAAGCAGCAGGGCGTTCTCCTTGCGCTCGATCTTCTTCAGCACGAAATCCCTGTTCACCCCGCCCATTGAGATGTTCAGCTTATCCGGCGGAACACGGCGGAGCAGGTGCAGGTCGATCAGTCGCCGCCCTAGCTCGGCGTACTTGGCGAAGACGCCTTCGTCGCGTGTCACCGGCACGGCGGGGAAGCTGGACTTCAAGAGCTCCGCGTACTTCGCGCGGTAGGCCGGCGAGTGCAGGACGGAGTAGATGTACGCGAAGACGTCCTCAGGCGAGGGCGCGAAGGGCAGCGAGGCCAGGAACGCAGTAAAATCATCGGTGAAGTTTGCCTCACGCTTGCCATCTTTATAAATCCACAGCGGAGCTAGATAGTTCTGCCCGCTCATGATGTGTATATCTATCGGCCTGTCCGAGACAAAAACGTCTTTGTAAACGTCTCCGTCGATGTTGCGCGTGAAACACAGGCCGATGTTCCCGCGTCTATCGGCAGTGTCGAAGTGCTGCGAGACGTTTTCGGCGGGGCGGCTTGTGAACCCAGCGGCGTAGTATAGGTACCTTTCGTCCCACACTCTGTAATGAACGCGTCGGATGTTGCCTTCGCAAAAATCCTGCTCTTTCAGCTTATCTGCGAAAGCGTAGCTGGATGAGTTAGTTATCTTGTACTGTTTCACGAACTCGTTAGAGTGCTTGTCGCTGAACGCGACGCGCATGTTCCGTTCAAGCGTGACCTTGTCATAGGCTACGAGGAGTTCGTCTCTGTCGTTCTTGATGCCGCTGTTGGAGACGGTAAATATCGTCCTGCCCGCGCCCTTTGCCGCCGCTCTGAGTTTCCAGAAGTTGTTGAATTCCTTCGCGAGCGACAGGTCCTTGTCCACGAGCCAAAAGTCCGGCGCCTTAGGGTGAAGCTCCTTCCACTCGATCTTCGTGATGTCCGTGGACTTCAGGAAATTAAGCTTGGACGCGCGCGACAGCAGGTCACGCGCCGAAAAGTACCGCACGCGCTTCCGCTTCGCCCGCTCCTTGAACCGCACTAGGAACACTACGGAAATCCCGACCATCACGTCGAAGATGTTCACGCCCGCCTCGTTGCGCCGCGCGTTGCCATGGAGGTTCAGGATGTACGCCTCGTCGAACGTCTCTAATAGATGCTCCCTCATGCGGCGGTGCGTGACTCCATCGAGCCAGCTGTTGTTCACTATGATGCCGATGACGCCGTAGTCAAAGTGCCCCTTGTCCCACTCGGCGATCTTCCACTCGGCGAAGCGGATGAACTTCACGTACATGTCGTCGAGGTTGATCTTCTTCTCCCTCAATCCACTTTTGTAATCCTTGAGGAGAGCGTCGATCTCGCCCTTCTCTGCTTGGCTCTTGCCGATGAAATAGGGCGGGTTGCCGATGATAGCAAGTATCGCTTCGCTGTTCTTTATCTCCGCCGCGCGTTCGTCTTCGTGCTTGAGCTCTGGCAGTAGCGGACTTAGTTCGCGCTGCCGCTCCGTGTCCAGCGTGTTCGTCTGGTAGATGCCGAGCCGCTCGCCCTCCGACAGGTGGACGCCTCGGTGTTCAAGGAACCGCGTCAACACCGTATGAGCCACAATGTACGGGGTGAAGAGCACCTCGAAGCCGAAAATTCCTGACAGTATTTTTCTCTTTGCCACTAGCCTTCGCTGTTCATCTGCGCTGTTCGGTACAAGCGCTCCGTACACCGAGCGGAGGAACGTACCCGTCCCGCAAGCGAAGTCCAGAACTTTGACATCCCGTGCCGCGAAACCGGCGGGGTTGAAGTGCTTCTGGATCAGGTGCTCTACACCGCGCGTGATAAAGTCGGCGGCCTCGAACGGCGTGTAGTAGACGCCGTTTTCCTTGCGTCGCTCCGTGCCACGCCATTTGTCATAAGCGCTCAGAAAATCTTCGTAGAGATACACGGCGATGTCAGACTTCTGCGCGTCCTCTTCGGCACCGCGCATGAACTCTGCTTCGACGGCCTCGACGTTAACGTGGTTGACATTTTTCCCAACACTGATGAGGGCAGTTCGGATGCGTGCGGGCATGTAGCTCTCGTAGCCTTGAGCTAGAAACTCATGCAGCAGAGGGTACTTATCGGCCAGTCCAGGCAGCCAGTCCATGGTGTACTCGTCGAACACTGCGCCGGATTCCAGCCGCGCCAGCATCAGGCCGTAGACCAGAGACTGGGAGTACACGTCGCAGAAGTCGGCCAGCTCATAGTGGTAGTGGATGGACTTCTGGTACTCTCTGAGGAGCGCGTGGAATTTGACGTAAAAGGAGTGTTTGGCGTTGGCCTTGTCCTCCAGAAACTCGCGCAGGAAGACGGCATAGTAGAAGCTTTGTTTTGCGAGCGCGAAGGCGACGTCCTTCTTTGTGCGTAGGTATGGATACTCGTAGCCGTAGAACGCCTCCAGTAGATTCAGGAAGTCCTGAATGGCCGTTGGGGTGTCGGACAGCGTGACATCGTGCCGTGTCTTGGTGCCCTTTTGGAGGAGCATGAAGCGACGGTAGTCCGTGACGATGATGTTGTCCGTGGTTTTGGAGTACTTCTTGATCTGCTCGCTGGACACGAGGTCGTCCAGCGGAAAGCCCGGCAACTTGCACTCGACGAAGCCGACCAGCGATTTGAAGAGCGTGCCGTCGCCCTCGTAGATGAAGAAGTCTGGCGTGCCGTTGACTTCGACTTCGCCCGTCCTATCCTCTTGAACGACCTTGGTCGTTTTGGCGGGGAAGACCTGTATGGCGTTCAGGAGGTTTTCGAGCGGGGTGCGGTAAGTTATCTCGCCGCCCCTCGGGTTGTCGGCGAGGAAGCGGAGGTATGCTCCTACCGCGTGCTCACTCGTCATAGCGTCAAACGTACCGAACTACCTGCTCGATCGGCTTGCGCACCTTTGGCCGGACTGCCGCGTCCGCGGGGTACCCCACCGCGACGTAGCCGCCGAAGTTCTTCTCCGCCGGTATGGAGAGGAGAGCCCTCAGGGTCGGCCTGTCGTACATGCCGATGATGCATGTCCCAAGGTCGAGCGAGGCTGCCTCAAGGCACAGATGCACGACGGCCGCGCCGAGGTCGCCCGGCACGAAGTACCGGCTGTCCACTATCTTGGCCAGGCCGGGCATGAGGTTGGCCTGCTCCTCCAACACGATGAAAAACGCCGGGGCCTTCGACAAGAAGCCGTTGATCCCCATCGACTGGCCGCACTTGGCCACCTCCGGCACGACCTTGGGGTCGTCCACCACCACGAAGCTCCAAGGCTGCGCGTTGCACCCAGACGGAGCCAGCCGCGCGGCCTCCACACAGCGCGTCAGCTTCTCGCGCTCCACCCGCCTGTCGGAAAAATCCCGGCAGCTCTGACGCTTGAGGCACAACTCCATAAAATCGCTCATGGTCTCCTCCTATCTTGCGCGGCTCCCCCGCGCCTCTTCGGGGTCTGCGACTCCTTGGGTGTCTCAGACCCCTTGGGGGCTCAGCCCCCTCTCTTCCATTATATATATAAACGGACGTTCGCCGAGCAGATTTTCGGATCGCGCTATTGACAACCCAGAGGGTCTCGGATACTATATATGACTAGATAAGTATTAATTGGCCTTCGAGGCCAATACGGTAAAGGAGAATTATTATGTCCATACGTTCCGAACTCACCGAACTCATCGGTGGCACTCCTCTGCTTGAGCTGTCGCGTTACGCGGCCAGTCGTGGCGTCAAGTCGCGGCTTGTCGGCAAGCTGGAGTACTTCAACCCCGCCGGAA
Organism: Synergistaceae bacterium; assembly: GCA_031272145.1. GTDB lineage: Bacteria > Synergistota > Synergistia > Synergistales > Aminobacteriaceae > JAISUL01. The sequence goes on from JAISUL010000089.1 coordinate 4,248, forward strand.
GCGTCAAAGACCGCATCGCCCTCGCGATGATCGACGACGCGGAGAAGAAGGGCGCGCTGAAGCCCGGCTCCGTGCTCATCGAGCCGACCAGCGGCAACACGGGGATTGGCCTTGCGGCCGTCGCTGCGGCGCGCGGGTACCGAATCATCCTGACCATGCCCGAAACCATGAGCGTCGAACGCCGCAGCCTGCTCAAGGCCTATGGGGCGGAGCTAGTCCTGACGGAGGGCGCCAAGGGGATGAAGGGCGCCATAGCCAAGGCCGACGAGCTAGCCAAGGCCACGCCGAACAGCTTCATCCCAGGCCAGTTTGTGAACCCTGCCAACCCAGCCGTGCACTACGCGACGACCGGGCCTGAGATATGGAAGGACACGGACGGCAAGGTCGACTTCTTCATCTCCGGCATAGGCACGGGCGGCACGATCACCGGCGCGGGCAAGTACCTGAAGGAGCACAACCCGAAGGTCAAGGTCGTCGCGGTGGAGCCGGCCGGTTCGCCTGTGCTCACGAAGGGCACGCCTGGGTCTCACAAGATTCAGGGCATAGGCGCGGGGTTTGTGCCCGACGTTCTGGACAAGTCCGTCTACGACGAGGTCATCGACGTGGAGGACAACGACGCCTTCGCCGCGGGCCGCGAGGTTGCGCGGAAGGAGGGGCTGCTCGTCGGGATTTCCTCGGGCGCGGCGCTTCACGCCGCCGTTCAGGTCGCGCTCCGGCCAGGCAACGAGGGTAAGCTCATCGTCGCCCTGCTGCCGGACACTGGAGAGCGCTACCTCTCGACGCCTATGTTCGCGGAGTGAATCGTCATGGGCGGTTTCGCGTGCCCCGACCATGTAGTTCGCGCGTTCGAGGCCAGAGAGGGGTTTCGCGAGAACCGCCCGCCCGCGCCGTCGCTCTCCGACCTCAAGCGGCTCATGCGCTTCATCGACGCCCTCTTCTACCCGGAGTTTTTCGGCCTTCGTGAATGGGCCGGAGTACCCTTCGAGGAGCGGGTAACCCTCACTCTGTCGGAAATCTCCGAGCTTGTGGCGGGTCAGATACGCAGCGGGATGCAGTTCTTCGGCGAGAACGCAGGGCAAGGGGAAACGGGGGGAAATTGGGACACATCGAAGGTCATGGAAATAACCGAGCGCTTCCTGGCCGGGCTGCCGAGGATTCGCGCGCTGCTCGACGGGGACGTTCTCGCGGCCTACGAGGGCGACCCTGCGGCGCGCAGCGAGGAGGAGGCAATCTTCTGCTATCCGTCGGTGCGGGCTATGATGAACCAGCGCGTGGCTCACCTGCTTTACGACCTCTCCGTGCCGGTGATACCGAGGGTCATAACGGAGATGGCGCACTCGCGCACCGGCATCGACATACACCCAGGCGCGTCGATAGGGGAGGAGTTTTTCATCGACCACGGAACCGGCGTGGTCATAGGCGAGACGAGCGTCATAGGCCGGCGCTGCAGGCTGTATCAGGGCGTCACCCTAGGCGCCCTGTCCTTCCCCAAGAACGCCGACGGCACTCTGGTCAAGGGCATCCCAAGGCATCCGATTCTGGAGGACGGAGTGATTGTGTACGCCGGGGCGACCATCCTTGGGCGCGTCACGATAGGCGCGGGCTCGACGATAGGCAGCAACGTCTGGATCACGGAGGACGTGCCGCCGAACTCCAAGGTAAGTTAACTAACTTTGGGGGAACTGGCTCCCGTTCCCCCTTCCCCTCTCGAAGCGCCACGCGGTCTCTATGACGTTCCTCAGGCTGCTCCGCTTTGGGCGCCATCCCAGAACTGACTCGGCCAGACCGCTCGACGCCACAAGCTTGGGCGGGTCGCCCTGGCGCGGAGGTGCGTCCACGACGCCGAAGTCCGCGCCGGTCACCCGCCTGGCCTCCTCAACGACCTCCCTAACGGAGTAGCCCCTGCCCGTGCCGAGATTTAGAATTAGCTTTTTCATGCTCATGCTCCCCCCAAGCAGATGCTCCATCGCCAAGACGTGCGCGTCCGCGAGGTCGGAGACGTGAACGTAATCCCTTATCGCGCTTCCGTCCGGAGTCGGGTAGTTGGTGCCGAATACCTTTACCGCGGAGTGGGTCTTAGCTGCCCGGAGCACGAGCGGGATCAAATGGGTCTCCGGCTCGTGAAGCTCGCCGATCTCCCCGTCCTCGTCGGCGCCGCACGCGTTGAAGTACCTGAGCGCCGCGAAGCGCAGGCCGTACGCCTCCGAGTAGTCGTTCAGCATCCTCTCGACGAAGAGCTTGCTCCATCCGTAGGGGTTGATCGGCCACTGGGGATGGGATTCGCTTATGGTGTCGGTTTGCGGCACCCCGTAGGTCGCGCACGTGCTGGAGAACACGATGGGGGGAACAGGCTCCCCGTGCGGCGCCGCGCGCAGCATGGCGTCGAGCAGGCTCTTTGCCCCGCAAAAGTTGTTGTCATAATATAGGTTGGGCTTCTCCACGGACTCGCCGACGTAGGCCAGCGCCGCGAAGTGGAACACGCAGCGTATCGGCCAGTGTTCATGGAAGACGCGGTCGAGAAACGCCCCGTCCCTTATGTCGCCCTTGAGGAGCGGCCCCCACTTCACGGCCTCCTCGTGGCCTCGGCTGAGGTTATCCACAGTCACAGGCAAGAACCCCGCGTTAGCCAAGGCCTTGCAGAAATGCGAGCCGACGTACCCGGCCCCGCCAGTTACGAGACATTGCTCCATTGCTCACGCCTCCCAGCTTATTATACCCATTTTTTACCGCCGCCATAATTCCTCAAGGTCGCCGAGGTCGTTCATAACCTCAATAGTACCACTAACCGCGGCCACTATGCGCCCGATGTGAGTCAAGTCCTGCCCCGGCGACAGGACGGCGCCGTCGCGGATTCGGTACTTCAGCCACCTCTCGATCGGGCGGTGCGAGCCTATCTCGAAGTTCCAGACCTCGTCCGAAATCCCAGTTATAGTGATGATACTGCCCTCGTCCGTAGTGAGCAGCAGGGCGTCCCCTTTGCGCTCGATTTTCTTTAGCTCGAAGTCCCCGCTCACCCCGTCCATCGAGATGTTCAGCCCATCCGGCGGAACATGGCGGAGCAGGTGCAGATCAATCAGTTGATGCCCCAACTCGGCGTATCTAGTGAAGACGTCCTCGTTGCGCGTCACCGGCACGGCGGGGAAGCTGGACTTCAAGAACTCCGCGTACTTCGCGCGGTAGGCCGGCGAGTGCAGGACGGAGTAGATGTAGGCGAAGACGTCCTCGGGCGCTGGCGCAAACGGCAGCGAGGCCAAAAATACTGCGAAGCCGTCGGTGAAGTTGGCCTCACGCTTGCCGTCTTTATAAATCCACAGCGGCGCTAGGTAGTCCTGCCCGCTCGTGATGTGCGCGTCTATCGGCCTGTCGGAGGCGAAAACGTTCTTATAACCGTCTCCGCCGGCGGTGCGCGTGAAGCACAGGCCGACGTTATTTCGGCCATCGGCGTCGAAATACTGCGAGACCTTGCGGCGAGGCCTAGCCAAGAAGCCAGCCTTGTCGTGGAGAAACGTCCAGCGAAAGTCAAACGGCCTGTACTGAACCGTTTGGACGTGCCGCTTGTCAAAACCGGCCAGCGCGTCGCGGGCGGCCTGCACCGTCCAAACTCCGTCCGTCAGGCCGTATTTCTTCTTGACGTCATCGATGGCCATGCCGCAGAGGTCGTCAACCACGCGCTCCAGCGCCTCCCGGCTGTAGGCAAGGACGAACCTGTCGTTCTTGGTCTCGATGCCGCTGTCGTACTCCTTGAATATCTCCGTGACCTTGTGAAATCCCTCCCACTCATTCGCAAGCGACATGTCCTTG
>JAISUL010000087.1 GCA_031272145.1 Synergistaceae bacterium
GCGCGGAATGCGGTAAGCTACGCCTGTCCAGTCGGCAAGTGTCGCCTTGATGCACCCGGTTGGGGTGCCGTCCATGAGAAATAGATTAATGCTCTTGCCTCTTGCCATTGCTCAGCACCCCTGATGGTAGTGATTCTGGCGGAGACGTAGAGATTCGAACTCTAGGAGCTGTTACGCTCAGACGCTCTCCAAGCGCCCGCCTTCGACCGCTCGGCCACGTCTCCGCAGGTCAAGGGAATTATACTCCAGCCGCTTCGGGTTGTCAAGACCAAATCTAGTTGTTAGCGATTTAAGGCTATTTGGGGGGCCACCATCTTCCGCACCGGCACCACTTTGTACGTCACGCGCCCGTCCGGCGGCACGTCGACCCTTACGTAGTGATGGAACGACGCCTCCGTCCCACTGTCGTGCAGGCCGCCGCCGCCACCGCCCGTTATGATGTACGGCGTCCGGCCCCACGTGCCTCTGTAGTACGAGTGTATGTGCCCCGCGAAGACCATCGTCACGCCCCACTCGTCGAGGAGCGCGCTCAGTCTCGCGGCGTCCTGCGTGCGTCCGTTCTCCGTCATGTCGTGGGGCTTCCTCTTGGGGACGACCGTCCCCTTGCGGCTGGGGCGGGGGTCGCTTATCGGCCTGTGCATCATCACGAAGCGGACTGGCTTCTCCGCTGCGACGGCCAGCTCGCGCTCCAGCCACAGGAACTGCTCCTCCGTCATCGAGTAGTCCTGCCCGTTGTCCAGGACTATGAACGCCGCGTTTGCGACGGAGAAGGAGTAGTAGTGGGGTGTCCCGAACAGCCGTGAGTAGTTTGCCGCGCGCTTCGACTTGAAGTGGTCGTGGTTGCTCGCGCATGTCAAAAACGGGACGTCGAGCCCTCTGACGTGTCGGAAGAACGTCTCCTCGTACTCCTCGTCCGTGGCGTAGTTCACGAGGTCGCCGAGGTCGAAGACAAAAAGTATCCCCTCTTCCTTCAGGATCGCCGACAAGACCATGGGGAACTTCGAGTTCGGCCCCTGAGTGTCCCCTACGACGACGAACGAAAAGCCGGTATTTGAGGAAGGGGCCAGCGCCGCTATGCGGGCCAGATTCTCACGGTTCCAATTCTCCTCGGGGGGGACTGCTCCCTCGCTGCCATCCGCCGACGGCGCGAGCAGGAGCAGGAGGATGAGCGCGAGCCTCGGGAGGAGTCGAAGGAACGCCGTCAGCGGGGTGAGTTTACTCTGCGCCATTCAAACATCCCCACCGCGGCGGCGGAGGCGGCGTTGAGCGAGCCCACGGCGCCGCTTATCGGTATGTGCACAAGCTGGTCGCAGGTCTCGCTGACCAGCCTCGACAGGCCGTCGCCCTCCGATCCGATGACCAGCGCCGTCCGCGGGGGCAGGGGGGAGTCCCAGATGCTCTCGGCTCGGCTATCCCCTGCGCCGGGGGTCATGCCGACCGTCCAGAAGCCGGCCTTGTTCAGGCGCTCCATGGAGGCCGTTATGTTGGGCACGGAGACCAGCGGGAGGCGCGCCGCTGCCCCGGCGCTGACCTTCATGACTACGCCGCCGGGCGGGGCTGAGCGCCGCTTGGGGATGACCACGGCCGCTGCTCCGGCCGCCTCCGCCGAGCGTATTATCGCTCCGAGGTTCTGCGGGTCTTCCACGTGGTCTAACACGACTAAGAGCGCCGCGCCCTCCGGCAGGGTGTTCAAAAACGGCTCCAGCTCCAGAAGCGGCGCCTCCGTGACGCGGCAGGCCACGCCCTGATGTCGAACGCCTCGCCCGCAGAGAGAGTCGACGGCCTCCGGCGCCACGATCTGGTAGACGACCTTCCCGGCCCGCGCCGCGGCAACGAGCTCGTCGAGGAACGGCGGCCTCACGTTGTTGGCTATCACGAGCTTCACGCAGCGCGCGGGCGTGTGCCTCACCAAGTCTAGGACAGGGCCGCGCCCCCAGCAGACGTCGCTTTGGCTGCTATCCTCCGATAACGCCCTCAATTTTCGCCCTCCTTAATGCGTCGAAATTGGTCTTCCCGCGATTATAGCATTGACCTGGCCGGCCGCCTATGTTAAAATACCCGCGTTTAGGTTCGCCTGAGCGAGGTCGCCAAATCCGCGCGGTTTACGAGGCGCGGAACCTCCGTTCAGCGAAAGGAGAGAATATAGGTTGTACGCTGTTGTGGAAACTGGTGGCAAGCAGTACCGTGTGCAGGCTGGGGACGTTCTTCGCGTGGAGCGCCTTCCGGGCGAGGTTGGGGACGAGGTCGTCCTCGACAGGGTGTGCATGGTTGGGGACGCGGACGGGGAAACGCGCTTCGGGACTCCTCTGCTCGCATGGGCTGGGGTCAAGGCCGAGATAGTCGCCCAGGCGCGAGCCGACAAGGTGCTGGTCTTCAAGTTCAAGAGCAAGAAGAACTACCGCCGCATGCGCGGGCACCGGCAGTACTACACGGAGATCCGCGTGAAGGAAGTCTACGCCTGAGTTGACTCGTTTAACGCTTTTCTGGGGAAAGGGCGGCCTAGTGGGTCTGGAATCGGTCGGGCACACGGGCGCGGCGGCCAAGGGCGAGGACGTGGTGTGCGCCGCCGTTTCGACCCTCGTCCACACGCTGGTTCTTGGTTTGGAGACGGCTGGGCTGAGCGGCGTGATACGCGACATCGATCCGTCCGTTCCTATTATAAGGGTCGAATGGAAGGACGCTCCGGCCGGGGTGATGGGGAGGCTTGACCTGCTCACCCGCACGATAGCCGGGGCGCTGCGGGAGATATCCGCCATACACGCCGATCACGTCGGCGTTTCGGAGGTGCATTTGAAATGAGCGTTTGCTTCGACATACAGTTTTTTGCGCACAAAAAGGGACAGGGCAGCTCGACCAACGGGCGGGACAGCAACCCGAAGTACCGGGGCGTCAAGGCCTTCGCCGGGACGTCCGTCAAGGCTGGCGGCATTTTGGTTCGCCAGTGCGGCACGAGGATTCACCCTGGCAAGAACGTCGGCATGGGCAGGGACTTCACGCTGTTCGCCCTGTCGCCCGGCACGGTGCAGTTCGGAACGAGGGACAACCGCAGAGTGGTCTCGATAGAACCAGCGCAGAGCTAGGCGCTGCTAGAAGGAAAGAGAAAAGTGGCCGCGGCACACATCCGCAGGCCCCTTTTTTTATTTTACGCCTTCATCCGATTTGGGGGTGCCGCACCTCCAGCCTCCTAGTCCAAGCTAGAACACCTCAATTACTTCTGCCTCCAAAACGACGTCGCCGACGGCCTCGCCAGCGCATGATTATCTCGTGCCCATGCTCGATGTCGTGCCGAAGATCGGCGGTCGTGGCGTACTTAGACATTACTCCTCCCCTCCCCTCCCGCAGCCCGTCTGGCCAGTTAGCCCACCCTTGCATCATCCGCTGCCTTCCTCGTCATGGCCAGGGAAGACCATGGCGCAACGCCCGTCGCCAAGGGCGGGACGTGGACTCCGCGGGGTCTTAGAGGGGTCTTGGCCCCGACTCCCAACCCCGCGGCCTCAATCCTTATCGGCCACGTCCTCGCCGCCGTGCGACGAGCCGGCTTGCCCTTACACGGCGCGACCGCCTCCTAACCCAAGCTAGAACACATCTGTAACCTCTTGGCTGGCCAAGGGGACGATGTGCGGACGGCGCTTCTTCATTGCCCCCCTCCCCCGAAAACGGGGTCTTTTCCGGATTTTCTTAATCTTGGGAAATGCCCTGAAATGCCCTAATGGTGGCGGTAACTGGAATCGAACCAGTGACACCGCGGGTATGAACCGCGTGCTCTAGCCAGCTGAGCTATACCGCCAAACGGAGCCTCCACCTCCGAGGAGGCCTAAGACCCCAAAACGAAATTTTGAGCTGTTGGCGAGTTATGGTTGCGAGGGCAGGATTCGAACCTGCGACCTTCGGGTTATGAGCCCGACGAGCTTCCTGACTGCTCCACCCCGCGATATTTACTCCTAGTGTCGAACGCGGGATTCGAACCCGCACGAGCCGCAGCCCCCAGGATTTTAAGTCCCGTGCGTCTACCTATTCCGCCAGTCCGACGACGCCCCATATAATATCATACTTATTGCGGATGTCAAGAGGGGTTTTAATCGAAGACCGGCAAATATATAATTAAAAAAGTGACCGCCCCCAACTAGACGCGAAAGGACTGTAGATCTCTATGAATCTTAGACTGATGGCGTGTTTGTGCGCCTGCATCATCGGCTTTGCGGCTCCGTCGACCGCGGGGGAACAAGGACCCGACCCCGTCGTGTCGTTCTTCCCCCCGGGGGTCTCTCAACCGGCCGGCGACGGGGGGTTAGACAAGCCGAACCCGGAGGTCGCGAACAACGTCTCGTTCCGCGTCTCGTTCCTCTCTGGAAACGATTTACCCACGCCTATGGTGGCGGAGGGCGACGTGGGGCGGACCGTGGACGCCAGCAACAGCCTGTTCCCCCTCGCCGTCAAGCCGGCGATACACGCGGAGGGCAGGTGGATAGACCAGACGACGTTCGTCGCGTCGCTCACCGCACCCCTCTACCTCGACATGAACTACGAGGCCTCCATCGTTCCCACGGGGACTACCGTTCTCTTCCACACCGAGCCGCTCAAGCTCCTGAGCGCCGCGCTCGTGCCTAGCGCGGGCCTCCCCTCGGGCGGCCTTGCGGTGAGGCTCGACTTCAACATGCCGGTGCTGCCCTCCCGCCTCAGGGGGTTCCTCAGCATCACCGCGGCAGAGGGAGCAAGTTCCCCAGGGGGAACCAGTTCCCCGGGACGGGCGCTGAAGTTCCGCGTGCCGTTCGGCCTGCCGTCGAAGGCCATCACGGCATACGTCGATGGAGTTGATGGGGTTGAGCCTGAGTACGTCGAGATAGCGCCGGGGCTCACCGGTGAGACCGGCGCTCCGGCAGACGCCCCGGCGATAGGCATACGCAGCGCCGTCAGGCTGCGCGTCACGGGACTGCTCAGCACCGCCCCTCCCCGCATCGAGTCCGTGGTCGGGCAGGAGGACTCCGTCAGGGTCGAGACGAACTTCGAGGTGGGGGACGCGCTCACGCTCAAGAGCTTCATCGAGGTCGAGCCGTCCGTCCCCTTCACGGTGCAGCCAAGCTGGGACGGCAGGTCGTTCACGATAGACGGCGCTTCGCAGGGCGCTTTCGGGTCGGAGAGCACGTTCCCTCCGCGCGAGAGGTTCGTGTTCAGGTTCAAGAAGGGTCTGCCGGGCAGGCAGCGCTCGGTCTCTTTGCCTGCTGACTTCGTTCAGGCCGTCATAATGCCCGACCTCAGGCCGTCGATAACGCTTCCGAGCGAGGGGATGTTCCTCACTCCGGTGGACGGCGGGCGCGTGCCGGTCGAGCTCGTGAACGTCTCTCGGCTCAACCTCTCACTGTGGCGGCTCTACGAGAACAACATCCCCTACGTGATGCGCGGCGAGTACCCCTGGTTCCAGAAAGACCTCTCGCGCCGCGTCGCGTCCATGACCATCGACCTGTGGGCGCCGCCGAACGAGACGGTGCGCCGCGTGATACCGATGCGCGAGCTAGTCAGCGGCGACGGCCTGTTCCTCCTCTCCCTCTCCAACCCGAACTTCGAGGAATGGTACGAGAGAACGCAGATTGTGAACCTCAGCGACCTCGGCATAGTGGCCAAAGTTTGGAAAAATAATTTGGGGTCGACTAACCCCGCGATGCTGGTCTGGATCAACACCCTGTCGTCGGCTGCGCCAGTTGAGGGGGCGGAGGTCAGGGTGTACAGCGAGGCCAACCAGCTCATCGCCGAGGGACGCACCGGGCCGGACGGAGTATGGAGCGGGGCGCTGAGCGGAGCAAGAGAACAGGAGCTCGCACCCCGATTCGTCACGGCGACTCTAGGACATGGAGTTAGTCAACCCCAAGAGGTTAGTCAACCCCAAGGGGTTAGCCAACCCCAAGGGGTCACGTTCGTCCGCCTGGGCGGGCTCTCATCGGGGCTCGGCCAGCTTGGGTTTGCCACCGAGGGGCGCGAGTGGATAGAGTCGGGCTACGACGCGGCGCTGTTCTCCGCGCGGGACATATACAGAACCGGCGAGAGGGCGGTGTTCAAGGCCGTTGTCAGGACGCGCGACCTCAAGGCGCCGGGGGTTTTCCCCATCCTGTACGTCGTCCGCGACTCTTTGGCGCGGGTGGTCGAGCGCGGCAGCGTGACGCTGAGCGGCGAGGGAGGGGCGGTGTTCGGCGTCGACATAGACGGAGGCGCCCTGACCGGCTCGTGGAGCGCCTCGGTGTACACGCCAGGCGAGGAGCGCCCGCTAGCCGTCTACGCCTTCAGAGTCGAGGACTTCGCCCCACCCCGCATCGAGGTGCAGCTAGATGGATTGGCTCCCCTCGGAGTTAGCCAGCCTCTCCAACCCCAATCACTCGCGCTTAACGCCAGATACCTCTTCGGCGCGCCGGCCTCGGGCCTGAGGTGGGAGGTCAGTGGCCGCGCAGTCGAGGGGACGTTCCAGCCCAAAAAGGACAAATGGCGGGGATACGTCTTCGGGGGGAAAGCGAGCTCCCCCAAGGACGCCAGCCCCTTGCCCCCCCTGTTCGACGCCGAGGTCGGGGTAGGGGAGCTTGACGAGAAGGGCAGCGCGGAGGTTCCCTTCTCCCCGCTTGGCCTGATTCCCCCCGGAACGAACGCCCCTGTGGTCGACGTCACCGTGATGGCGCGGGTGATGGAGCAAGGCGGGAGGTGGGTCTCGAACAGCGTCACCGCCCCGTTCTACCCGGCTGGGCAGCTGATCGGGCTCGCATTTGGGGGAAGCCCATCCTCCGGCGCATTCCGCGCGGCGGTCATAACGCCCGACGAGGAGCCGGCGAACGACGTCCCTACCCTCACCGCCACCCTGTACCGAATCGTGTGGAACTACAACCTAGTCGACGTCGACGGGCACAGGCGCTGGCAGGTCGCGGAGGAGCGCGTCCCCCTGGCCGAGACGTCCGTTTCTCTTCGCGGCGGGGTGGGGGAGTTCTCGTTCCCAGGCAAGATCAAGGAGGGCGAGACCTACCTCTTGCGCGCTCAGAGCGGGGGAACAAGGAGCGATGGAGCCAGCGCCTACCTGCGCTTCGACGCGGGCGGGGCGGACGGAGCGCCGCTGCCTGACAGAGTCGAGATCGCCCCCAACCAGCGGACGTACCGCGTCGGCGACACTGCCAAGGTCGCGCTTCGTGCGCCGTACAGCGGGCGGGCGTTGTTCACGGTCGAAACAGACAGGTTAATCGAGAGCAGGATTATAGACGTGGCCAACCCCAGCTTCGAGGTCGAGTTCAAGGTCACGGACGATATGAAGTACGGTGCGTGGTGCACTGCTTGGCTCATACGCCCGGTAGGCGGCACCGACGGGGCAGCCAGCTCTGGTTGGGGCTCGCACAGGGCCGTCGGGGTCAGGCGAATAGACGTCGACGCCTCGGCCTTCCGGCTCAGCGTGGACGTGAGGGCGCCGGAGCGCGTCGGCCCGTCCTCCACGCTGGTCGCGGACGTCTTCATCGAGGGCGGTGGAGAGGCGGCAGTGGCGGTCGTGGACGAGGGGGTACTGGGGCTCACGAAGTTCAAGACGCCCAGCCTGTTCGACCGCTTTCTCGCGCCGAAGGAGCTGGCGTCCGCCGGCTATGACATATACGACAGCCTGATGCCGCTGGAGCCGCGCGGCACGGAGGCGCTCCACCCGTCCGGCGGGGAGGCTATCGACGCCTACGCCACGGCGATGCACGCTCGGAGGTTCAAGCCCCTGTCCTTGTTCGACGGCATGGTGGAGGTCGGGAAGGACGGACATGCCCGCGTCTCGTTCGACCTGCCGGAGTTTTCTGGGCGCGCGCGGCTGTTCGTGGTCGCAGCGTCCGGATCGCGCTTCGGCACGGCGGAGCGGGAGGTCGATATAACGCGCGACACCGTCACCGAGGCCAGTCTGCCGCGCTTCGCCGCCCCGGGCGACTCCTTCACCGCTCCGATCGTCGTGTTCAACTCATCGCAAGAGGAGAAGGACGTCACCGTATCTTTCTCCGCCTCCGGCAGCCTGAGTAATAAAGATAATACCCCCCTGTCCGCGCGCATCCCCGCCGACAAGAACCACTCGTGGGAGGTCGAGTTCACAGCCCTGGAACCCGGAACCGGCGTGTACACGGTCACGACCGAATGGAGCAGTGAAAACAAAAATACGGCGTCATATACTCAGACGCTGGAGCTGCCGGTGAGGTCGCCGTTTCCAGTGGTCACCGCGTCCGGCTCCGGCTCGTTCAGCAGCGGCGACACGGTCATAAACCTGGGGAACCCGTCCTCCTTGCCGGCGGGGAAAAAGGGGAAAAAGGGGGAAATCGCGTTCGCAGGGAGCCCGATCGTCGACATCGCGAAGGCCGCGAGCTTCTTGGCTGAGTACCCGCACGGCTGCCTTGAGCAGACCGTCTCGGCCGCATGGCCGTTCCTGATCCTGCCGGACGCCATAGCCGAGGCAGACCCGCTCCTTGTGAACAGCGATGCGGCGCGGCGCAAAACCGAGTCGGTGTTCGGAGTGCTGCGGACTATGCAGCGCCCCGACGGGTCGTTCTCCACGTGGCCTGGCGAGGTCACCACGAACGCATGGGGAAGCGTCTACACGGCGCACTTCCTCGTGGAGGCGGCAAGGGCAGGGGTAAGCTATCCCCCTGACATGCTGAACTCCGCCCTAGGCTGGCTCGGCGGTTTCCTCTCCCTCGTCCCCGACGGGCGTGCCGAGGCCTCGACTCAGGCATACGCGGCATACGTGCTGACCCTCAACTCAGTGCTTGGAGCAGGCTCAGGCTCAGGCTCAGGCTCAGAAAAACCTTTGGCGCACCTGCGCAGGCTGAGGGATGCGGACCTGACTCCGTCGGGGCGCGTGTGGCTTGCCGGGGCGCAGTCCCTCGTGGACGGGTCGCCCGACGCGCTGCGGGCGCTGGGGGTCTCATTTTTTACTGACGCGTCGGTGCCGGACGACACGCTAAGCTCCGCTGTGCGCGACACGGCGATACTTCTATCCATGTGGGTGGACGCTGCGCCGTCGGCGCCTGAGGCGGCGGAACTCGCCCAGAGGCTCATCGACGCCGGGGATTGGTACGGCACTCAGGAGAACTCTACGGCGGCGGTTGCGCTCGGCCGATATTTCACAAAGACGGAGCATGTGGGGCGCAGCGTCATGACTGGCGTCCTGAACGCCGGCGGCGAGCACATAGCAATCCGCGCCGGCGGCGGCGAGAGGACGGTTATTGACTTGGCCGGCATTTCGACGGCTTCTCTGACTTTGACCATGCCGGGGCCGGGGCGCTACTGCTGGTTCATGAGGGGGGCGCCTCTGTCCGCTCCGCAGCCGGAGGCAGTGGGGGTGTCGGTTGATCGCCTCTTCTCCGACAGGAGCGGGCGGATCATAGACCAAGGCGCGGCGCTGAAGCAGGGCGACGAGGTCGTGGTCACGCTCGTCCTCACGCCGCTGAGGCCGGGTGTGGCGAATATCGCCCTGTCGTACCTGCTTCCGGCGGGCATGGAGATAGACGAGCCGCGCTTCATAGACCAGGCCGCTCCGGTTGGCCCGGCCGCCGATGTCAGAGCCGATGCGCGGGACGACCGGCTGAACGTTTTCATAGACCGCCTGACGGATAAAATGGAGTACCGCTTCGTCCTTAGGGCCGTGACTCGGGGGCGCTTCGTCTCGCCGCCCGTCGCAGCCGAGGGCATGTACGACCCGAACGTGAGGTTCGTTGGCGAGGCCGGCGTCCTGACGGTTCGGTAGCCCCTGGGGGCATTGAAATTAAGGAGGAGTATGGCGTGACTGTTCAGCCCGATCCGGCCATTCCCGCGGATCCGCCCTCTTTGGCCGCCTTCCCACCGCCCGACTCGCTGTTTGGCCCTGAGGAGGCGGCAGAAACAACGGAGATGCCGTTCATCGAGGAGAAGGCCGAGTTGATCGTCGAGACGCTTCAGAACTTCGGGATCAGGTCGAGCGTCGCGCACATAGTAACGGGGCCGTCGGTGGTTCAGTTCCAGCTCGAGCTGGCGCCGGGCATCAAGCTAAGCAAGGTGTCCGGCCTGGCCAACGACCTCATGATGGCCCTGGCCGTGCTGTCGGTTCGCGTCGAGGCGCCAATCATGGGGCGGCGCTACGTCGGGGTCGAGATACCGAATCCGAACCGGCAGAACGTCTCCCTGCGCTCGATTCTGCAGTCGGCCGAGTTCAAGGACTCGAACTTCACTCTGCCCCTGCCGATGGGCGTCATGGTCGGGGCTGGAAGACTCGTGCGCGGACTGGAGGAGATGCCCCACCTGCTCGTGGCCGGCACAACCGGCTCAGGCAAGAGCGCCTTTATGAACACCTGCATAATTGGCATGTGCTCGCGCCGCACGCCGGAGGAGCTCAGGCTGATCCTCGTCGACCCCAAGCACGTGGAGTTTGCCGTCTACGATGGCCTGCCGCACCTGCTGATGGCCCCCATCTCTGACCCGAAGCAGGCCGTCGCCGCCCTCACATGGGTCGTGTCGGAGATGGAGGCGCGCTCGGAGGTCTTCGCCGCGGCAAAGGCTCGCAGCCTGGCGTCCTACAACGCCAAGGTGCCGAGGAGCGAGCAGCGCCCGAACCTCGTCGTGGTCGTGGACGAGCTCGCCGACCTGATGTATATGTCCGGACACGAGGTCGAGGGGCTGATAGTCCGCCTAGCCCAAAAGGCAAGGGCCACCGGCATATACCTCATGCTGGCTACGCAGCGCCCGTCCGTGGACGTCATCACGGGGCTCATCAAGGCCAACATACCGGCGCGGGCTGCCTTCGCCGTGCCATCACAGACGGACTCGCGCACCATCCTGGACATGGCCGGAGCCGACAAGCTCCTCGGCAAGGGGGACATGCTCTTCTACGACTCCAACACGCCGCGCCCCATAAGGCTTCAGGCGTCGTTCGTCACGGAGGAGCGGACTCTGGAGTTCGTGGAGCACATGAGGCGCATCTTCGGCGAGCCGGACTACATCGGAGCCGACGCCGGCGACGCCGATACGGACGAGGGCGCGGATTCGGACGAGGACGCCGGCAGGAGCGGGCGAATGCGAGGATTCTACATATATAATGACTCGAAGCTGGAGGACGCCGTGAGGGTAATAATGAAGACCGGCATAGCGTCAGCCAGCGGGCTCCAGCGCGACCTCCGAGTAGGTTACCCTAGGGCAGGGCGCATACTTTACGCATTGGAGCGGATAGGGGTGGTCGGGCCGTCCGAGGCGTCCAGGCCGCGGGAAATTCTGCTCGACGAGGAGAGCGCCATCGACGCCCTCAGGCGCGTGAAAGGAGGCAAAACATGAGAAAATCTGGCGCGATTAAGGCTCTGGCCATCACAGGTCTGTTCACGGCGCTCGTGACCGTTGTGACGGCATACTTCCCGCGCGTGCCCACGCCTGGCTTCGGGGGCTACGTCCACATGGGGGACGCGGTCGTGTACCTTGCCGCGGCGCTGCTGCCCAAGAGGAACGCCGCCGCCGCCGCCGCGCTCGGAGGCGCCCTCGCAGACCTGCTGACCGGATACGCTCCCTGGGCTCCCTTCACCGCCGTCATCAAGGCGGCGTTAGTACTGCCATTCTCGTCAGGGAGGCAGAGCAAGATGTGCAGCCGCCGAAACGCCGCCGCGACCGTCATTGCCTTCCCCATAACGATGGGCGGCTATTACCTTGCTCAGGCGCTCCTGACCGACAGCCTGCTGGCGCCTCTGGCTGCCCTGCCCTACAACGCCTTTCAGGCCGGCGTCAGCGCAGCAATATTCCTCTGCTTCGCCCGCGCCATGGATAAAGTAGGATTAAAAGAGCGCGTCCGATGACGATCCTCAGCCTGCCCCAGCTTCAGGCCGAGTTCGACGACCCGACGGGCGGCCCGCTCCCAGCCGGCGTGTCTGCCCGCCCTAGGCTTGTCATGGTGCTGGGAGGCCGTCCTCCCAGTTCCCAGTGGCTGAAAAGGGTCGCCGGCGGCTCGATCTGGGCTGTGGACAGGGGCGCCGACGCCTGCATGTCGGCCGGGGTGGTGCCCAACCTCGCACTAGGGGACTTCGACAGCATAAGCCTCACAGGGCTTGGCTGGCTGATAGGCCGCGGCGTGGAGATGGAGCGGCACAGCCCGGACAAGGACCTAACGGACTTCCAGCTTGCACTGCGCAGGGCCGGAGCAGCGGACGTGCTCGTGACAGGCTGCTGGGGCGGGCGCGAGCCGAGGTTCGACCACATGTTCGCCAACGTCTTCTCCGCCCTCTGGGCGCGGGAGTGGGGGGCGAGGGTGCTGGCCATGGCCGACGACTCCGAGGTTCTCCTCCCACTTTTCGACGGGGCCGTAACATTGAGTTTTTATCGCCCTCCCTCCGCCGTGTCGCTGCTCCCCCTGACGCCGATGTGCGGCTCCGTCTCGGCCTCAGGCGTAAAGTGGCCGCTCGACGGCGCCGAGTTGGTTCAAGGCCGCCCCTACGCCATAAGCAACGTGCCGGCAGCCGGGACGCAGGTTCCGGCTGACCAGTCGGTTCCGGCTGACCAGCAGGTGCGGGTGGCGCTGGAGGAGGGGGCGATGGGGGTCTACTGCGCGTTTGCCAAAGGAGGAGCATAATAAATTGAGGACGTTTTCGCGGTTGGTTCTATCGTGGGTGGCGCTGGTGGCGGTTTTCTTCGGGCTCGTGGCGGGCGCGCCGCTTTTGCCTAAGGGGAATTTGGACAAAAACGCGGCGGCGGGAATAAAGCTCCTCGAAAGCGAGGGGGTTTTCTGGCTGCCGTTCGGGCAGATGCCCATGATGAATAATGACGTGGAGGCGATGGCCGTCGGGATGGCGCAAAACCTGAAGCCCGATGACCCGGTAAGGTCGGCCATGAGGATGGAGCCATTGAAGATAGCCTTCGCCTACGTTCCTGGCGATACGTACTCGCGGTACTGGCACGGGTACACGGCGGTGCTGAGGCCGCTGCTCTCGGTTTTCAGCCTGGCGGACATACGTAAAATGCTGTTCTTCTGCCAGATGGCCCTGTTCTCGGCCGTTATGGTCATGCTTTGCCACTGCGTCTCCGGCGCCGCTGCCCTTGGTTTTGCGGCGGCGATGACTCTGATTGGCTTTCCGGTGTTCACGTTCAGCCTGACCTTCTCGTCGATGTTCGTGACCGCGATGTCGGGGATGTGCATAGTCCTTGCGCGGCAGATGGGCGTGAGGTCGAAGCCGCTCTTCCTGTTCCTGGCGCTCGGATCGCTAACGTCGTTTCTGGATCTGCTGACCGCGCCGATCGTGACCTGCCTCATGCCCCTGCTGACCATGGTCATCCTCGATATAGGCAGAGAGAGAGAGAGAGAGAGAGAGAGAGAGAGAGAGAGAGAGAGAGAGAGAGAGAGAGCTTTGGCTGGCCGTATCTCGGCTGGGTACTCCTGCTCGGCCTGACTTGGTGCGCCGGGTATATCTTCACTTGGGCGGCTAAATGGGTGCTCGCCGACGTCGTGCTCGGCGAGGGGGTGCTGGCCAACGCCGCGAATCAGATACTCCTGCGCACCGGCGGCGACGCCGAGGGCATCACGGGGCTGTTCGGGCGCGTCGTGGCCGTTCTGAAGAACGTCTACATGCTGCTGCCTCTCTCCGTCCTTCCTGGGAACTACGACGAGGTTCACGACGTGCTCCACGCGTTCGTGAAGAGCTTGGCCGGCATGGACGGGCCTGTAACCGCCAGACTGGCCTTCGCGTTCCGCGGGGCATTCGCGCTGTTTCCCTTCTCTATGTTCGCCAACGCCGCGATAGTCTTCGCAACGCTCGCTGTCTACGCCTGCCTGCTCGCCCCGGCCGTCTTTTCTAAAGCCCCAAGCCGCAGAAGACGCTTGGGCGCGCCCATGTGCCTCTGCCTTCTCGCGCTGTTCATAGCCCCGTACGTTTGGTACTTCCTGACCGCCGAGCACGCCTTCATACACGCCTACTTCACGTTCCGCTGCCAGGTCTCCTCGGTGTGGCTGTTTCTAATTCTTCCGAATCTCGTAAGGGCTTCCCCCCTTGACGGCGAAGGCAAAATCCATAAAATCAAGGACGGCATCTCTTCGGCATAAAAACGGCGGAGGGTTTTCGTTTCTCCCTGTGTGCCCAGACTGCCGTTTGCGTGTATAATCCTAGGGTCTTGTCATTTTGGGCGAGGAGTGGTTTCCTTGGACGGCATGAACGAACGTATCAGCCTTTACTCCGTCGGCCGCGCGTCGGCGGAACTGCAGGGAATTTTGTTTAGGGAGCAGATCGGCGGCGACATCGGCCTCAACGCGCACCTCGACGTGCTCAGCGATAAACGCTCAGCCGGAAACGGAAAGCCCGTCGGGCTGTGCGTGCTCTCGGATTCGGCGGGAGGACGGCCCGGGGAGGGACAGCTCGGCTTGAGCAGACCGACCGTCGAGCGAGGGGCGCGCGGCTACGTCTGCCGCGGGAAGGGCGCCCACCTGGCCTACTGGTTCCAGCACTCCATACCGGTCATCGTGATGGTGCATGAAATGGACAGCGACCGAGTCCTGTGGGAGTCCGCCGACGGCGCCGAGGTCGAGGCCTCGGACGGAGCCCTGGCCGACCGCACGTGGAAGCTCGTCGTCCCCTTCGACCAGGTCTACGGGCAGGACACAGTCCAGGTGCTCAAGGACTTGCCGTGCCCCAGCCTCAACTTCGCACGCCTCGCCATCGACAAGCCCTGGATGGAGTTCATCGAGCAGGGCGGCCGCCTCGTGGTCGAGACCGACGAGTGGATCAACCGCCCGTCCTCAAGGGGCGACCTCAGGCTCAGGCTAGGCCGGCTCGGAGGCGACTCGAACTCGATATACGAGTGGAGCTTCCGCGTCGACCCGGACACGCCTTACGTGTTCCGCCTGCCGGAGCTCTTCCCCTGGGCATCCATGTCCATAGGCGGCGAGGGGACTGGGATAGGCGACCTGTCGCCGATCAGACCCTACATCGTGGACGGAGGAGAGATAGCCCGCTTCGCCCTCGAACTCTCCCTGAACGACGTGGGCAGAGCCTTCTTGACCACCGAGCGCTTCCTGCGCGACGGCCAGGCCGCGGCTGAAACCGAGGGCCGCATCGGCGAGGAGTACGAAAACGGCATAAAGTACAGGCTCCGCGCGCGCGGATAGACCATAAGGGGCAGTGGAGACAGCGGGAACAGCGGAGACAGCGGGGGAGGGGCAGCAGCAATGAGCGAGAGCGGCATGAGCGGCGGCATCAGGCGGGTGTTCCGTAAGCGCATCCCCTTTTCCGAGGTGATGGAGTACGCGAGCGTAAACGCCGTGGTCGCTGAGGACATCTCCGTCGGCGGCGGCATGGTCTTGTTGTCGAGGGGCACGACTCTGTCATCGCTCGTTGCTCAGGAAAACGGCCTCGCAAAGCTCGAGGCCAGCCTGACAAAGTGGGGCATGGACACAGTCCCCATCAGCATAACCAACGAGATCGACGTGGGCACGCTGCTCGACACGTTCAAGACGGCGCGCGCGTCCTCCACCCCGCTGGACAACGAGCTGGTCAACCGCACAGTCACGCAGCTGACCGACGTCTACTCGCGCCTCCAGGACGGTGCGTGCGGGCCGGAGGACATACACGGCCTGGCGGACCAGGGCCGAGTGCTGGCCTCAGAGGTGGGAAGCGCCCCTCAGGTCATGATGTGCCTGAGCGAGGTCAAAAGCTGGGACGAGTACACCTACGTCCACTCGCTGAACGTCGCCCTGCTGGGGAGCTTCCTTGCCTCGCGCTTATACCCGGACAAGCCCGAAATAGCCGAGTGCTTAGCCGTCGGCGGCATACTCCACGACCTCGGAAAGGCCAAGGTGCCCCAGAACGTGCTCAACAAGCCAGGCAAGCTCACGGACGACGAGTTCGACATCATGAAGCGCCATCCCACGCTCGGCGAGCAGATAGCCATCGAGAACGGCGTCTCCGACCCACGGATACTCTCAGTCATACGCGGACACCACGAGCGCTACGGGGGAAACGGCTACCCGGACTCGGTTTCCAAAAACGACATACAGATTGAGGCCAAGATAGCGGCGGTCGCCGACGTGTTCGACGCCCTAACCGCTAAGCGGGTCTACAAGGACCCGATGAACAGCAAAAAGGCCATCGGCATAATGGTTGAGGACATGGGCTCCCACTTCGACCCGGAGATAGTGCGGGCGCTCCTGCTGGCCACGGGGCTCTATCCGCCGGGCTCGGTCGTGGAGCTCTCCGACGGCAGCGTAGGCATAGTCGTCGGCGCAAACAAAAAGGACATGGTGCAGCCCACAGTGTGCCTGAAGCTCGACCAGATGGGGCGCAAGCTGAACGAGGAGGTGGTCGTAGACCTGAACACCCGACGCGACCTCTTCGTGCACCGAGTGCTCGCAGACGTGGGCAAGGCGTTTAATTTTACCAAACCTTAAGGAGGCATCGGCATGGCGAAAAAGTTCCACGTCTCGGTGAACAGCGCATGGTGCAAGGGATGCGGACTATGCGTGGGCGTGTGCCCCAAGTCCGTCCTGGCGCTTAACGAGCGCCTAAAGTCTGAACCGGCGCGGATGGACGACTGCATAGGATGCAGGCAGTGCGAGAACATCTGTCCGGACCTCGCGATAACGGTAAAGGAAGAAGGGGAGAACGATGGCTAACGTCGCCTTTTGGCAGGGCAACACGGCTCTGGCTCACGGGGCGCTCCTCGCCGGCTGCAACTTCTTCGGCGGATACCCCATAACACCCTCCACCGAAATAGCGGAGGTCATGGCGGAGGAGCTCCCCAAAATCGGCGGGAAGTTCATGCAGATGGAGGACGAGATAGGCGGCATCGCAGCCGTCATCGGTGCGTCCATCGCAGGGGCCAAGGCACTCACGGCCACGTCCGGCCCTGGCTTCTCGCTCAAGCAGGAAAACCTCGGCCTCGCCTACATAGCCGAGATACCAATAGTAGTGGTTGACGTCATGCGCGGCGGCCCGTCCACAGGCCTGCCAACCAAGACCGCCCAGCAGGACGTCATGCAGGCGCGCTGGGGTACGCACGGAGACCACGCAACCATATGCTACTCCCCGTCCTCCGTGCAGGAGTGCTATGACCTCGCGATAAAGGCCTTCAACATGGCCGAGCGCTTCCGCCAGCCAGTGCTGATTCTATCTGACGAGGTAGTAGGCCACATGAGGGAGAAGGTCATAACCCGCACCCCGGCCGACGTCAAGATAGTCAACCGGGTGAAGCCGCGCGTGAAGCCGGAGAACTTCACCCCCTACGAGGCCGACGCCATGACCGGCGTGCCGCCCATGGCCTCCTTCGGCGACGGATACACATGGCACGTGACAGGCCTGACCACCAACGACTGGGGTTTCCCCACCAACAACCCGCCGGAGATAGAGAAGAAAAACCGCCGCCTCATAAACAAGGTCGAGCGGGCCAGAGGTGACATCATCGAGTACGACGCTGAGTTTATGGACGGGGCATCAGTCGTCGTGGTGTCCTACGGCAGCGTGGGGCGCTCGGCTCTCAGGGCCGTGAGAGACGCCCGCGCCGCCGGAATAGCCGTGGGGTACTTCCGCCCCATCACCCTGTGGCCGTTCCCCGGCGACGAGCTGGCGCGCATGTCCCTCGGAGCCAAGACCGTCATCGTGCCGGAGCTCAACTGCGGCCAGATGGTTCTGGAGGTCGAGCGCGTCATGAGGGGAAGAAGCGACGTCCGCGGCGTAAGCCTCGTCAACGGGGAGCTCTTCAAGCCCTCGGAAATTCGTCAGGCAATAGAGGAGGTGGCCTAACATGCCGGACTCTCAGGTTCTAAGCTGGCTCAGGACGCGGTTCATGCCGCACATCTGGTGCCCCGGGTGCGGGCACGGCATAATCATGCACTCGATAATCCGGGCATTCGTGGCGCTGGGCAAGGACAGGGCTCAGACCGTCCTCGCCTCCGGCATAGGGTGCTCAAGCCGCATGGCCGGATACGTTAACACCTGCACGCTCCACTCGACTCACGGGCGCTCACTGGCGTTTTCCACCGGCATAAAGATGCAGAGGCCGGAGCTCACCGTCGTTGACGTGATGGGCGACGGAGACTGCTCGGCCATAGGCGGCAACCACTTCATCCACGCGTGCCGCCGCAACATAGACATCACCGCAATCGTGATGAACAACAACATCTACGGTATGACCGGCGGCCAGGCAAGCCCCACCACGCCTCAGGGAGCGTGGGCCAGCACCACGCCCTACGGGGATATAGACCCGCCGTTCGACATCTGCCGCCTTGCCGAGGGCGCCGGGGCGTCGTACGTCGCCCGCACCACCATCGCCAACCCAAGGCAGGCCGAGACCTTCATTATGAACGGCATCAAAAAGAAGGGCTTCGCAGTCGTCGAGATCGTCACCCACTGCCACACCCAGTTCGGGCGCAAGAACAACCGCCGCCTGCCGATAGACAACTACAACTTCTTCAAGGCCGCGTCTGTGCCCCTTGCCAAGGCCAAGACCATGACGCCGGAGGAGCTGGCAGGCAAGATAGTCTGCGGCGAGTTCGTCGACCGAGACACGCCCGAGTACACGGAGCAGTACGCCGGCGTCATCCGCAAAGCCCGCGGCGAGAGGCAGTAGGCCGGGCATTAGCCGGCCAAGGCTTCAAGAGGCACTGGGCCTCAAGAAGGGAGGAGATAGCAATGTCGCGTTTCGAGATACGCGTTGCGGGCTCCGGGGGTCAGGGCGTGATTCTGGCCACGGAGCTGATAGGTCAGGCCGTCACCCTGGCCGAGGACGGCCTGTACGTCGTGCAGTCCCAGGCCTACGGGCCTGAGGCGCGGGGCGGCAAGTCAAAGGCCGAGGTCGTGATTTCGCGCGAGCCGATAGACTACCCAAAGGTGATGGCACCGAACCTTCAGGTCATCCTGACTCAGGCCGCCGCCGTGGAGTACGCTCGCGACACGATGCCCGGCGGACGCGTGGTGTACGACGACTTCTTCGTAGACGACGTCGCGCCCTACGACGAGGGCCTGGACGCCCGCGTGTACAGTCTGCCCATAGTCCGCGCGGCGCGGGACACCCTGGGCAACGAGATAGTGACGAACATGGTAGCCCTAGGCTGCATTGGCCGCGTGATGGACTTGGAGAAGCTCATCTCCTCGGACAGCATACGGAAGGCGATAGAGAACCACTTCCCCGTAAAGAAGCTGGCCGACCTGAACCTCCGTGCGTTCGAGGAAGGGTACAAGATGTTCAAGCAAAGCCCGCTGCCATGACGCCGGAGCGCTGCCTGTCCACCCCACCGGAGCGCTGCTTATCAACCCCGCCGGAGCGCTGCTTGTCCACCCGCGCCATATACAATGGCCGAATATTAAATCTGCGCGTGGACGAGGTTGAGCTGTGTTTCGGCGAGGCGACGAACGGCCAGACGCAGGCGCTCTGTTCCCGCGAGGTCATCGAGCACCGCCCCGCCGTCGGGGTTCTGGCTGTGACGAAGGACGGAAGCCTGCTGCTGACGCGCCAGTACCGGTACGCCGCCGGCGAGCGCCTGTTGGAGATATGCGCCGGCCTGGTGGAGCCGCACGAGACGCCGCTGCAGGCCGCCATGCGAGAGGCGCAGGAGGAGCTTGGCGTTAAGCCCGGCACTCTGGCGGAGATAAGCGAACTCTACACGTCCCCCGGCTTCTGCACGGAGGCCCTGACCCTGTTCTTGGCCTCCGACCTTCGCCCCTCGAGCCTTCCCCAGGACGCCGACGAGAACGTGGAGACAGTCGAGGTGCCAGAGGCAGATATAGACTCCCTGCTGTCCAGCGGCGGCATAAGGGACATGAAGACCTTCGCCGCCCTGTGCTGGTATAGGGGGCGTATCGGAAGCTCCACTCGGTAGGCGAGTATAGAAAAAGAGAATCCGGAGGGGCAACCCTCCGGATTTTTTTAAGTGGGGTTCCAACCCCCGCCACGGAGAAGATACGGCAGACCGCTGGGGCCTAGCCGCGCTCCATCCTCCTCCCTGCACAGCGCTAAACAGCCCCGGAACCCCTACCACGACTGGGATTGATGTGGTTGACCACAAGGTATATTATAGGACACCGTCCCGGCCACCCCATTTTGTTGACTTCAAGGATTGTATTCTCAATCCGTAAAAAACGCAATCCCCTGGGCAGAGCTTCTCTCTCTTTTTTCTGGTATGTCCCAACGGCGAGGGCCTGGACCCCTCCCCTACTCCTGAGGTGGGTAGGGGTAAAAAACGATGACCGCGATTTTAGGGCTCCGGGGGGTGTCATACAAATCCCGTCACTTCTATTCTCTAAAGTTCGGGGCACGGCCTAGAGAATAGGGCGTGTCGCATAATATACCTTGTGGATCATCTGCGCAGCCTCGGCCATTCCAAGGAACGGGGGTCGGGCAGTGTGCCTCCCGCCACGTGCCGCTCCGTGTATCCCCCTCCTTGCGGAGGGGGCTTCTCTTTCCCCCGGACTTTGTGTATAATATAGAGGCGAGAGGCAGGCCTACGTAACTTCCATCTGCTTCGGGGACACCTCCCCGCATCTTTTCCACAAGGAGGTGAGCTAGATGAAAACAGCAATCCGCATCCTTCGGGCGCTGGCGTCGATCTTTTCGGCGCTTGCCGAAATCCTGAGCGCTATTGCTCGTGAGTAACTAACCCATTGTCGGCAACTCGTTTTTCGTAGCCGAAGTGGGGTCACAACCCCCGCTTCGGCAGACCGCCTGCCTCTCGCACATCATTATATCACTCCACGCGCCGCAGTCAACCCCTCCGTGGTGTATACTTCCGTCGGGAGGTGTTCGATTGATAATCACCGCTAGAAAATCCAACGAGACGCTGCTGTCGTTCCTTAGGCCGTCCGCTGAGCGGGAGGGTAGTCAGCCCCGTGTCATCCTGCTTGGCTGCTCGGAGTGCGCCACTCTGTGCAAGACCGGTGGCGAAGAGCAGCTTGAGGAGGCGCGCAGCTTCCTTGCCTCGGAGGGGATCGAGACTCTGAGTTCCCTCGTGCTGGAGCCGGCCTGCAACGCCCAGAAGGTCAAGCTCGCGTTTACGAGGACGTTGTCCCCTTGGGTGACCCGCCGCCCCGACGAGGGCGGCTCATTCTCCGTGGTGTGCTTCTCGTGCGGGGACGGGGTTCAGACCGTGGCGGGCGTCGCCTCGCAGCT
The DNA here is from genome assembly GCA_031272145.1 of Synergistaceae bacterium. GTDB lineage: Bacteria > Synergistota > Synergistia > Synergistales > Aminobacteriaceae > JAISUL01. The sequence goes on from JAISUL010000087.1 coordinate 21,076, forward strand.
CGGCCTCACTGTTCCGGTCTACCCGGGCACCGACACGCTGTTTCTCGGCGAGGTCGTCAGGGCGGGGGACTACGTCGAGCAGTGCCGTGCATGCGGACACTGCGAGCTTGGCTGGACCGGAGGCATATGTCCGTTCACGCACTGCGCGAAGGGGCTGCTCAACGGGCCATGCGGCGGGGCCAAGGGGCGCTCCTGCGAGGTAAACAAAGACGCGGAGTGCGCTTGGCTCCGCATATACGACCGGCTGGAGGCTCTCGGCATGCTAGACAACCTGCTCGAGATACGCCCGCCCCGCGACAACTCGCTCTCTCCGCGCAAACACAGTATAAGGCAAAGTCGCTTGGGGTCTCCTGACCTCCCGGAGGTGAGGGCATGAGCATGCTGCGCGAGGTGCTTAAAATAGGAAGCTTCGCGGTGACCGCCGAGTTCGCCCCGCCCAAGGGGACGAACATGGACCACATGCGGGTGTGCGTCTCGCTCGTCAAGGGGCGCATACACGCGGCGAACGTCACGGACTTCCAGAGCGCCGTGATGAGGATCTCGTCTCTGACGGCGTGCAAGGTGGTCATGGACGGAGGGGTCGAGCCGGTGATTCAGATAACGGGGCGGGACAGGAACCGCATCGCCATACAGGGCGAGCTCCTGAGCGCCGGAGTCCTCGGCATAAAGAACCTCCTCGCCGTGACCGGCGACCACCCGAAGACCGGCGACCACCCGAACGCGAAGGCCGTCTACGACCTCGACTCGGTGGGCATCCTTCAGGCCGCGACGGCCTTCATGAACGGCACGGACATGGAGGGCAACAGCCTGAACGGAAGGGTGGAGTTCTTCCCAGGCGCGGCCGTGTCGCCCACGTGGGAGACGATGGGGCCTCAGATAATGAAGATGCGCAAGAAGATCGCCGCTGGGGCCAGGTTCTTCCAGACTCAGGCGGTCTTCGACCTCGACCTGCTGGCCGAGTTCCGCGAGCGCACGGCCGGCCTCGGTGTGCCGGTGCTGGCCGGCGTGGTGCTGCTGAAGTCCGCAAAAGGAGCCAGGTTCATGAACCGCAACATCCCCGGCATCTCCATCCCGGACTCGCTGATAGACCGGCTGGAGGCAGGGGAGCACATGGTCGAGGGCATACGCGTGGCCGGCGAGCTCATAAGGGCGATAAGGGAACGCCGCCTCGCCGAGGGCATCCACGTGATGGCCGTCGGGGCAGAGGAGCGCATAGGCCAGATACTCGACGCCGGAGGAGTATAGGCAGCGGGAGAGCGCTGCCCCGCAAAAGCAAAAACAAGGAGCACCCTTGTTTAGGTGTACAATGGAATTCGGAGGTGGAATTGATGTCCGCAAAGTACAATTTTGACGAGGTCATCGATAGGCGCGGCACGGCGTCCTCCAGGTGGGACGCAAGGCCTGAGGACGTGCTTAACCTCGACTATCCGGTCGGCGAGGTGCTGCCCTTATGGGTGGCAGACATGGACTTTCGCGCACCCGACGAGGTAATCGAGGCGGTGGAGGCGGTCGTCAAGCGAGGGGTGTTCGGCTACGGCATCGTGACGGACTCGTGTCTCGACGCGGTCGCCGACTGGGAGGAGCAGCGCCACGGCTGGAGGCCCAAAAAGGAGTGGATGCTGCTAGCCCCAGGCGCGGTTCCGGCGCTCCACATGCTGGTTCGCGCACTGACAGGCGGCTCAGGGGCAAAGAAGGGCGTGGTTATCCAGCGCCCGGTTTACTACCCGTTCACCAGCGCCATCGAGGGCAACGGGGCAGTTGTCGTGAACAACCCCCTAAAGCTCACAGGCCAGCGCTACGAGATGGACTTCGACGACCTCAAGGGCAAGCTTAAGGACGCGGCCCTGTTCGTTCTGTGCAGCCCGCACAACCCGGTGGGACGCGTGTGGTCGCGCTCTGACCTCGAAACGCTGGGGGAGATGTGCGCGGCGGCCAATACTCCGGTCTTCGCGGACGAGCTCCACTGCGACCTCGTGTCGCCAGAACACAAGCATCTGCCCTTCGCGTTGCTCGGGGAAAGCTTTCTAATGAACTCGGTCACTGTGATTGCTCCGAGCAAGACGTTTAACTTGGCTGGCCTTCAGGCGACGGTGGTGATCATTCCTAACGACTCCCTGAGGCGGCGCTTCGCGAACGTGCTCTACGCGCAGAACGCCCTTATGAAGCCGAACATCATAGGCGTGGCCGCGATGGAGGCGGCGTTCCGCTGGGGCGGCGAGTGGTTCGACGAGGCGTGGAAGTACATCCGCGCGAACTACGATTTTCTAGTAAAATACTTGGCCGACAAGCTCCCCGAGGTGAAGGTCTTCCCTCTGGAGGGGACGTATCTGGCCTGGCTGGACTTCCGCGCTCTGGAGTCCGATCCTGACAGGCTGCGCCGCCGCATGCTGACGGAGGCCAAGGTCTGGCTCGACGACGGCTTCATATTCGGCTCAGAGGGGGCCGGATTTGAGAGAATCGTCCTCGCAACTCCGCGCGCGACTCTGGAGGAAGCTTTGTGTAGGATCACGGCAAGCTTTGGCGTGCCGTGCTGACCGGAGCGGGGGCGTTCAAGAGTTGGAAATAGACGCGGCGCTTCAGTCGTTTCTGGAGCACGTTAGGCATAAGTCCGGCTCGGCGCACACGGTCACGAGCTACTCGATCGACCTGAGGCAGTTCGTGTCGTACCTCAACAAGCAGAAGGTGGCGTCCCTGAACGACGTCGACGCCACGCGCATTCGGGCGTACCTGAGGGAGCTGTTCAACTTGGGCTACTCGAAGGCGTCAATATCACGGAAGCTGTCCTCCATGAGGCGGTTTTTCGCGTACCTGAGGCAGCTTGGCGTCACGCAGGCAGACGTCGGGCGGGGCATTCACGGGCCGTCGATGGTTAGGAACATACCGAGGGCGCTCTCGCCTGAGGCGGTGGAGAAGATGTTCGAGGCGGCGGAGTGCGGCGAGTTTCCCGAGCGCGACGTGGCGATGCTGGAGCTCCTTTACAGCTGCGGCCTGCGCGTGTCGGAGCTCGTCGGGCTGAAGTGGGACGGCGTGGACTTGGAGGAGCGCTGGCTCATAGTGATGGGCAAGGGGGACAAGGAGCGCAGGGTGCCCTTCGGGGACTGCGCGAAGAAGGCTCTCAGCGCCCTGAGGAACAGAGACGCGTCGCGGGACGCCCTGGGGCAGTACGTGTTCACGAGCCGCGGCAAGGACAGGCACCTGACCGAGCGCACGGCTCACAGGGTTATAACGTCGATGGCGGCGAGGTGCGGGCTTGGAAACGTCACTCCGCACACCCTGAGGCACAGCTGCGCGACGCACCTCTTGGAGAAGGGCGCGCCGATAAAGTTCGTGCAGGACTTTTTGGGGCACGAGAGCATGGCCACGACGCAGATTTATCTCACGATAAGCGCCTCGTGGATGAAGGAGAGCTACGTCAAGCACCATCCTCGCGCCGCCATCCCAGACCTGGCGGAGTAAAAATACTCTTTATGTGGGGGAAGAAATTGTCCGGTATTGCGTCATTTGAGGGAACGACAATAATTTGCGTGAGATCCGCGCCCGGCAGCGACAAGAAGTGCGTCGCTATGGCCGGCGACGGTCAGGTTACGCTCGGCTCGCAGATAGTCAAGGCGAACGCGCGTAAGGTTCGCAGGCTCTACAACCGCTCCGTTTTGGCGGGCTTTGCCGGCAGCACTGCTGACGCCATGACGCTTCTGGAGCGCTTCGAGAGCCGTCTGGAGGAGTGCAAGGGCGACCTCATGAAGAGCGCCGTAGCCTTGGTCAAGGAGTGGCGTTTGGACAAGGCCCTCCGCCGTCTGGAGGCCGTCATGCTTGTGGCCGACCTGAAAGAGGTGCTTATGCTGAGCGGCTCCGGCGACATAATCGAGCCGGACGGTGAGATAGCGTCGATAGGCTCCGGCGGGGGCTACGCCCTGGCCGCGGCGCGGGCGCTTCGGGAGGGCACGGACTGGTCTCCGTCGCGCATTGCCAAGCGCGCAATAGAGATCACCTCCGACATATGCATATACACAGACAACGTTGTGACTTTGGAGGTGCTTGGCGATGAATGACGGGGGAAACATGAAAGCGGTTGGGGTACTTACTGGCGAGCTAACGCCGTCGCGCGTTGTCGAGTATCTGAACCGCTACATAATAGGACAGGACAAGGCCAAGCGCGCCGTGGCGAT
>JAISUL010000006.1 GCA_031272145.1 Synergistaceae bacterium
CCGGAAAATCAGTTCTTAACAGGCGGTACGCATCATAGCGTACCGCCTGTTCCTTTGTGAGAACAACCCCACACACCTCACACCGTCCACTCCCGAATGCTCTTCCTAGAGCACCCCCATTAATGACCGCGTCCAAGTGTCTATTGGTAAATTATCGGAAATCAACTCTTTCCCTCCCCGCCCAGAAAATTTCGCCCGGTGGCCGTGCTCTTGGGATATAATCTCCTTCGGCTTCTGGCTGCGAACCGCTTCGACATCCGAACCGAAAGGGCTATATATAAATGAAGAACATCGACTTTCACATACACCTGTACCCGCCGGAGATCATACGCGACGCCGCCGCTATCTCGGAGCGCGAGCCGTACTTCGGCGCCTTGACCAAGGGGAAGGTGCACAAATGGGCGACGGTGGACGACCTCCTGCTGCGCATGGAACGCGACGAGGTGGAGCGGGCAGTGGTCGGGAGCTTCGCCTTTCAGGACTTGGGGCTTTGCCGGCTCTGCAACGACTACGTTATTGACTGCGTTCGGGCGCACCAGGATAAGCTGGACGGGCTGTGCGTCGTGCCGCCGCTTGCCGCCGGGTTCGAGGCGGAGATAGCCCGCTGCGCCGAGGCAGGGCTGGTCGGAGTGGGGGAGCTGTTCCCCGACGGCCAGAACATCGACATTACCGACATATCCCAAACGTGGCGGCTGGCTAAGGCCGTGCACGAGGCGAACATGTGCCTGATGTGGCACATAGCCGACCCGGTCGGGCACGACTACGTCGGCAAGGGCAGCGCAGGTCCGAAGGAGGCGGCGGCCTTCTGCGTGAACCACCCCGAGGTCAGAGTCATCTTCGCCCACCTAGGCGGAGGGCTGTGGGTCTACGAGCTCATGCCGGAGATGAGGCTGTATCTATCGAACGCAATGTACGACCTCGCGGCCATGCCATGGCTATGCGAGGCGCGGGCGCTCAAGACCATCGAGGCGGCCGGGCTGGCCGAAAAGTTCCTCATGGGCACGGACTACCCCATACTCGGCACGGCTCGCTACGAGAAGCTCTTCGCAGATTCGGGCATAAGCGCCGCGACTGCCGACGCCATAAATCGACTTAACGCAGTGGCGCTGCTGAAACGTTTGAACAGGGTTGAAAATTCTGCCGACCCACGGCAGAGTAGGGGAGGGGGGGCCTAAAAATGCTCTGGGTTATAGGCGACGTCCACGGAATGTACGACGCGCTCGAGGGGATTCTCTCCGGCATACGCTCGCGCGAGATGCTGGGCGAGAGGACGGATAAGGTCGTCTTCATCGGAGACCTCATCGACCGAGGCCCGGCGTCGAAGGAGGTCATGGACCGCGTGGCGGCGTTGGAGTACGACAAGGTGATCTTGACCGGCAACCACGAGGACATGGCCATGCGGTTCATCGACCACGACGTGGATTTCCTGTGGAACTACGGGAACCAGTGGTTCGGAAACGGCGGGGTGAAGACCTACGAGTCCATCCTCGGCGCCGAGCGGCCAGACCTGATGAAGAAGCTGTCGAACTGCCATGACGACCCGTTCTACGAGGACAAGGATCCGAGCTTCGAGTGCCTCCGTATAAGGAAGACCTTGCAGGGCGAGACAAGCGAGGTCAGAGAGCCGGGGTTCAGCTGCTGCGACTACTCCGTCATGAGGCTCCCAGCGAAGTACGAGGACTTCATACGGTGCGGGACTTACTCCTACAAGGAGAACGGGGTCTGGTTCTTCCACGGCGTGCCGCGCTCCGACCAGAGCCTCGAGGTTCAGGCGGTCAAGACCCGCGCGGAGTTCGACGAGTACCGACGCAGTAACGGCCGCGTGCCCATAGACTTCTCTTTCCTGTGGGGGCGCGACTACGACGCCGAGAAGGGATACGACGGCCTGCTCGTCCATGGACACACCCCGGTCAGGCGCCCGGACGGACTGCCGTTCCTCTTCTCGCGCGGGCGCGGCGCCGGCTACAGGCAGACCAGCCCTGAGAACCGCCCGGTCTTCGACTGCGGCGAGGGAGGGAAGCTCGAGGCTATCAACGTCGACACGGCCGCGGTCTTCGGAGGAGCGCTGAGCGCCGTCGGGCTTTCCGCCGAATGCCTGGCCCGCGGTGAGATACCTCTCCTCACGGTTTTCACCCCGAAGTCAGAGGCCGCCTCAGAAAACCGCGGCTCGGCGGTCTACCGGGTCATCCAAATCGAGCGTCCATGGGGCTAAATGCAAGTTATGAATATTTTCCGTCCGCTTCGGTGCGGGCGGAAATTTACCCCTATATTTTCCAGATGTCTTATAATGTATCTTGTGGATCATCTAAAAATTTTTGCGTAAAAATTATAAAGCATATCCTTGTTTTCGATAAATCATTTAATCGAAAAAATTATCTTGGCCGTCATGCGAAAAAGACCCGATGCGTTTCCACTCCAAAAATGCTAGAATGGGTTCGCTGTTTCATATCTCTCTGGAAAAGGAGTGTTTTCTTGTGGCGAGCAAGAAAAAGGGAATGTCTTTGCTCTGGAAGATCAGCGTTGGATTCGTGCTCGGTATTCTCCTCGGCGTGATTATGGGGCCGATGGTGCCAAACAGCCCCTTCTTGAGCGGGTGGATCGTGCCGCTTCTGAACGCCATCGGCAACATCTTCCTTACGCTCTTGAAGATGCTGATCGTGCCGCTGGTGTTCTCGAGCATCGTCGTCGGGGCGGCGTCCATCGGCGACCCGAAGGCGCTCGGGCGCATAGGGGCCAAGACCATCGCGCTCTACCTGGTGACGACCGCCGTGGCCATCGCCATCGGCCTGGCGCTTGGCAACCTGATGCAGCCCGGGGTCGGCATGAACATAGCAGGCGCAGTGGGTGAGGCCAAGCCGTCGCAGCCCCTCGTGGACGTCCTCCTCGGAATCTTCCCCTCGAACCCGATTGACTCCCTCGTCAAGGGCAACATGCTTCAGATCATAGTCTTCGCGCTCTTCTTCGGCGTGGCGGCGCTGTTCGCGGGCGAGAAGGGCAGGCGCGCGGTCGCGGCCTTCGAGTCCATCGCCGAGGTCATGTACTCCATGACCCACATCATCATGGGGCTGGCGCCCTACGGCGTGTTCGCGCTGATCGCGGTCACGGCCTCCAAGTACGGGCTGTCGATTCTGGCGCCGTTCGCCAAGGTCATCGCGGCGGTCTACATAGGCTGCGCGCTGCACGCGGGGCTGGTCTACTCCGGCCTGGTCACGGCGTTCTGCAAGCGCTCGCCGCTATGGTACTTCAAGGGGGTTCAGGAGGCGTCGATCACCGCGTTCGTCACGCGCTCGAGCTCCGGCACTCTGCCCATAACGATAGCCAACGTCCGCGACAACCTCGGCGTGTCGGAGGGCATAAGCTCGTTCGTGCTGCCGCTAGGCGCCACCATCAACATGGACGGCACGGCGCTGTACCAGGGCGTCTGCGCCCTGTTCGTGGCGCAGGCGTTCGGCGTGCCGCTGGACTTCGGGGCGCAGATGAGCATCATCGTCACGGCAACGCTTGCCTCCATCGGCACGGCTGGCGTCCCGGGCGCGGGGCTCATAATGCTCACGCTGGTCCTGACGAGCACGGGGCTGCCCATCGAGGGCATCGGCCTGGTGGCTGGGATCGACGCGGTTTTGGACGCGGCGCGCACGTGCGTGAACGTCACGGGCGACACGGCGGTCTGCGCCGTGGTCGCGGCGACCGAGGGGGAGACCCTGACCCCGAACGACAGGCGCCCGGCGTAGCAAACAGCGGAGCCGCAAATCAAAAGAGCAAAGACAGGCGTCCGGCGCAGCGAAGCCGAGACAAGAGGAGGCAGCCTTGCCTCCTCTTTAATCTTGTGTTTTGGAGCCGAGGGGGATATACTGCACAAAATCTCTTATAGATGAAGACAGCGCGGCGGAGGCCGGCATCACGTGGCATCACGTGGCGTCACGGCCTAACAACTTGGAAGGTGGACTAGCACATGGCTCGGCTCGAAGAGATAACCGCAGGGGCAAGAGTCGCCGGCATCGCTGGCGGCTCGCCGGTGAGCGTGGTCGCAGAAGACGAGGAGCGGCTGCACCTAAGCGACGGCGGCCTCCCATGGAGCTTCGACGCGGACGCCAGCCTAATGCGCCTCGCCTCGGAGGCCTACCGCATCAACTTAGCGCACGTCTTTGACCCATACCTCGCAGTGCACACCTCGTCGGTTGAACCGCTGCCGCACCAGATCACGGCGGTCTACCAGGAGATGCTCTCGCGCATGCCGCTCCGCTACATACTGGCGGACGACCCCGGCGCGGGGAAGACCATCATGACCGGGCTGCTCATCAAGGAACTGCTCGTCCGAGGCGACCTGAAGCGCTGCCTCATCGTGTCGCCCGGCAACCTGGCTGAGCAGTGGCAGGACGAGCTCCGTGACAAGTTCAACCTGCGGTTCGAGATTCTCACGAACGACCGAATCGAGTCCGCCGCCACGGGGAACGTGTTCACGGAGATGGACCTCTGCATCGCCCGTCTGGACAAGCTGTCCCGCAACGAGAATGTACAGAATAAGCTGCGCGCCACCACATGGGATTTGATCGTCTGCGACGAGGCGCACAAGATGTCCGCCACCATTTGGGGTGGCAAGATCAAACGCACAGAGCGCTTTAAGCTTGGAGAGGAGGTGCTATCCCACATAACGAGGCACTTCCTGCTCCTGACGGCCACGCCGCACAACGGCAAGGAGAAGGACTTCCAGCTGTTTATGTCGCTCATCGACCCAGACCAGTTTGAGGGCGCGGAGCGCAACAGCCAACGGGCTGCGGACGTGTCCCACGTGATGCGCCGCCTAGTGAAGGAAGACCTGCTCAAGTTCGACGGCACCCCGCTGTTCCCTGCGCGCAAGGCCTCCACGGTCAACTACGACCTCTCGCCGCAAGAGGAGGCGCTTTACGCCGCCGTGACGAAATACGTGCAGGAGGAGTTCAACCGCGCCGACAGCCTAGACGATAAGCGCAAGAACGCGGTCGGATTTGCCCTGACCATCCTGCAGCGGCGGCTGGCGTCCTCGCCCGAAGCCATATGCGAGTCCCTGAAGCGCCGCCGCGAGCGCATGGAGAAGCGCCTCGCCGAGGAGCGCCTAGGCAGGCGCGCGGGCGAGTACGCGGCGCCGGCATATGACGACGACGACTACGACGAGATGCCGTCGGAGGAGCTGGAGGACACCGAGGAGCAGGTCGTAGACCAGGCCTCCGCGGCCCAGACCATCGAGGAGCTGAAGGCCGAAATCGACACGCTGAAAAGGCTGGAGCGCACGGCGGACGACGTGCGCCATAGCGGCGAAGACCGCAAGTGGAACGAGCTCTCCAAGCTGCTCCAGGACGACGGCAACATGTTCGGCGCGGAGGGCACAAGGGAAAAGCTCATCATCTTCACCGAGCACCGCGACACGCTCCGCTACCTTGAGAAAAAGATCGGCAATCTGATCGGCGCTGAGGCGGTCGTGACCATACACGGCGGCATGCACCGCGACGAGCGCAGCAGGGTCGAGAAACAGTTCAAGCAGGACAAGGATGTGCGAATCCTAGTCGCCACCGACGCCGCCGGCGAGGGCATCAACCTCCAGCGGGCGCACCTCATGGTCAACTACGACCTGCCGTGGAACCCCAACCGCCTCGAACAGCGCTTCGGGCGCATCCACCGCATCGGCCAGACCGAGGTCTGCCATCTGTGGAACCTAGTGGCGAAGGAGACCCGCGAGGGCATGGTGTTCCAGCGGCTGCTCGAAAAGCTTAATAATGAAAGCGAGGCCCTGGGCGGCAAGGTCTTCGACGTCCTCGGCAAGCTGACGTTCAACAACAAGTCCCTGCCGCACTTCATCGAGTCCTTCTTCTTGGAGGCGTTCCAGAGCGTCGGCGGCAAAATCCACCAGCGCAAGCATGGGCGCTACGAGATAAAGTTCGTCCCGTCTACCCTCAGGCTTGACGAACCAAACGCCGCGTGCTACACTAGCCCTCTGTCGTGGACGCGCAGCCGCGCCCACGAGTGGTCTTAGACCCTAACCCGAAGCGGAGTGAGCAGCATGGATAAGATGAGATTCGAGACCCCAAACCTGACCGCCGAAAACGCGGCGCGCCTCGCAGAGCTATTCCCCGGCGCCGTCACCGAGGGCAAGGTGAACATCGGCCTGCTCCGGGCCATGCTGGGTGAGGAGGCCTTCGCCGACGAGGCCTACGAGTTCACGTGGGTAGGCAAGCGCGCCGCCATCGCCGAGGCTGGCCGCCCCATCCGCAAGACGCTGCGGCCCTGCCCGGAGGAGAGCCGCGACTGGGACACCACCGAGAACCTCTACATCGAGGGCGACAACCTGGACGTGCTGAAGCTCCTTCAGGAGAGCTACCTGGGCAAGGTCAAGATGATCTACATCGACCCGCCGTACAACACGGGGAACGACTTCATCTACCGCGACCGCTTCAGCCAGTCCCGGAGGGAATACGACGAGGACTCCGGCGTCTACGACGAGGACGGCGACCGCCTGTTCCGCAACACCGAAAGCAACGGCCGCTTCCACTCCGACTGGTGCAGCATGATCTACCCCAGGCTAGTCCTGGCCCGCAACCTGCTCACTCCCGACGGCGTGATCTTCATCAGCATAGACGACAACGAAGTCGCCCAGCTGAGGAAGATCTGCGATGAGGTGTTCGGGGAGAGCAATTTTGTGGCAAATATCGTTTGGCAGAAGAAATACGGTCCAGCCAATGATTCTACAACGATTTCGCCTACGCACGACCATATTTTGGCGTATGCCCGATCTATTTTGGATTGGGAAATCGGACTTTTACCACGTGGTGAAAGTCAAATGAGTGCATTTAAAAATCCGGACAACGACCCACGTGGTTTATGGAGAGCCAGTGACCTGTCAGCACGAACATATAGTGCATCGTGTGACTATGTGATCACGAGTCCCACTGGCGAGGAATTCCGACCGCCTGCGAGTCGTAGTTGGATCGTAAATCCACAGCGCTATGCGGAGTTGTTGGCTGATAATCGTATTACATTTGGTTCGAGCGGCAATGGGCGCCCGATGCAAAAAAAGTTTCTGTCTGAGGTGCGTGGCGGTATTACGCCTGAAACTTGGTGGACAAGAGAATTTGCAGACGATAATAAAAATGCCCGTTACGAGATGAAGGCTCTATTCCCTGAAAACGTGTTCGATACGCCCAAACCATCAAAACTGGTGTATAGGCTGTTACAAGTTGCTAACGTACAGAATAACGATCTCGTCCTGGACTTTTTCTCTGGCTCGGCCACGACCGCTCACGCGGTTATGCAGCTGAACGCCGAGGATGGCGGGCGGCGGAAGTTTATTATGGTGCAGCTGCCTGAGGTCTGTGCCGAGGGTACGGAGGCGGCTAAGGCGGGGTATGCCAATATCTGCGAGATTGGCAAGGAGCGCATCCGCCGGGCTGGGGATAAGATACTCGGCGAAGCCGGGCTGGTCGGGCGCGGGCTAGACGTTGGATTTCGGGTTTTAAAGCTTGCTGACTCCAACATGGAGGACGTCTATTACGCGGCGAGCGAGTATACGCAGGAGATGCTAGCCGACATGGTCAGCAACGTTAAGGCCGACCGCACCGACATGGACTTGCTGTTCGGCTGCCTGCTCGACTGGGGGCTGTCTCTGTCTGGGCCTCACACCCGCGAGACGATCGACGGCTTCACCGTCCACACGTACAACGGCGGCGACCTCGTCGCGTGCTTCGACGAGCGGGTCAGCCCCGCGGTGATCTACGAGATAGCGAAGAGGCAGCCGCGCCGTGCCGTGTTCCGCGACAGCGGCTTCACTAGTTCGCCGGAGAAGATAAACGTGTGGGAGATTTTCAAGCTCCGTGCGCCGAACACGGAAGTGAGGGTGATATGATGGGGGCGCCGCCGTATACTATAACGCTGAAGGCCGCCGACTACATGGCGAAAATTATGGAGGCCGCTCTCCGCCTTGAGTTGGGCACCGGCTTCACGCGGGACGTCCGGTTGCATCGCGAGAACCGCCTGCGGACGATCTACTCCTCCCTGGCCATAGAGGGCAACTCCCTCACGCTCGGCGAGGTAACCGCCGTCATCGAGGGCAAGCTCGTGGCGGGCAGGCAGGCGGAGATCAAGGAGGTCAAGAACGCTTACGAGGCCTACGACGCGATCATGACTCTTGACCCGTATGCCGTGAAGGACTTCCTGATGGCGCATGCGCTTATGACTCAGGGCCTTGTAGCCGAGTCCGGCAGGTTCCGCAGCGGCGACGTCGGCGTGTTTGACGGTGACGTTGTCGTCCACATCGGCGCTCGTCCGCAGTTTGTCGCGGGACTCGTCGAGGACTTGTTCGGGTGGGCTAGGGCGTCCGAGCTGCACCCTATACTAAAAAGCGCGGTGCTGCACTATGAAATCGAGACCATCCACCCGTTCGCCGACGGCAACGGGCGCATGGGTCGGCTTTGGCAGACGCTTGTGCTCGCAAAGTGGAACCCCGTCTTTGCGTGGATCCCCATGGAGTCGGTGCTGTACCGAAACAGGCAGCAGTACTACGAGGCGATCAGCTCCGCTCGCAGGGCGAACGATTCGGGCGCGTTTATCGAGTTTACGCTTTCGGCGATCTTGGAGAGCGTCGCGAGCCAAACACCGGGAGGCACGGAATGAAGCTTCAGTTCAAGGATCAGGCTTTTCAGGCGGACGCGGCGAAGGCGGTCTGCGACGTGTTCGCTGGGCAGCCGTTTTCCGGCCCGACTTATATCACAGACCCAGGCTCTGGCGGACGGCTTTTCGCAGCGGGGGGCAACGCACCAGTCGTCATCAGCGACGACGAGGTGCTGGAGCATATCCGAAGCATTCAGCGCAGCGGACAAATAAAGCCGTCCGACTCGCTTGTGAGGGATGGAGAGGTAAAATACAACCTCACGATCGAGATGGAGACCGGCGTGGGCAAGACCTACACCTATATCAAGACTATGTACGAGCTCAACAAGCATTACGGCTGGAGCAAGTTCATCATCGTCGTGCCGAGCGTGGCCATCCGTGAAGGCGTGCACAAGTCGTTCCAAATGACGGAGGAGCATTTTTCCGCGAAGGAGGAGTATGGCAAGAAAATCCGCTGCTTCATCTATAACTCCGCCCAGCTGCCGTGGATCGACCACTTTGCCTCTGACAGCGAGATAAACGCGATGATCATCAACAGCCAAGCGTTCAACGCCCGCGGGGAGAGCGCCAGGCGCATCCATATGGAACTGGACTCGTTCCGCTCCCGCCGCCCGATCGACGTCTTGGCTCAGACTAACCCGATACTCATCATCGACGAGCCCCAGTCCGTTGAGGGTGCGGCTACGAAGGAGCGCCTGAAGGAGTTCAAACCGCTGATGACCCTGCGCTACTCGGCGACCCACAAGCTGGACAGCGTGTACAACATGATCTACCGCCTCGACGCGCTCGACGCCTATAACAAGCGGCTCGTGAAGAAGATAGCCGTCAAGGGCATCTCAGTTTCGGGCAGCACCGAGGGCTACATCTACGTTCAGGGGATCAACCTCTCCAAGGGCAGCCCCACGGCGACGATAGAGTTTAACATGAAGGGCAGTTCAGGCATTCGCAAGGCCTTAAGGAATGTCGGCGAGGGCTACAGCCTGTTTGAGCACTCCGGCGAACTCGACGAGTACAAGGACGGGTATACAGTGCTGCGGATCGACGGGCGGGACTCCTCCGTTGAGTTCGTGAACGGCAAAAAGCTCTTCGCGGGCGACGTCATCGGCTCGGTCAGCGATGAGCAGCTGCGCCGCATCCAGATAAGGGAGACCATCCTGTCGCACATCGAGCGGGAGCAGCAGCTGTATCCGAAGGGCATCAAGGTCTTGTCGCTGTTTTTCATAGACGAGGTGGCGAAATACAGGCAGTATGACTCGGCAGGCAAAGCCGTTGGCGGCACCTACGCCGAGATTTTCGAGGAGGAGTACAAGGCCATCGTCAGCGGCATACGACAGTCCCTCACGCCGGAGTACGGCGTTTATCTTGACCGCTTCGCCGTCGAGCAGACGCACGCCGGCTACTTCTCCATTGATAAAAAGAGCAAGCGCATGATCGACAGCAAGATCGGCGACAGGAAGGAGCGTACCTCCGACGACGTGGACGCCTACGACCTGATCATGAAGGACAAGGAGCGCCTGCTTGGCCTCAAAGAGCCGGTGCGGTTTATCTTCTCCCACTCCGCCCTGCGCGAGGGGTGGGACAACCCGAACGTGTTCCAAATCTGCACGCTGAAGCGCAGCGGCAGCGACGTCCGCAAGCGGCAGGAGGTAGGCCGCGGCCTGCGCCTCTCGGTCGATGAAAACGGCGTGCGCATGGACGAAAACGCCCTAAAAAACCGCGACAACATCCACAACGTGAACGTCCTGACCGTCATAGCCAACGAGAGCTACGACAGTTTCGCCAAGGGCTTGCAGAAAGAGATCGCCGAGGCAGTAGGAGACCGCCCAATCAAGGTCGAGCCGAAGCTGTTCGTTGAGAAGTTCGGCGGGACTGCTGCCACAGCTATCTATAATAGCCTGGTCAGAAAGGATTACGTGAATGATGACGGTGAGCTCACCGATAAATATTACGAGGCAAAGAAAAACGGCGCTCTAGAATGGTCGGAGAACGTGAAGGACAAAGCCGACGGCGTCATCGACGTGCTTGACTCCGTTTACGACCCCCGCACGGGCAAGCCGGAGGATGCCCGTAAAAACACCGTCGAGAACCGCCTCAACAAGGACAAGCGGAACAGCCGCGCCTTCAAGGAATTGTGGTCGCGCATCAGCGGCAAGAGTTACTACTCCGTCAGCTTTGACGAGGCAGAGCTGGTCAAGAACTCGATCGAGGCACTGGATGCTAACCTACACGTGTCCGAGGTTTGTGTCAAGATAGAACGTGGCGAGCAGGCGGATACCATCGACTCCAAAGGTCAGCTTCTTTCGGGTGATGGCTTTGTTAAAGGCGGTGTAGCGCGTGAGAAAGCCCGTTTGGAAACGAGCGGCTCCGTTCGCTACGACCTCGTGGGGAAAATCGTGGCCGGGACGGGGTTGACCCGAAAAGCCGTGGCCGATATTTTGCGCGGCGTTAAACCGGCGACGTTTGAGCAGTTCGCTCACAACCCGGAGGAGTTCATCGTCCGCGCCGCCAAGATCGTACAGGAACAGGAGGCCAAGCTTGTTATTGCGAATATCACCTATAACAAAGGGCCTGATGGCTTCGACGACAGCGCTTTTCCAGATCCTTACCCGCAGAATAGGGTATCGCCTGTAAACGCGATGAAATCCGAATCCAAGCGGCACCTTTACGATTACGTGATCTGCGATTCTAACGTCGAGCGCGACTTTGCCAGCGCACTTGAGGCCAACGAGCAAGACGTCGAGGTCTACGTGAAGCTGCCGAAGGGGACTTATTACATCGACACTCCCGTCGGCCAGTACAGCCCCGACTGGGCGATCGCGTTCCACGAGGGCAAGGCCAAGCATATTTACGTTGTCGCCGAAACGAAGGGCAGTACGTCCGATATGGACCTGCGTGCCGTCGAGGCAGCCAAAATCAACTGCGCCCGCAAGCACTTCAGTGCCATCAGTGAAGGGGACGTGGAATACCGTGCGGTAACCAGCTACGACGAGCTGCTAAAACAAAACCACGCTGTCCGAAACGGGCGTACGCTGGGGGAGTCCTCCGAGCAGCATACCGTTCATAGGGCTCAGCAGAGCTAAAAAAGGAGGCTGCCCTATTGCTCTTCTCGTCCTACGCTTTCGTATTCGCTTTCCTACCGCTGACCATCACGGCTTACTTCGCGCTCGCTGCTACGCCCAGCGTGCAGCGGGCGTTTCTGGTCGCGGCGTCGCTGTTCTTTTACTCATGGTTCAGGGTCGAGTACCTCTTCCTGATCACCCTCTCCGTGACGGTCAACTACCTCACAGCCCGTGCCTCCATGCGCCGCCCGAACCTGGCCAAGCCCTGCCTGCTCTTCGGGCTGGCGTTTAACCTCGGGCTCCTGGGGTACTACAAGTACGCCGACTTCTTCGTCTCGAACCTGAACCTCATCGCGAACTCCTCCTTCGCCCTGCCGCACGTCCTGCTCCCGCTGGGGATCAGCTTCTTCACGTTCCAGCAGGTCTCGTTCCTCGTGAGCCTATATAGAAGAGAGAGAGAGAGAGAGAGAGAGAGAGAGAGAGAATTTTTGCTTTCTTGACTACTGTCTGTTCGTGACGTTTTTCCCGCAGCTCGTGGCGGGGCCTATAGTGCTTTACGAGGAGACGGTGCCGCAGTTCCGGCGGGCTGGTGCGTTCGACGCCGACAACGCCGCGCTTGGCCTGTACGTCTTCGTGATCGGCCTCGTCAAGAAGCTCGTCATAGCGGACACCATCGCGGTCTTTGCGGACAACGGCTTCTCCATAGCGGCGTTCGGCTACAACACCTCCGGCTTGCAGTCGCCGGAACTCGGCGTGGCCGCCGCGTGGGTCGCGTCGCTGTCTTACACGTTCCAGATTTACTTTGACTTCAGCGGCTACAGCGACATGGCCGTCGGGCTGGCTCGCATGTTCAACGTCGCGCTTCCGGCCAACTTCGACTCGCCCTACCTGTCGAAAAGCGTCACGGAGTTCTGGCGCCGGTGGCATATGACGCTCGGGCGGGCTCTGGGCGCCGACGTCTACGTTCCGCTGGGCGGCAACAGGCGCGGGCATGTGCGGACATGCCTGAACCTCTTGCTGACGTTTCTGGTCAGCGGGCTTTGGCACGGCGCGTCATGGACGTTCGTGCTCTGGGGCGGCCTGCACGGGGCGTGCTCCGTGCTCGACAGGCTGTTCGAGCGGCACCTTGCGAAACTGCCGGGCGCCCTCAGGGTTGCCGGGACGTTTATTGTCGTGAACCTGCTCTGGGTGCTGTTTCGGGCGGAGAGCACCGAGGTCGCGGCGAAGGTGTACAGGGGCATGTTCGGCGCTGCCGGCGTGAACTTCCGGCAGCTGCGCGAGGTCGGCTTCGACGGGATAATCAACTTCCCGCTGCCCCTGTGCGCCGCGAACATCGCCCTGTGGCTCGGAGTATGTTTCGCGGTCGTGTTCCTCCGCCCGAACTCCAACGAGATGGCGCGGAATTTTTCCCCCGCTGGCAAGGGCAAGAGTAGCGCGGTACTGACGGCGTTTCTTTTCCTGCTCGCCGTCATCTGCATGTCGCGGACCAGCCCGTTTATTTACTTCAACTTCTAGGGGGCATTAATAGTGCCGGCTAATAGAAAAGGAACAATGTGGATAGCGGTTTTTTTGTCGGCGTTCTTCGCGATGGCCGTAGCATGCGCTCTGGCTGCGCGTATCAATGATCCGCTGATACGCTTCGGCTGCGACGACAGGCCGAGGTTTTGGGGGCGCGGCAGCCTGATGAACGCCGGAATAATAAGGCATCGGGACTACGAGGCCGTCATCATCGGCTCGTCAGTGACGCAGAACTTCGACATGGCGTTCTTCAGGCGGGCGATGGGGATGGAGCCGATCAAGCTTTCCCTAGGCGGCATAAGCGTGCCGGAGATGCTCAAATTCTACGAGATGGTTCAGGCGCGGGGCACTGCGAAGGTGATTATGATCAACATCGACGTGACCGGCTTCGACGGCGACTATGACCTAGACGACCCGTGGGGGCGTCTGCCGCGCTTCATGTACGAGGATGGGGCGCTGAACGACCTGCGCTACTGCCTGATGTACGAGGTGTGGTTTCGCTTCATCCCAGTGAACTTGGCTCTGCGCGGAATCCTGGCCGCCGGATTGAGTTACGCGAACGTAAGTGACAGAGTGAACATCGACAGGATGGACGACCGGGGGGGAGACTTTACCCCGTCGAAGGAGAAGGTGCTGGCGAACTACACAAAGCACCGCGCCGCCGAGAAGAAGCGCCCGTCCGCGTCTGCCGCGCGCATGAAACGCAACATAGATGCATTTCTATTCCGAGTGCTAGGAGAGAGGCGCGAAGGGCAGAGCGTGGTCTTCGCGTTTCCGCCGTACTCCGTTCTGTACTGGTGGGACGCTGTGAAGGACGGGAACTTCGAGGCCATTATGGACGCCGAGGAGTTTTTCGTCGAAAGATGCGCCGGCTCCGCGAGAGTCGTGGACATGCAGGACATAGACGAGATAGCCGATCTGGATAATTACGGGGACTCGGTGCACTACGGCCCGAAGGTTCAGGCACTCTACGCCGAAGCGCTGCTCGACGGGACGCGCGACTTAACGCCGGCCAGTTTTCCCGCTCGGAGGGCGAGGCTTGAGGAGTTAGTAAGAGAGGCCAAACTGGATTAGCCGACGGGGCGATGCCCCCGGCGTGGATGTTTCACGTGACGACGCTTTGGACACACGCGACGTCTGAGTCTTTGAGGACGCCTTTCAACCGCAGCACGTGGGTGAGCTTCATAATCCCAGCCGACAT
>JAISUL010000034.1 GCA_031272145.1 Synergistaceae bacterium
GCGCGACGGCACCGCCGAGCAGAACCCGCTCCTCATACGAACCACCATACGGGACAAGAAGACCGGCGGCATAGTCGCATACGACCGCTTCACCTGGAACGTGGTGGACGACAAGACCGTCGGCACGGACAACGAGTGGATATTCGTCCCGGTCGACGACCCCGACCCGGACAAGAACAAGGTGAGCTACCGGCTGGTCACGGAGGTAGCGAACTACACCGGAGTCAGGTACGCCCTACAGCGCTACGACGGCTACGACTGGCAGAGGCCGGAGCCCCAGTGGGCGTTCGACGTGCCGAGAACCGGCAACGAGGACCTGCCGAGCCGCCTCAAGCTCTACGACCTGAGCCACATCGCGCCTGGCCTGCTCACGATATACGACCACACGTTCAGCGTCATCTCGGGCCGGAAGGACACCCTGCGCATGTACCCGGTCGACCCCACGGTCAACAACAACGACAACCCGGCCGGCTGGAAGACGCTCACGATGCAGCACCGATCTATATTTGGCCTAGACCTCGGCACGGAGGCGGACGAGTCCAAGCCGGTCAAGTACTCCGTGTCGGGCTTCAAGCTGCTCCAGGCCGGCCCCGACTTCCTGAACAAGGCCGGAGAGGCGGTCGACGTCGGCACAGCCGTCATGCCTGAGGTGGCCGACGGGGTGATGTCCGGCGCTGTGAGCTACAAATATATAGCCGGCGACGTCATATCGTCCTTCGCGATCAACGCAAGGATGCCGTCCCGTGTGCGAGGCGGCGGCATGCTCCCGGTGCACGTGACGATGAACCTGCCGAGGACGAACCAGCTAGTTGGCCGCAGGTGGGACGAGCTGCTTGAGAGGTGGCGCGAGGCCGGCGACATCAAGAGCCTGTTCAGCGGCCTGTTCGGGGTGTTCCTCCGCGCCGCCGACGGGAGCAACCTAGACCTGAACGAGTACCTTCAGGAGCAGGTCGATAAGACCGGCGACCAGTATCTTGTCGACCGGGTCATGAAGGTATTTCTGGACGAGGAGAAGGAGCTGATCACGGTGCAGTTCATAGTGCTCCTGACGGACGGAGGCGGCGAGACGATCCGCCTGGTCGAGGACGAGAGCACGGCCCCCACGCGCAACACGTACATAGTGGTGAGGGACGGCAGCGCCAACGATCGCTGGGACATGACGTTTTTCGCGGCCCCGGCCAAGTACGTCAAGACCGACGTCAAAGGCGAGAGCAGCAAGGGCGGGGGCTGCTCCGTGGGCGGCGTGTTCATGGCTTTCGCCATGGCGGTTGCCTTGGCTGCGCTGTTCTTTGTCCGCAAGACTC
Organism: Synergistaceae bacterium; assembly: GCA_031272145.1. Classification (GTDB taxonomy): domain Bacteria; phylum Synergistota; class Synergistia; order Synergistales; family Aminobacteriaceae; genus JAISUL01. Next base: position 1,305 of record JAISUL010000034.1, read on the forward strand.
TACGGAGGTGACCGGGTATGAAAAAATCGCTGATTCTAGCGTTGGTAGTCCTAACCACAACGCTCCTATCCGCGTGCGCACCAGCGCACGCGACTGAGCACAACAATGTGGAGTCGTCGCCTGACCTGTACCGCGCTTTGAGTGATTCTAGCTGCACTAAGATCACCGTCACGCGCGATATTCTCGACGCAGTCAATGGCATCACAATTAACCAGGATAATTTGAAATTCATCTCTGGTACGTGGACGGTCGCGACGCCGTCGCTGACCGTTAATGGGAGCAACGTCGAGCTCGCCGTGAGGCTGGATATGCGCGGAATAGAAGGCAAAACGCCCAGCATATGGGTGAATGGCGACAACGCCCACTTTGACAAGTGCTACATAACAGACTCATGGACTTATGTCGGCACAAATCTATACGCGAATGCCTCCGGCTGCGTCTTCGACTACGGCGAGCTTGGCGTGACAGGCGACTCCAGCGGCATAAACTTGCTCGCCGGCGAAGTGGAGTTTAACGCTGTGAGTTTCCGCGGCCAAATTGGCCTTCTCGTTAATGGCGGTACGGCCAATCTCAGGCACTGCTACTTCGACTCTTCGTACGTGCCTAACACAGCGATTGAGCTTATGACAGGGAACGTCAATGTTGACGGCCCAGACAACAACTTCAGCAACAAAGCTGGCGGTGCGATCATCGTGAGAAGCGGGAGCGTTACATTTAAAGAAAACTCCTACGCTGTGTTCTCCAACAACACCGGCGGAGCCATGTATGTCGAGAACGGGAAGGTCTATTTCAACGGCACGGCGGATTTCACCACGAACAGCGCCATCTCCGGCTCGAAGGGCAGCGTCTATATTAAGGCGACTACCCCCGAAGGGGTGAACTTCAACGGGACTACCACCTTCAGCGGCAGCGTGGGCTGCCGGGCGCTTGACGTGAGCGGCGGGACTGTTAATTTCACCACCACCAACATCACCACCTTCAAGGACAACAGCCTTGGGGCAGTCGATATAAGCAGCGGCACCGTTTACGTCAAGGGAACCGTGAGTTTCCAGCAGAACGGAAAGGATCTTGCAGGCGACACTGGCGTCGGCGGAGCTATAAAGCTGAGCAGCATTGGGTGGCTGAGCATAGACGGCGCGAAGTTCACGGGCAACAACGCGGTCAAAGGCGGGGCAATATACGCCGAGGGCGGGTCGCCTACGCTGAACATAGTCAGCAGCGAGTTCGAGGAAAATAAGGCGACGAACAGCGGCGGCGCCATCCACATAGCGAACAACATCGACGTTACGTTCCAGAGCGGCAAGTTCAGCAGGAACAGCGTAACGAACGGGAACGGCGGCGCGATATATCTGGCCCAAGCCGCGGGCGACAGGATCAAGTTCAACGGAGGCACGCTCAGCTTCAGCGAGAACACGGCCAACGCCGGCGGGGCCATATACAGCGATATGGCGTCGGCTTACCTGAGGTTCATAGGCGTCACCGCGGACTTCTCGGAGAACAGCGCAATCTTCGGAGACGGAGGGGCCGTCTATGCTCAGGCCGGGATAAGGTTTGAGAGGACTGGCCGCGTCACGTTCGATAGAAACACGGCGGCAAACTCCGGCGGGGCCATATACAACAACACGGTCGGCGTGGCGTTCGAGGGGACGGACGCGACCTTCTCGAATAATATCGCGACCAACGGGGACGGAGGCGCGGCCCGCGTCGCGGCGTTTACGTTCAATAAGCCCATATACGGGACGCCGACCGCTTGGTTCACCAGCAACAGCGCGGCCAACTCCGGCGGGGCGCTCTACTCCACCGGCGCGGTCTACATCGAACGCGGCGAACTCCGCAACAACGTCGCCAGCACCGGCAGCGGAGGCGCGATATACACCAGTACTGTCGCGGGAAGCGTCACGCTGCACCAGAACTTCTTCTACGCCAACACCTGCGGCCTGGGCACGCCAGTCCCGCAGGGCCAGGCCGGCGGAGCTCTGTCCTCGGCTGGGCTTATAACTTTGGGGGAGTGCACCTTCGAGAACAACCAGGCCCGCGAGTACGGCGGAGCCGTCGACGTGCGGTTCAGCGGCAACGGGACTAACCTGCTCGACCGCAGCATGTTCCTGAGCAACTCGGCGGCGGACAAGGGCGGGGCCATATACGTCGGCGAGAGCTCGGCCTCCACCGTCGAGGTCAGCTTCTCCATGCTGACGGCCAACCAGGTCAACGACACGGACAACGGCGGCGGCGCAGTGTACTTCGCGGGGCAGGGCAACGGCACGTTCAACCGCTGCACGTTCACCGAGAACACGGCGTATCTCCAGCGCGAGCCGAACAAGGCCGACGCCATGGTCACGATCAACGGCGGCGAGCCGGCCATTGAGGGCGGAGCCGTGATGGCCGTGACCAAGGGGGACAAGGGCGTTCGGTTCATCAACTGCACCTTCACCCGTAACCAGGTCTACTCCATGCACGCCACGTGCATAGGGGGGGCGCTTTATCTCAGCGGCAGGAGCGAGGTGTACTTCTGCACGATCACGGACAAGAACGCCGTGTCGCCGAGCAGCATCCACTACGGGCTGGGGGGCGGCATCTACATAGACAAGGGCGCAAACCAGTCGTTCACTATGGCAGCCACGGCCGTCGTGGGCAACTCGGCCCCTTACGGAAACGACATCTTCCGCAGCGAGAACGTGACTCTGATGACCTACGGCTACAACCGCATAGGGACTTACGGAATAATCTCCGTGATCAGCCCCTTCACCCCGACCGTGTACACCTGGGCTTCGGACGGGCTCGTGCAGGGGGCCAAGGCCTACGACATCGAGTCCCTCGGGCAGGACGAGATGTTCCCGACCGGCAGCAACGTCCTGAGGGCAAACTACTTCGATCCCGACCTGCCCCTTGCCTCGCTTGACATCGGCGTGGGCACGGACCTGGACGGCAAAGGCCCCTATTACCTACTGACCGTTCTGCCGAACGCGAACGACTCGCAGAACGCCGCGGTGAACCAGATACCGGCGCGTCAGGGCCAGCTTATGATGACGCCTCCCTATATAGATGAGAGGGGGGTTCCGCGTCCGCAGCCTCCGGCGAGCGGCAACGAGACGGGGCAGTTCGACATCGGGGCGGTGGAGCTTTGGCCGGCGGAGGGCGCTGGCTTCGAGCCCGGCGGGCAGGTCACGTCCGTCAAGATGGGCGGCATCCCGGACAGGATGTCGAAGATCGGCCAGGAGTGCATACTGGTGGCGACGGTCTTCCCCACCGAGGCAGGCATCTCGCAGGAGGTCATTTGGAGCAGCACGAACCCCGCCGTGGCGACCATTGATCAGAACGGCCTGTTGAAATCGATCGGCGTCGGCTCGACGACCATCGTGGTGACCAGCGTCGAGCTCAAGGCGAACGGCCAGCCTGCCGTGGCGTCGCGCGTGCTTGTGGTCAAGCCGGACGAGGAGTACGAGGAGCCGCCGGCGGTCGTGGTCGACATAGAGAAGTTCAACGACTTCTTGAAGTACTCCGGCTACGGCGAGTCCCTGGAGTTCATGATCGACGGCGCCTACGAGAAGATGACGTCGAGGTTCAACACTGGTTTCCGCAGCGTTTACGGCGTCACGCCAGAGGTGGTCGAGCTGACAAACTACAACCTCTCTCCGTTCAAGGCCGTGCCGACCGGCGATCTCGCGTCCAGCGACGCCAGTGCCAGCGGCTGGACGGCAATTAAGGCGATTAAGCCGGGCCTGCAGGTCAAGGTGATCATGCAGTCGAAGGCCGGAGGGGCGGTGCTGCCCATGAAGTTCTCATGGACGTTGACCAAGAGCGAGCTTAGCAAGCTGCTTGGCCGCGACGTGGAGGGCGTGCCGGATGTCACGCTGTTCAAGACCCTGAACATCGGCTTCACTGGTGCCGACGGCGTCACTGTGCCGGTGGTGAACGCGGACGGGGCGGCGGGCGGCGTCAGGGCGTCGGACGCGCAGAAGGAAAGCGCCCTGTTCTGGAACAAGACCGGTGAGGACGACATAACCGTCGCGCTGGAGGTCTTCCTTGCCGACGTCCAGCCCGTACAGAGCGAGGCCGAGGCAAAAAATATCGCCGCGTCGGTCGGGGGCGTGAAGATGAACGAAGGAGTGCTGACCGTGGCGGACGGCGCGGCGGACGGCACTATCGAGGGCACGATGTGGCTTCTGCATGGATCAGACAACAATGACGACGGCAACGGCGGCAACGTGGGGCGCAAAGGCGGCGGCGGGTGCAGCGCCACGTCTGCCCTTGGCTACGCGCTGGCCTACGCTCTCGCCCTCGCCATTGGCGTGCGCATGGGGCGCAGCCGGACTGGCAAGCGCTGAGCACGGCATGGAGCTGCTCATAGAGAGGATAACCGACGCGGGCAGCGGAATGGCCCGCTCCCAGGACGGGAGCGTTGTCTTTGTCAGTGGCGCTGTTCTTCCTGGCGAGACCGTGGAGGCCGAGGTGACGTCCCGCAAGAAGGACTTCTCCCTGGCGCGGCTCGTCCGCGTGGTCGAGGGTAAGGGCAAGGAAAAAAACCCGCGGCGGGTCGCGCCTCGGTGCAAGGTCTTCAAGATTTGCGGGGGCTGCTGGCTTCAGCACGCCGAGTACTCGCTCCAGCTTGAGATCAAGGCCTCAATAGTCGAGGACGCGCTAGAGCGTCTGGGAGGTTTCCGCGACCGCTCTGTTCGCGGCAACGTTGAGTGCGAGGCGAGCCCGAGGCAGTGGAACTACCGCAACAAGGCGTCCTTTCCCATAGGGAAGGTCAGGGGGAGGCCGACGGCCGGGTTTTACGCGGCGGGGAGCCATCGGGTGGTGCCCCTGCCGGGCTGCCCGGTCAACGCCGAGCCCATCGAGCGCATGTTCGCCGCCGCGCAGAAGTCTCTCCCCGACCTGCCCGTGTACGACGAGCGCAGCCACGCCGGGGCGCTCCGCCACTTAGTCCTGAGGGCCGGGGCTGACAGCGCTCTGGCCTCGCTGGTGGTCGGGGAGCGTCTGAACGCGAAGGGCATGAAGGACGTGGCGCGCCTGGCCGGAGTTCTCGGCGGGCTGGGCCTGACGACGTTCACACTGAACCACAACGCGAGCGCTGGCAACGTGATCCTAGGCCGCCGCACGGAGGCAGTGACCGGCAGCGGCGTCTTCGAGGAGCGCTATCCCGATGGCTTTACTTTGGCGTGCGACACGGCGTCGTTCCTTCAGGTGAACACGGAGCAGGCGGCGCGGCTTTACGCCTTCGTTGCCCGTGAGGTCGGGGGGCGTGTCCTCGAGCTATACAGCGGCGTCGGGGCTCTGACCTGCTATCTGGCGCGGTCGGCCAGCGAGGTCGTGAGCGTGGAGGAGTGGGAGGCGGCGGTCGGCATGGCCGAGGCCAACATGAGGCGGAACGGCGTGGGCAACGTGACCTGTCTAAAGGGCAGGGCCGAGCAGGCCGAGCTCTCCCCCTCGTTCGACGCTGTGGTTCTGGACCCGCCGCGCGCCGGCTGCGAGCGCTCGCTGCTGGATAATATTCTTACTGCCGCTCCGCGCCGCGTCGTGTACGTTTCGTGCAACCCCGCGACGCTTGCGAGGGATGCAAAGATCCTCTCGGAGGGCTACGAGCTCAAGTCCGTCCGCGCCTTCGACATGTTCCCCCAGACAATGCACGTCGAGACCGTGGCGGTGCTCGACCGGAAGGAGTAGAATATGTAAAATACAGAAGAAAGGAGTGAACCGCAATGTCCGAGATGAGCGAGTGCCTCATTCTGGTGGACAACTCGAACATCTTCATCGAAGGCAGAAAGCTGTCTGCGTCGCGCAAGGGCGTTAGCGTGGACTGGTCGTGGAGGGTCGACTTTGGCTCGCTGCTGAAGCAGGTCGCGAACGGCCACAAGATCATCAACGCGATACTCGTCGGCTCGACCCCGCCGCCGAACGACTCGCTATGGGAGGCCGCCAGGTCTCAGGGATTCAGCGTCAAAACCTACGAGCGCAGCCGCGTAACCGGCGAGGAGAAGGTGGTCGACACCGAGATCACCGCGAGCGGGCTCAAGGTCATCTACAAGCACCCCCGCCCTGCCGTTCTGAAGCTGCTGTCCGGGGACAGGGACTTCGTCCCCCTCATCCGCAGCGCCTATGAAGAGGGCTGGGAGACGGAGCTATGGGGCTTTCAGTCCAGCATATCAGCCGAGCTGTCGCAGATCGTCACGAGGGTTCAGCTTCTCGACGATGTGTTCGAGCAGATCGGCTAAGAAAAATACCAAAGCTGATTTTTCCAAATCTCTATATTGGAGGCGCTGACAGTTGAAGGTCGTTCTTTATTCCAAAGAGCTGGGCAAGATGTACGAGACGATGAAGCCATGGCTTCACCGCGACGCTGCCGGGGCGCCGCTTCACGAGTACTGTTTGGCGGACGAGGGCGACATAGCGGAGAAGATCGCCGGGGCCGATGTGCTGGTCACAAGGCCGGGCATAGTAGCGACGAACGAGGTCATCCGGAGCGACAAGAAGCTGCGCCTGCTTCAGCAGTGGGGGGCCGGGCTCGACGGGATTAACTTCGACCTGTGCCGCGAGCTCGGAGTGGCGGTGTGCAACACGCCGTCGCGCGGCACGGGCAACGCCGAGGGAGTGGCCGAGATAGCCCTTCTGCACATGCTGCTGCTTGGGCGCAAGTACGCCTTCGCCCGCGAGAACGTGCTGAAGGGGCGCGTGTTCTCCCCCCGCGGCGTGTCGCTCTGGCGGAAGAAGGTCTGCGTCGTCGGCCTGGGCAACCTCGGAAGGACGATAACCGAGCGCCTCGCCGCGCTGGGCATGACCGTCCGGGGCGTCAACAGGAGCACCCCGTCGCGCGACCGTCTGGCCGAGATGGGCGTCGCGGAGTTTTTCCCCATAACGAAGCTGCGGGAGGCCGTCGCCGGCTGCCGCTTCGTTGTCTCCGCCCTTGCCTTGAACGACGACACGAGGGGTATTTTCAACATGGACTTTTTCCGCTCGATGGACAGGGACGCGTTTTTCATCAACGTCGCGCGCGGCGCTCTGGTTCGCGAGGATGACCTCATAAGCGCCCTGAACGATGAGACAATCGCCGGGGCCGGACTCGACGTCCTTGAGGCCGAGCCCACGCGCCCGGACAACCCCCTCCTCACGCACAAGTCCGTGACTCTGACCCCCCACGTGGGCGGCAACACGGACGAGTCGCTCAAAGGCATATTCGAGTTCATACAGAACAACGTCGACCGCCTCGCGAAGGGCGAGGAGCTTCTTTCGAGAGCGGATCGCTAGACAGGGGGGACGCCCTGTGATCTATCTGGTGCTTGGGCTTGTGGCCGTAATAGTCGTCTCGGTCGTCGTTCAGCGCACGCGCGGCGTCGGGACGGCTAAGGAGCAGGAGCAGCTGGCGGCCGCGGACACGGCGGCGCCCGACGAAAAGCAGGCGCCCCATCCCGACGGCAGCGCCGCGCCTCCCTCGCCTCCTTCGCCTCCCTCCCCCTCTCCTGCTCCGGCCAAGGCGGAGGAGCTCAAGCCCACCCTAGCCGCCGCGCCGATCACGACGCCGGGCGACCTGACCGGCGCGACTTACGCGAGCCTCCCGGCGTCGGAGGCCTCGCCTTACGCGCTGGGCGCCAACGAGGAGAAGGAGAAGCACAACCCGTCCCTGCTGCGCTGGTGCGGCAAGAACGGCAAGATCACGGTCGCAGGCATGACGATAAGCGGCGCCGTGACCTACTGGTCGGAGAGCGTGAGCACGATCTCCGAGCCATCATGCATCGACCTCTCCCTCCCAGTTGAGTTCCCTGGAAGCAGCAGTAGTAGTGATGCCCAAGTAGGAGCAGAAGGCCAGAGCGAGAGCGCAGCCGAGCAAGGCGAGGGGCAAAGCCAGAGCGGGAGCGATAGCAAAGAAAACTCTTCGGACAAGGGCCCCGACGATCCTGCCACTCTCTCGTACCTAAACCTTACTCCGGCTCAGAGGGGCGAGTACCTGTTGTGGCTCGCTGGGGGGAGGATAAGCCCTCCGTCTCACGCGCGCTATCCGCTATTATGGCTGTTCGGCATTGAGCGGAGGCTTCTGGTCGACAGGCTGGACACGGCCATGTGCGTGGGCGAGCTGTTTCGGCTGCTTCCTCTGCTCCGCTGGGAGACCCTGAGGCGCAGCGTGATCAGCTTCGCTACGTGGGCGGCGGCGAAGAACTGGCTGCCGGAGGAGAGCCTGCTGGCGTTCGGGCGCCCCCTTCCCGCCCTGCCGCGCGAGATACTGACGCTGCTTCTGCGTCCTTACGCCGATGCCCGCCTTCCGCTTCCGTCGATAATAGCCTTCACTTTGATGCGGTCGAACCCCTTCGGCGACGATCGCCTGCCCCCCTCGGCCAACCAGGACGAGGCCTTGGAGCGCTTCTCGCTTTTGTACAAGTCGAAGTGCGCCGGGGGAACAATTCTTGCCGTCCCCAAGACCTCGATCTTCGTCGCCTACGCCCCGTCGAACCCGTCCATCGCCAAGGACAAGGGGGCGTCGGGCGGCATCGCGGAGCTTCCCGACTTCTTCAAGGACACGAGGGACTTCGACACGCTGGTGGAGGTGTGGAAGGACTTTCTGGTCGAGCCGGACGAGGTCGCGAAGATCGTTGAGGACAAGCCGGACTTGGTGCTGTTCTTCGAGCAGCTGACCGGCGCGGAGGACGGCCAAAAGGCCGAGGCTTCGGTCTACGCTGTGACGACGCTTGGGGAGCTTGCTGAGGTGATCAGGGCCGAGGTGAACGAGTTTGGAGTGCTGAACGCCGCGAGCCGCCGGAGGATAGACGAGACGGCGCGCGTCGAGGGTTTTTTGGTCGTGCCGAGCCTTGGCGTCGCGGGCAAGGAGTACCGAGTCGAGAACAAGGCAGCCCTGTGTCCGTTCCCCGCCGGGTCAGTTCCGTCGCGCGAGTATCGGACGGCCGCCTTCGCCCTGGAGTACGCGATGGCGATAGACGCGGAGGCGGCCTTCGAGCGCAGGGGCGGCATAGAGGCCTACTTTGCCCCGAACTTCACGGCGGAGGACAACGCGAAGCTCGACGCCCTCGCCGACGTCGTGCGCGGCGGCCCGGAAAGCCTGGAGAACCTCGGCGACTGCGTGAAGTTCTGGCTCGGCAGGGGACAGAGGGGGATAATGAGGGACTTTCTTTCCGATTTTCTGGGCTTTCCGATTCCGCTGGCGTCCTCGGACAAAAGGGTGCTGGCCATGCTTGAGTCCCTGGACGTGGCGTTCAACGAGCCGAAGCGCGTCGAGTTTGGCGCCGCGTCGGAGCTAGGCCCGATGATGTGCTCCGCTCTCGACCCGCTCTTTTCCGAGAGGTGATGATTTTGACTTTTTTGCCGCGTCCCGACTGGGACGTTTACTTTATGTCGATAGCGATGATGGCGTCGCTGAGGAGCACGTGCCTCAGGCGGAGGGTCGGCGCCGTGTTGGCCCGCGACCGCCAGATCGTGAGCACCGGGTACAACGGCGCCCCGCGCGGCACGCCCAACTGCATGGACATGGGGGTCTGCCTGCGGGAGGGGGTGCCCTCCGGCGAGAGGCACGAGATGTGCCGGGGGTCTCACGCCGAGAACAACGCGATAGTTCAGGCCGCCCGCATGGGCATAGCCACGGACGGCGCGACGGTCTACTGCACCGACGAGCCATGCTCGCTCTGCACGAAGTCCCTGCTCAACGCCGGCATTGCGCGGACGGTCTACATGCGTTCCTACCCCGACCCGCTGGCGGTTCGCCTGCGCGAGGAGGCAGGGGTGCCGTTCGAGAGGTTTCCTCAGGAAAAATTGCTGGAGGCGCGAGAGTGTCTGAACCATTTAATGGAAGAGATGTTCCCAGTAGTTTCACTGGCCCCGGCCCAGCGTCCATAGAAGTCCGCTCTCTGAGCGTGGCGTATCGAGTAGGAAAATGGCCAGGACTGGAGCCGGGGCAAGGGCAAGGGCGAGGGCGAGGGCAAGGGCAAGGGCAAGGGCAAGTAAATATTCTTGCTGTGCGGGGCTGTTCGTTTTTGCTTCGGCGCGGGGGCGTGCTTGGGCTGATAGGCGAGTCCGGCAGCGGCAAGACGAGCGCGCTTATGGCCATCCCGCGGCTCCTGCCGCCTGGCACGTTGGTCGAGGGCGAGGTGCTTTGCGATGGCGAGGACGTCTTGAAGTTCGGCCCCGACGCTCTCAACAGGTGGCGCCAGCGCGTCGCGGCTCTGGTGCCTCAGGGCGCCATGAATTCGTTCACGCCGCACCTGACCGTAGGCAGGCACATCACGGAGGTTTTGGAGGTTCATATGGGCATGAGGGGGGCTGAGGCCGACCGCCGCGCCGGCTGCCTGCTGGAGTCGGTCGGGCTTGCCGCGTCCTTCGCCTCGCGCCGTCCCCACGAGCTGTCCGGCGGCCAGAAGCAGAGGGCCGCTCTGGCCGTCGCCCTCTCCTGCGACCCTGCGTTTCTTTTGGCCGACGAGCCGACCACCGCTCTTGACGTCATAACTCAAAGGGAGGTTCTGGACGTGATGACAGCCGCCGCCCGCGAGCGAGGCATGGGCATGCTGCTGGTGACGCATGACCTGCCGTTGGCCTCGGAGTGCTGCGACGTCTTAGCGGTTATGAAGGACGGCGAGATCGTGGAGAGCGGCCGCACCGAGGACGTCGTGGCCAATCCAAGGCACGAGTACACGGCGAAGCTGCTGAGCGCGGCGTAGGCGGCGCTGGCACCGGCGCGAGTATAATTAAAAGGAGGGTGACTAAGATGGGAGAGATGCCGGACGGCGGCTCGCGCTGGAGCGAGAAGAAGCTCTTGGGTGCCGTTGCCGGCGTGCACGTGAGCAGGGCGGTGCGGAGCTACGCGAGGGAGAAGGGCTTCTACGTGATATTTCAGACCAGAAACGCGTCCAGGATCGAAGCCCCCCAGCCGAAGTCGCCTGAGTGGTGAGGAGGTTAGTATGATGGGAGAGCTATTGGGCTACGCCTCGATGTCCACGGTCGAGGAGCTTCGCCGGAAGACCCGAGATACGGACACGGAGTTGGAGAGGACTCGGAAGGCCATGGCCGAGATCCGGAAGACGCTGGAGGAGACGTCTCGCAAGGACGCCGAGCACATGGAGAAGATGCGTCTTCTGGACGAGGAAGACAAGCGTCGTGATGCCGAGCACGCGGAGAGGATGCGCCTTCTGGACGAGGAGTGCAAGCGCCTTGACGCCGAGTGCAAGCGCCTTGACGCCGAGAACAAGCGCCTTGACGCCGAGAACAAGCGACTGGACGCCGAGAACAAGCGACTGGACGCCAAGTACAAGCGTGCCGACGAGGAGCGCAAGCGCGCCGAGGAGAAGCGCATGGCCAGGCTTAACAAGCAGCTCGGCGATCTGGGCAACCGCTTTGGGGACTTGATCGAGCGGGATATATGCTCGAACCTTAGCGAGAAGTTCGAGGAGCTGGGGTACAACTTCTTATGCGACGGCGAGTCCCGCCGAATTCTTTTCGACGAGCACAGCAGGAGCGTCGCCGAGATCGACTTCCTGCTGGAGAACGCCGACGTGGTCATCGTCACGGAGATCAAGGCCAACCTGACGGTGCAGGACGTCGACGGGCACGTCAATCGGATGAAGCTCGCGCGTCAGTACGGCGACCCGCGCTGGAGCGGTAGGAAGCTATTGGGCGCCGTTGCCGGAGCGAA
>JAISUL010000035.1 GCA_031272145.1 Synergistaceae bacterium
CAAGATCGCGGCATTGACGGAGGCGATAAGCAACCTGAGGTACTGTCAGGTTTGCCGTTACAGAGGGGAGGATGCGTCGTGATGGCCGCTATGGCACCGTGGTGTCGCGGGTGTGCGACCCGCAACTCGCCAACAACTGGGCGCCCGGGGGTGGGAGTAGGCAGCTCCTGCCCCCGGGCTTTTTTAATGGGCTAAGGCAGCAAAAAACGGCGCGGAGGCCCCGCGCCGTTGGTGTTTTACTGCTCTAGCTCCAGCCGTACATCTGCAGCACGGTCAGAGCGATGCTGGCCAGAATTATCTGAAGTAGCAGGAACGGCGCGAACCACTTCACGTACTTGCCGTAGGGGATGCCGGACATGGCCAGCACGCTCATCAGGACGCCGGACGTCGGGACTATGCAGTTCGAGAACCCGTCGCCGAACTGGAACGCCTGCACTGCTACCTGCCTCGTTATGCCGGATATGTCGGCGAGCGGCACCATCAGCGGCATGACCGCGACGGCCTGACCAGAGCCGGACGGGATGAAGAAGTTGATCAGGGCGTTCGCGTAGAACATCAGGCTGGCTCCTACCACAGGGCCGTAGTGCGATATGGGCTGGGAAAGGTGGTAGACCACCGTGTCTATTATCTTTCCGTCGCTCATAACGATGGAAATTGCACGGGCTATGCCGATGACGAACGCTCCGGCCACGATGCTGCCGCAGCCCTTCAGGAACGCGACGGTCGTTCCGCTGACGCCGAGGCCGCCGAACAGCCCGCAGAGTATCGCTATGGTAAGGAAGATGGCCGAGTACTCAGGTATGCTCCAGCCCCACTGCGCCGACCCCCACACGATGCCGACGAAGCCCAGCAGCGTGATGACACCGCATATGATGTGGCGCAGCGCCGACTTCTCGTCGACGTCGCCGCCCTTCTCCTCGCCCATGAACTCGCTGAGGCCCATACCCTCCTCGTAGTTGAGGCTCGCGTAAGGGTCCTTGCGCACCTGCGCCGCGTAGTGCGCGACGAGCCAGTAGGACATGGCGAAGTTCACGATGTGGAATATGACTCGGACGAACATACCCGACAGCTCCGGTATCTCCGCGATGCCCTGAGCGATGCCGATGGTGAAGACGTTAGCCCATCCGACGTTGAAGCCGGAGTAGGCTCCGAGGTATATCATGCCGAACCCAACCGCGTTGTCGAAGCCCATGCCTCGCGCTAGCAGTATGCCTAAGGGAAGCAGAGCTATGACGTTGTTGGCGAACGCCCCCGTGGCACCGCCCATCGACATGATGAACATCACGGCGAAGATAGCCCAGTGCTCCCGCCCGGCCACGCGCTTGATGAGCCGCTGGAAAAACACCCTCACCGTGCCGGTCTGTTCGAGGATGTAGACCGCGCCGCCGCAGAAAAAGACCATGAAGATCATACTGGCCGACTGGTCGAAGCCCTTGACCAGGTCGGGAATGACCTTCCACACGGCCTGAGGCGCCGGGTCGACCTCGTGGTAGGTGCCAGACACGACGCGAACCTGCTTCACCCCGCTGGGCAGGGTGACGGTGGTCCGCTCGTACTGTCCGGCTGGCAGAACCCACGTCATTCCGATCACGATCAGCACCATGATGACCAAAAAGGCCACGGCGTGAGGCAACCGAAATCTCTTCGCCTTGGGCGTCCCTCCGCCCGAAGCACCAACATCCGACAATGAAAACACGTCCTTTTAGGAAAATTAAAAAACAGCGTCCTAAGCTGCCGGCTTTGCGGCCGGCGGTGCAGCGCCGACTGATCCGCTGTCTTTCACTACGTTTGCCTTCCTGTCGTAGGACGAGATCATAAACTCCTTCGACATGGTCAGGCACTTCACTGGGCAGACCTCCGTGCACTGGGCGCAGAAGCAGCAGCGGTCGTTGTGTATGATGATCTTCTTCTCCTCCGCCTGGTAGTCCGTGGCATGGGCAGGGCAGACCCTGACGCACAGGCGGCAGCCTATGCACTTCGCCCTGTCGTAGTTCAGGCGGCCACGGAAGCGCGCGCCCACCGGCAGGTACGGGTTCAGCAGCTCGGGGTTGCTCATGGCCTCCGTCATCGACGAGGGCATGTTCGCCGCCGGAAACGGGTTCACGAACGCGCGCGAAAAAAGACTGCGCAGCAGCTGAGGCATAACGCGGCTTATCATAGTCCCTCGACTCCTTATCTGCACAAAACGTCGATCGACAGCAGGATCATCCCCGCCACCGACAGACCCGCGACCCTCGTTATGTAGAACCGCGACGCCTGCTGAATCTTGAACCGCCCGAAGGCCGTCCTCATCAGGGTCACGAACAGCATCTGCACAACGAAGACCTTAACCCAGAAAAACACGAAGTCGAGCATATCGACGAAAAACCCGCCGAACCCGAACATCCCCTCGAACGACAGGGGCACGAACAGGCTCGTTATGAACACAGACAGAGCGAACGACCTCAGCGCGAAGACGACCTTGAGCATCGCTAAGTTCACGCCGCTGTACTCGATTATGATGCCGTCGAGTATCTCGGTCTTGGCCTCTGGGATGTCCATGGGGCCCTTGCCGGTCTCGCCGGGCACGACCATCACGAGCGACGCGAACAGGCACAGCAGCCCGAAGAGCCCCGTCTTGCTAACGACGCTCCACACGGACGTGGCCACGAACGTCTCAAGGCTGAACGGCGCCCCAGGCATGCCGGTGCGGTAGGCCACCCAGGCGAGGGTCGAGACCACCACGGCAAGGGGGAACTCGTAGCTCATCATCAGGGTTATCTCGCGCTGGCCGCCTATCGAGGCTATGGGGTTCCCTGACGCGAAGCCGCCTATCGCCAAGAAGAGGCCGCTCATCGCCAGCAGGTATATCACCAGCACCATGTCGCCCTCCGTGCCCAGCACGGCGGGAAACGGGCCCGCCGGCATGTAGAGAAACACCATTAGCGACGTGACGAGGGCAAGAACTGGCGCGGCGACGAAGAAGAACCTAGCCGCCCTCCGCGGCACGATGTTCTCCTTGCCGAGGAGCTTCAGGATGTCGTAAACAGGCTGCAGTATCGGAGGGCCGTACCTCCTCTGCATGCGCGCGTGGAATATGCGGTCGGCCCCGTCGAACAGCAGGGCGAGAAACACGACCAAGGCCAGCAGCGCCACGGCTGCGAATATCTTCAAAAACAGCATAAATATGTAGATCATCGGGTCACACCCCCGCTTATTCTCGCGGTCTTGGCGCGGCAGAGATCGATAAGCGCGGCCTTGGTGAGCACCTGCGCTCCCTCGCGCCCGCCGGTAACCATCACCCGCTCCATGCAGGATATGCACGGGTCGATGCTGTTGATTATGAGCGGCGCGTCGGCCAGCTCGTTGTCGCGGAACATCAGCGGCCACGAAACGGCGTTGGCGTAGGTCGGGGCGCGCACCTTCCACCAGAAGAC
This sequence comes from Synergistaceae bacterium, assembly GCA_031272145.1. GTDB lineage: Bacteria > Synergistota > Synergistia > Synergistales > Aminobacteriaceae > JAISUL01. The sequence goes on from JAISUL010000035.1 coordinate 3,417, forward strand.
GTTGTCCTCCCCCGCCTTCAGGCTGACGATGTGGGTGTCGTCGCCGCGCGGCGCCTCTATAATGCCCCAGCCGACCCCCTCAGCGGGCTTCAGCTGCCCCAGCACCTTGTTAGCGTTGGGCTCCGCCACGAACGGCCCCTCAGGCATGCCGTCCAGCACCTTCTCCAGTATGTCGAGGGTCTGGTAGACCTCCATCACCCGCACAACGAAGCGGTCCAGCACGTCGCCGTGCGCATGGCCGAGGTAGTCCTGCGGCACGACCGGCTCCACAGGGATGTCAGCGTAGGCCTCGTAGGGGGAGCTCTTCCTCAGGTCGATGCGAAGCCCGCTCGCTCGCGCCACGGGGCCGACAGCGCTGTGCCTGACAGCCTCCTCCCGCGTAAGGACTCCGACGTCCCTCATGCGGGCCTGGGCTATCGGGTCCTCCATCACTATCTCGCGGAACGGCGTGAACTCCCGCCGGTAGTAGCGGATCATGTCCCGCGCCGCCCTGTCCAGGTCGGGGGTGACGTCCCAGCGCACGCCGCCGAACGTCGCGACCCCGTAGTTCACGCGGTTGCCGCTCAGGAGCTCCAGCACGTCCATCACGCGCTCGCGCAGCAGCAGGCCGAGGTGGAACGCCGAGTCGAAGCCTATCGTGTAACAGGCCACGCCAGCCCACAGCAGGTGCGAGTGAAGCCTCTCGAGCTCCAGCACGAGCGTCCGTATGTACTGCCCGCGCGGCGGAACCTTTATCCCCGCCAAGTCCTCGACCGCCCGTATAAATGCCAGCACGTGGCTGAACGAGCATATGCCGCAGATGCGCTCCGAAAGGTATATCACCTGTATCGGGTTGCGCTCCCGCGCCATGAACTCTATGCCCCTGTGTATGGCGCCGGGCCTCACGCGGGCTCCGACGATCTTCTCACCGTCGAGCTCCAGCCACGCCGTCACCGGCTCCTTCAGGCCGACGTGCACGGGGCCGATGGGTATGGTATAAGTCGTTGACATCTTGCGCCTCCGTCACTTAGCTAAGCTCCCGAACCATATCGGGCTTGGGGCCGCTCTCGTCGCGGCGCCAGGGCTTGATCTCCTCGTCCCAGTCCTCCGGAAGGAAGACCAAAGCCTTGTTCGGCAGGCCGACGAAGTCCACCCCCAGCATCTCCCGCATCTCCCTCTCGCTGTACTCGGAACCAGGCAGCAGATCGAATATCGAGGGCATCGAGAGCCTGTCCTTCGGCACCTTCACCGTCACGGTCACGCCGACACGACCGTTCCTCTCGCGCTGGAACAGCGACAGGTGGTAGTTGAGCGTCACGGACTCCCCCGTGTCGTCGCCGGACATCACGTGAAAGTCGGGGAAGTCGTAGCAGAACAGGTTCTCCACGAACGGGCGGAACGCCTCTGGCTCCACCTCCGCCCATATGTCGCGGCTCTGCACAGCTCCGTCAAGCCCTCCGGTCTTCTCGTGCACGTCCAGCCTCAGCAGCGTGGCGCCGAACTTCGCCTTGAACGCGTCCACAAGCGCCGCACATGGCACGGGCGCCTTCGTCAGAGACGCGGTCTTGAAGGACTCAGTCTCGCTAACTTTGCTCATACCGCTGCGGCCTCCTTTTTAGACGCGGGGTCATGAGACCTTTCGAGGTCTTCCGCCTCCTCGACGTCTTTCTCCTCCACTCCGTCATCCTCCAGGACCTCGGCCATCTGTTTGGGAAGCGAGACCCCCGCCCCTGCTAGCGCCTCCAGCTTGAGCACGGCCTTGGCCACTCCCTCGATGATGGCCTCGGGGCGGGGAGGGCAGCCGTGGACGTAGACGTCGACCGGCACTATGGCGTCCACAGGGCCGTCGAGGTTGTAGGACTTGTAGAACACGTCGCCGGAGCTCCCGCAGTTGCCCACAACGACGACCACCTTCGGGGCCGGCATCTGGCAGTATATGCGGTTCAGCTTCTCGCGCATAAAGTGCGTTACAGGCCCAGTCGCCACAAGAACGTCCGCGTGCCGCGGCGTGCCGACGAGCTTCATGCCGAGCCTCTCGATGTCGTAGCGGGGGCCCAGGGTGGCCACGACCTCGATGTCGCATCCGTTGCACGAGCCGGTGTTGCACGTGGTCACCCACAGCGAGCGCGGCAGATTCCTCAGCACGTTGAGGGAAAATTCCTCGGTAAATTTCATGTTATCTGCCTCCCGCCAAGACCAAAGCGCCTATCAGGGCAGCTGTCACGACGAAGTACCCGGCGTAGTCCGATGCGCTGCCGTTGTGCAGGCGGTCAAGAAAGGCGTAGACCGGCGCAGCGGCGACGCGGAAGCCCCAGTACGACGCCGACGCGGGAACCGAGATCTTCGCCCCGTCCTCGGGCACCTCGTTCCCAGACCAGTAGATGTCGTCCTGAAGCGTGTTGCGCATGTAGTCATGCCTGCCGAACGACCGCAGCCACAGAACCAGGCACGACATACCGGCGAAGAACAGCAGCCAGACGAACACGTTCCAGTATCCCGCGCCGGAGTTCAATTGAGTCCACATGTCATACGCCTCCCATCACTGCGCTGACGTAGCCCTGGTGGTTCAGAAGCGCGTGCGCCGCGTTGTCGAACAGCCGAGACGTGAACCAGCTCGGAAACAGCGTCAAGAGCAGTATGAACAGCGTGAGCGCCGCCATGCCCGCCAGCATCGCGCAGGGCACCTCGCGAACCCCCGACAATGCCGCCTTGGCCGGCCCCAAAAACGCCGCCTGAAACACCTTGGCAAAGGACGCAAGCGTCAGAACCGACGTTATCATCGCTATTGCGGTAAGCGCAGGGTGAACCGCGAACGACGACTCGTATATCATCCACTTAGATATGAAGCCGTTGAACGGGGGAAGGCCGGAGATCGCGGCAGCCGCTATAACGAACATCCCAGCAGTCCAAGGCATGCTGCGCACAAGGCCGCCCATCCTGTCGAGGTCGCGCGTGCCGGTCGCGTAGTAGAGCGCCCCGGCGCAGAGGAAAAGCAGCGCCTTGTAGACCGAGTAGTTCACCATATGGAAGATGCCGCCGGTCATCGCCTTGAAGCCGTAGACTCCCTCGGCGCCCCCGGCCGCCAGCAGCCCGACTCCCATGGCCATCAGCATGTAACCGACCTGAGAGATGGAGTGGTACCCCATCAGGCGCTTTATCTCGTGCTGGACGACGGCCATCATCACCCCGAAGAACATCGACGCGCAGCCTAGGACTATCAGTATCCAGGGCACGACCGCACCTCCGACGCCGGGGAAGATGGAGAAGCAGATTCGGATCAGCCCGTAGAAGGACGCCTGACTGACGGTGACCAGCAGGCACGTCACGCCGGCGGGCGCCTCGGCGTAGGCGTCGGGCATCCAGGTGTGCATGGGGAAGGCCCCGCACTTGAACGCCAGCACTATCACGAAGAGCGCCAGCACGATCTTGTCGAGCGTCCCGCCGCGCGCCATAGACGCTATCGCCGCCATGTTCAGCGCGTTGTACTTGCCGTAGAGCGCTCCGAGGGCTATGAGCAGCAGCATGGCGGCTATCTGCGAGACCAGCATGTACTTGAAGGACGCCTCGATGGCCTCAGGCTTGTCGCGCCAAAAGGCAACGAGGCCGAACGACGCTATCGACGACACCTCGACGAACACAAAGAAGTTGAACAGGTCGCCAGTTGCGCACATGCCGAGAGCACCAGTCGCCATCATAAAGTAGAGGGACATATAGCGCTTCCAGCCGGAGAACCTGTCCATGTACGCCACGGAGAACAGCGCTCCGGCGAAGGTGGCGGCGGCGACGCACAGGATCATCAGGGCGTTGAACCCGTCTATCTCGAACATGATTCGCACAGGGTAGGCCATTCCGGAGGGCATGGTCAGAGTGTAGCTCTCACCGCCCATCACGTAGACCAGCACGTTGCCTCCCATCGTGGCGGACACTATGCCGAGGGAAATAACCAGAGTGGCAAGCGAGAACAGAACGAGCACCGCGTTCCGAGCCGTGCGTCCCAGCATAACGGCCAGAGGCGACAGGAACGCGCCGAGCATCGGCGTCATTATCAAAAACGCTGGCAGGTGACGGCTCATCCTCGAAGCCTCCTTATCTCGTCTATGTCAAGCGTCCCGTAGTGCTTGCGCAGCATCACTATAAGCGACAGCATGAGGGCCGTCGTCGCGAGGCCTATGACTATCGCCGTCAGAGTGAGGCACTGCGGCGTGGGAAGCACCATGAGGGCCGACTCGTCCCCCTTCAGGAAGTGAATCGGGATGTTGCCCCCAGCACGGTAGCCCAGCAGCACCAAAAACATGTTCACAGACGAGCACATGACTGATATGGCTATGCTCACCTTCAGGAGGTTCTTCTGGGTCAGCATCGCGTAAAGCGCCATAAGCACTATCAGGGCGACTACGACGTAGGCCGAGTCGCCGACGCTGTCCATAACCTTCGCGATCGCCTTAACGCTCGAATCTGTCATGGCCGCGTTCACCTCCCATTCCCTCGCCAGTCTCTACCATGTGAATGCTCTTGTACATCAGAAGAATTATCATGGACAGAGCACCCACGACCCCGCACCCCACCGAGAGGTCCATAAGGGAGATGGTGCCGGCGTACGGAAGCCAGTCGGATATGGGCTGCCCTCCCTCAGGCACGGCGATTGAGTTGAAGAAGAACGAGTGGGGAAAGCCCAGACAGCCGAACACGAAAAACGACAGAGGCCCAAAGCATGCCATGAAGCCGAAGATGTTCTCGCGAACCCAGGCGAAAACGCGCCTGCTGCCGTACGCCGCCAGCAGAAAGCTCAGAAACGTCGCTACAACCGCGCCGCCTTGGAATCCTCCCCCTGGCGTGTTGTGCCCGTTGTTGATTATCAGGGCGCCGAAAACAACCATAAACCACGCAAATATGTCGCAGACCTTCGTCACGACGACGGACATCGGCCTCATCCTCGTCTGCCTCCGTCCCCTTCGCCGCGCGCGTCCTTGTTACGGAACAGCGCCGCTATCGACGACAGCGCCGTGAAAAGCACCGACGCCTCGCCTATCGTGTCGAACCCCCTGTAGTCGAAGACCATCGAGGTCACGACGTTGTGCGACGACCTGTCCTCCGGCGCGTGGACTATGAAGTAGTCGTCCATCGCCGTGGACGCCGGTATGCCGAACGGGTGTATCTCCTCGAACAGACCGCAGAAAAGCCCGGCCAGCACGATTATCGCCGCCATAAAAACGGTTTTCCTCACGATTTATCACCTCCGGCGTTATCTTTGCTGCCCACGGCCTGCTTCACTGAACCCTGACATGCCCGCAGCGTGATTATGAATATGGTCGTGGACAGGCCGGCGCCAATAGCCGCCTCAGATATGGCCACGTCGGGCGCGCGCAGGATGTAGAACTCCAGCGCCATCGTCAGGCTGAAAATCCCCAGGGCTATGACGGAGTGAAGCAGGTTCTTGAACCATAGAGCCAAAAACGCCGAGCAGAACAGCAGGATCAAGACCGGCGTGTGAAGTCCAGGGTTCATGCCGAAACGCCTCCTTCTGTTTGGGTTTTGCTCAAAAGCACGCTCGGAGTAGTAGTAGTAGTAGTACTGATCGCGGCTGGCGCGGGCGGCTCGGAGTGCACGTTGTTGCTCCGGCAGGCCTTCGCCTTCGCCTTCTCCGCCTCCTCGAGCGCGTCGATAAGGCACGGGTGGGGAAGGAAGCCGGCCCTGTGCGCGGCCCTCGCCATCGCGTGAGCGCCGGTCGGGTTGGATATGAGCAGCACTATGGCCGCGACGGCCGTGTGTATGAACAGCACCATGAAGCGGCTCTCCCCAGAGAGCATAAACCTCACGAACGAGTAGAGCAGCAGAGCAAACGACGCGAAGAGAGTCCCGAACGTCGTGCACTTGGTCGCCCCGTGCATGCGCGTGTACACGTCGGGGAAGCGGTAGAGCGAGGCCGTGCCGAGGCAGTTGAAGGTCACGCTCACCAGCAGCAGGGCCAGAACGAGAAGGAACAGAATGACCGTCATTCGACATCACCCTCCATCCAGCGGGCGAAGTACAGGGTGCCGACGAAGGACAGCGCCATGTATATTATCGCCACGTCCACCATGACTACCGAGTCGTAGAACGCGCCGAGCAGAAGCATTATCCCCGACACGAACGTGTTGATGGTGTCCAGCACCACAAGCCGGTCGGGCGTGGTAGGCCCAATCCACAGCCTGCCGACGAGGAACACCCCCAGGAAGGCCATGATAAAGGCCGTTCCGCCGAAAAGATATTGAATCGCGCTCATCCCATGATCCTCCTAATGCACTTGCCGAACGGCCCGCATATGTCCTCCTCGGCCGGGGTCATAGACGTCAGGTTGATGGCGTGGACGTAAAACGTCCCGTCGTCGTCGACGTCGACCGTCAGCGTGCCTGGCGTCAGGGTGATCGAGTTCGCCAGGGCCATTCGTCCGAGGTCGGTCTTGAGGCGGGGGTTGAACTTCACTATGCCAGGGTTGATCTCGCCCGTTATGACTCGCGTGGCCACGTCGATGTTGGCCTGAGCAAGCCCCACCGCAAACGGGCCGAAGACGTAGCGCAGAAACTCCCAGCACTTGAGCGGCACGCCGGCAAGCCCCTTGACGCTCCAGAAGGACGGCCGACCAAGTCCCGAAAACACCAGCGAGACGACGGCCCCCACGACGAAGGCCACGGCCAGGTCTTGAACGGTCAGGTGCCCCGACCAGCATAGGAGCAGGTACGTTAGAAACGAAACGACGAACACTAACAAACACTATCCCTCCCATCCGACTGCGCGCTGCCAGCCTTGCGCGCCAAAAACGCCGCAGTCCGATTTATAGTACAGCGGCAGACCAGGTTTGTAAATGCTAAACTGCCCAGGGATACAGAGCACCTTTACGCACAAGCTGCGTAAACGAAAGGAAGAGGTACGCATGTGCCACCGACTGCCGGTCTCGCGGTTCAGGGCTTCTATGGGCGCGCCGAGCATAAGGGACGTCGTGAGCAGGGCCGCCGCGCTCGAGCGCAGCGGGAAGAAGGTCATCCACCTGGAGATAGGGCGCCCCGACTACGACTCCCCGGCCTCGGCGAAGGAGGCGGTAAAAAGGGCGCTCGACGCCGGACAGGTTCACTACACCGACACGGCCGGCACGATCGAGCTGCGCCGCGCCGTGGCCGAGGCAGTCGCGCGCGACCGAGGCATCGAGGCAGACCCCGAGTCCGTGGTCATCACGCTCGGCGCAGCAGAGGCACTCGTGTCGACGTTTATGGCGCTCCTCGAGCCCGGCGACGAGGTGGTCGTTCCGGCGCCGTTCTTCCCGTCCTACGCGCCTCAGGTCGCCATGGCCGGGGGCGTCCTTAGGGAGGCGCGCTGCCGCTTCGAGAACGGGTTCCGCCTATCTCTCCCAGACCTGGAGGCGGCGGTCACCGAGAGGACGCGCATCATCCTGATAAACACGCCGGGCAACCCCGCCGGCACCGTGCTCAGCCGCTCCGAGCTCGAGGGGATAGCCGAGCTGGCCAAGAGGCGCGGCCTGCTGGTCGTCAGCGACGAGTGCTACGAGAAGTTCGTCTACGACGGCGCGGAGCACCTGTCCATCGCGTCCCTGCCAGGCATGGTGGAGAGGACTGTGATCATCTCGGCGGCGTCGAAGACCTTCTCCATGACGGGCTGGCGCGTCGGGTGGCTCGTCGCCCCGCCGGAGCTGAGGCCATACGTCCTCAAGGCGCACCAGCTCATGACGAGCTGCGCCGCGTCCTTCGCACAGGCCGGCGTCGCGGAGGCGCTCACCTCGGCGGACGGGGACGTCAGACGCATGATAGCGGGGTACGACGAGAGGCGGAGGTTCTTTGCCGACGCACTGGGCGGGCTCGACGGCTTCGAGGTTCACGTGCCAAAGGGCGCGTTCTACGTCTTCCCACGCGTCTCCAAGCTGGCGCGGCGCATGGGCATGACCACGGCCGAGCTCGCGGCGTGGCTCCTGGACGAGGCCGGGGTCGCGTCCGTCCCAGGCGACGCCTTCTACGCGGAGCCATGCGGCGAAAGCTTCCTGCGGCTGGCCTACTGCCGGCCTCTGGCGGAGCTTCGCGAGGCCGTGGAGCGGATACGCGCCGCCATAGCCAAACGGAGGTGAGTCAATAATGGGTTTGCTGTTCGAGCTCATGTCAAACGGAAGCGCGGCGGAGCTCCCTGAGGGGGCGTCGCTCCCGGCCGGGACCCCGAAGGTGCCGAGGGACGGGGTGCTCGTCCTGCTGCCCTACAACCGCTACCTGATGGGCAGGCCGTTTATGCGCGAGTACGAGAGGTGGGTCTGGGGCAAGCTGGGGCGCCAGCCTGAGGAGGTCTACCTCTACGAGGGCTCTCCCCTGACTCTGACCGTGGACGAGTCGGCGAAGATAACGATCTCATCCGCCGCCGTGTCGCGCCTGCGCGCGGCGCTGATGTCGCGCATGGCACCGCCGGGCGAGCACCTGGCCTCCGCTCTGCTCCTGAGGAGCACCCTCAAGGCCGTCTCGCCCCTGTTCGCCAACGACAGCCTGATAGTCGACGAGAAGGCCTTTTTGCGCGAGCTGGCCAAGGAGGAGGGGGTCGTCGCGATGTCCTACTGGGCGGTCAGGTTCGCTCTGTTCAGGGGCGACCTCGACGCGGTCGGGAGGGTGAAGACCTGCCTGCAGGTGGGAGGAAGCGCGTTCAACTCCGGCGACCCGCCGAGGATATGGTTCTCCCTGACGCCGCTGCCGAGCGCCACCGACTTAGCCGAGATAGAGGCGATGTCCTTCTCGCTCGACGACCTCCAGAGGATGGTCTCGCAGAGCGTCCTTCCTGTCGTCCTGTTCAGCAAAAACGGCTACCTGATCCTTGCGGACATAGGCACCAACGCCGCTGCCCGCCTGCGCGTGTGGCTGTTCCTGCCGACGTCGCTGTGGAACGAGCTGCGCGCCTCACGCAAGGCCTCGATAAGGGACATGATCGTCGCGTCCTGGGGGTACCGCGACGCCACGGACGCGATGGCCGAGCGCCTGCGCTACGCCCGCCCAAGGGGTCAGAACAGGTCGAACAGGTTCCCGACCGGCCTGCCGTGCAGCACCGACCCGGAGAACCG
>JAISUL010000053.1 GCA_031272145.1 Synergistaceae bacterium
ACCGGCACGTCAAGATGTCGCGGCTCATCGGCGAAAAAGGGATATACGTGCCGGACATGGCCAAGGACTCGCTGATAAAGACTCTATCCAGCCTCACGGCGGTCGTCACGATTCACTCCGACCTTGACGGGGTGGACGACGCGACGGAGCAGATCGAGGCCGACCCAAGGATGTACGTCCAGATCAAGCCCTGGGGCGAGGGGCTGGACGTCGAGCTCGCAGTGAGGCCGCTCGGGCCGGAGGGCGCGTCGTGCAGGCCAGGCGCTGGCGGGACGATGGTGTTCGGCCTGCTCAAGTCTAAGCGCGTCAGGACTCGGCGCAACCTCGACGCCGAGAGGGAGGAGCTCATCCGCGTAGTCCGCTCCTGTCCCGCGCTCCAGGGGGCGGAGGAGCTCCACGGCGACCGCCGCCGCATAGCCGACGCCGAGTCCGCCCTTGAGTTCCTGCTACAGCTGCGCGAGCTGGACGGGTCGGTAGTGCCTGAGTGGCCTATGGGCGAGACGATGAAAATCCGCGCCCACGTCAGCGGAGCGCGCCTATCCGCCCGCGCGCACGGAGTCGAAAAGGAAAGCTCGCTTTCCGATATGTTCTCTGTGTCTGGGTCGGTGCAGGTGGACGACGACCTGGTGCTGGACATGAAGGACCTCCTGGCCCTGATGCAGGAGAGCACCGGGCGCTTCCTGCCCCTCGGCAACGGTGAGTTTATCGCTCTGACCAAGCAGTTTCAGCGCCGAGTCGAGCTCATGGCGTCAGTTGGCGAGCTCAAGGGGAACGAAATACGCCTGCCTGCGCTGTTTCCTCAGGTCATGGGCGGATTAGACGGCTTCATCGGCGAATTGGACGAAGAGTGGAGGAGGCGTTCAGCCCTCATAGACGCTGCCGCCAAGATGAACCCCGCCGTCCCGAAGGAACTGAAGGCGACGCTGCGAAACTACCAGGCCGAGGGATACCAATGGCTGGTGCGCCTCTCGTCGTGGGGCGCCGGCGCGTGTCTGGCGGACGACATGGGGCTTGGGAAAACGGTTCAGGTGCTGGCGGCCCTGCTGTTCCGCGCCCAAGACGGCCCCGCACTGGTCGTTGCTCCGACGTCGGTGTGCCAAAACTGGATAACGGAGGCGGCCCGCTTCGCCCCCACTTTGAACATGATAGACCTGCGCCGCGACCGCAGCCTGTCGGTAGGCCCCTCTAGCGTGGTAGTGGCGAGCTACGGCCTCCTGCAGAACGAGATAGAGCGCCTGTCCGAGGTTCGCTGGCACACTATAGTGCTTGACGAGGCTCAGGCGATAAAGAACATGGACACCCGCCGCTCCGCCGCGGTGATGCAGCTGAACGGTGACTTCCGAATCGCCACAACCGGCACCCCAATAGAGAACCACCTCGGAGAGCTCTGGAACATATTCCGCTTCCTGAACCCGCACTACCTTGGCTCGATCGACTCCTTCAACCGGCGCTTCGCCGGGCCGATAGAGCGCGGGGACGACGACGCCCGCGAGAAGCTCAAGCGGGTAATAAAGCCGTTCATACTTCGCCGCCGCAAGGAGCAGGTCATGAAGGAGCTCCCGCCGAAGACCGAGGTTATTCTGAGGGTCGACCTGAACGAGGAGGAGCGGGCGGTTTACGAGGCGGTGCGCCGCTCGGCAATTGAATCTCTGGCTGGCGTAAGCGGCGCCAACCGGCGCTTCCAGATTTTCGCCGCCTTGACGCGCCTGCGCCGCGTCTGCTGCTCCGCCGCGCTTGCCGTGCCGGAGGAAAGGCGCGATGAGTTCGCGGAGGTATCCTCTGCACCATCGGCGAAGATGGAGGCGTTCTTGGAGCTGCTCGCCGAAATAAGGCAGGGGGGGCACAGGGCGCTGGTGTTCAGCCAGTTCGTCTCGCACCTGTCGCTGATACGCGCCCAGCTGGACAAGGACGGCGTGCCGTATCAGTACTTCGACGGCGCAACCCCGCCCGACGAGCGGACAAAGCGGGTCGCGGCGTTTCAGGCAGGCGAGGGCGACTGCTTCTTGATAAGCCTGAAGGCCGGCGGAATGGGCATCAATTTAACTGCGGCGGACTACGTAATTCATATGGACCCTTGGTGGAACCCCGCAGTTGAGGAGCAGGCATCAGACCGCGCCCACAGGATAGGGCAGAGCCGCCCTGTAACGGTTTACAGGCTTGTGGCGAGGGACACCGTGGAGGAGAGGATCGTAGACCTCCACGCTTGGAAAAAAGACCTGGCCGAGAGCCTGCTGGAGGGTTCGAGCGAGGCGCTTCACCTCTCCGCCGACGAGATGCTCGAACTCATAATGGATTAGTATTACTTTAGGAGTGACGTTGCATATGGTATCGATTGACGAAGTTAAGTCCTGCGCGGATGAGGCCAGTGCGTGCCTCAAACACCTGCACAGGCACCCGGAGCTCGGCTTCGAGGAGCACGAGACCGCGAAGTTCATAGCCGAGCGCCTGGCAAGCTACGGCGTAAAGGGCATTAGGACGGGAGTAGGAGGCGGCACAGGAGTCATAGCCGACATCGATGGCTCAGCAGGGCAGGGCAAGACCATCATGCTGCGCGCTGACATCGACGCTCTGCCCCTTACCGAGGCAAGCGGGGTAGAGTACGCCTCGGAGTCCGCCGGCAAGATGCACGCCTGCGGCCACGACTCCCACGTGTCTATGCTGCTGGGCGCGGCAAAGTGGCTCTCTGAGCACAGGGAGGCGTTCAAAGGACGCGTTCGTCTCTGCTTTCAGCCAGCCGAGGAAGGCCCTGCGCCGGGCGGAGCCGCTCTGATGATAGAGGACGGCGTGATGGACGGAGTCGACGCCTGTCTGGCCGCCCACGTAACTCCGACCTACCCCGTTGGCACGATAATGGTTCAGGCGAAGGAGTCCATGGCCTCGGCTGACAAGTTCATAGTGACGATTAAAGGCTACGGCGGGCACGGCGCCATGCCGCACCTCGCGGTCGACCCGATACCGGCTCTGTCGGAGTTTTTGGCCGCCGCCAACCTCCTTCCGGCCCGCGAGCTTGACCCTCTCGACCCGTGCGTAGTCACCATCGGCACGGTGAACACTATATCATCGTCGTGGAACGTCGTCCCTGGCTCGGTAGAGATTACCGGCACGTTCCGGGCTATGACGCATGAGGTGCGCGACATGATAGGCAGGCGCATCAGCGAGATGGCGCGTGACATCGCCGCAGCGCACCGCTGCGTGGCTGAGTACGTTTTGGACAAGCGCTACGCTCCGACGATAAACGACGAGGGCATGGTGAAGTTCGTGCTTGAGACCGCTGGCGCGCTGCTTGGCAAGGACAACGCCGTGCTGTTCCCGAGGCCGTTCATGACCGCCGAGGACGCCGGAGCGTACTTCCGGGTAAAGCCCGGCGCCCTGATATGGATAGGCTGCACCGCTAAGTCCGACATGGGGGCAGGGAAAACGGTTCCGAACCTGCATAATCCGGCGTTTAAGGTTGCCCCCGGGACTCTGCCCGTGGGTATTGCGCTGCACGTGAACAACGCGCTGTCGTATTTGAAGTAGATCAGGGGGGCGGGGCATACGACCACTCTGGGGCACGACCCCCTTCGCCCCCCGGCTTTATTTTCCCTGAACGACGTCCCGGACGTGCTCGGCTTCATCCTGTGATAGCACTCCGCGCTGCTTCAGGAGGAACGCTATTTCGGAGACGCCGGCGGCGACGTGAGCGATGTCGTTCCACTTGAGCTCGTCGATGCGACCTTCCACATCCGAGATTCGGGCGTTGAGGCGACCTTCCATCATGTTCATTTGGTACCGAATGTCCAGCGCGACGATGTCGATCTTGTTGCCCTGCTGCACGATGTCCGCCCTCAGCGCCACGATGTCGCGCCCGAGCGCGTCGAACTTGGCGTTTATGAGCGCCATACAGCTCACAAACGCCACCGCCACGATAACGTGCCCGAGCGTTATGCCGTGCTTCTCGCACCACTCCTTAATCCATCCCAAAATCGTGTTCATTCAAATCACCTCCTAGGGGCTATGGAAAAGCCTAACACACCCCGCCGCCGCCGTTGGGGCGGCGAGGTCGTTACATGGTGGACGTGCCCCCGTTACTCCGTGAGGCTTTTGACGTACGCGACGTCCTTTGCGTCGAGGTTCTTGTCCTTGCTGAGCAGGAAGACGATGGCCTTGTCGAAGTTCTTGAGATGCTCCAGGTCGTTGGTCCGGAGCATGTCCATGTCGGTACGTACGCCAGCGATGTCGGTCTTCAACTCGCTACGCACGTCCGCGATGTCGGCCTTCAGCTCGGCCCGCACCAAGTCGACCTTGTGCTCCACCGAGGTGATGTCGGTCTTCAGCTCGTTTCGCACCGAGTCTATCCGACGCAGCAAGATGAGCCCTAAGATCACGAGCGCCGCCAGCTGCAGCCCCGTTATGCCGCCAAGCGCCGCAAGAGCCTGGATAAAATTAACTTCCATTATAGACGCCTCCTTTTGGGGGTCTACTCCCCCTCGGTGGGCACTATGCCACACGCCCCCGGCCTAGTTAAGGGGTCATCGCCTCCTAGCCAGAGCCGCCGCCGCCAGCCCAAACGCCCAGAGAATGCCCATGCCACCGACGTCACAGCCCAAAATATTCGAGCCATCGTCCGGGCTGTTATTTCCTTCCGTGCCGTTCTGGCCGTCCGTAACGCCGCTCAACCAATCCGACGGCTCGCCATAGCCTCGCGCATTTACGGCGACCACTCTAAACTTGAAAGGCCCCGGTATCTCATACGCCTCCTGCGTAATGCGTCCTGTAACAGGATCATACTGTGCCGGTACCACTACCATGCCAGTTTGTGGATTATAGCCCACAGTCAGAATAACGTTGTTGTCGTTGTCCTGTCGCAAAGAGCAGCTAAACCTCCAGAAACCACCGGAAAGTGACATTACCTCGACCACATAGCTGGTGATTGGACTTCCGTTGTTAGCCGGAGCTGGGAAGCTGAGCTCTACCCTTCCATCTGTTGCCCACTGTGTTATTAGGCCTGTCACTGGATCATACTGCGCAAGTATCGGCTCTGTGCTAAACGTGGCCGTCACGTTCGTAGGCTTGGCCGGTTCTCCGCCGATCTTTATGACGGAGTTCGACCATGCCGAGGGAATGCTCTTGCCGCCGTTTTCGTACACAGAGCTAACCCTGAACTGATATACGCCGTCAGCCAACCCCAAGTCAGTAGCCTTGACCGTGATAGTGGAGGCTAGGGCTTGGAACGTTACGCTGTCCGACGGAATAGCAACGATGCTCGGAGTGCCTCCAACGTCGAAGCTTTCCTCGACGTCGTAGCGCACGACGGGACTGCCTTTATCCGCCGGGGTTGTGAAGCTAAGCGTGACCTGCTGCCACGCGGAGAGTGTCGCCGTCACGCCCGCGGGGACGGTGGGATCGGGAACGGCAGGGGAAATGGTAACGCTCAGCCACCCCTCGTCGCTTCCCGCGTCGTTCATGGCCGTGACCGTGAAGCTGAACGTCCCGGCCTCCGTCGGCGTGCCCGAAATGAGCCCGTCGGAATTGAGCCCAAGGCCGGGCGGCAGAGAGCCACTGCTCACGCTCCACGCCATAGGCGAGGTGCCGTCCGCGCTCAGCGGCGCGCTGTACGGCTCCCCCACCGTGCCGCCGGGGAGGCTGGTCGTGAGTATCGCGGGCGGTACGTCCGTCGCCGCGGCAGAGACCGCCTGGGCTAAGAGCGCCAGGAAAACTAACGCAAGCAGCGCGCAGCCTCTTGCGAAGCGCCGCGTGGAACAAGCGGCCCGTCGTCCCAAAGCCGCCCCGTCCCGGCCAGCGCCTCGGTCTGAATCCCACACCGCGAGAACCCCGGTGGCGTCCGAATTGTCGGCGAGTTTCGATTTTCCATAAGCCGTGCCCATTTTTTTAAGCTCCTTCGTTATGCCGTGTATCTCAGCGCCCCGCGAGGGCGTTTGGAGGGGGGCGCCTTCGGCCTGGGGGGTAGGGAAGACCCCTTCGGCACGCCCTGACCTGCGAGGCATAATACTCCGGCTGGGGGGAAATCGCAAGTCGTTGAGCTATAGCCCTTGACCTCTTGGGGCTTGCAAAAAAGATTTCGGACACTTGACCCCGGGCTTTTTTTGTGTACAATGGCCGGAGGTGATAGGCAGGCCTACGGGCACTAGCTGCCCTGGGGGCATGGCCTTCACCAAAGTCAACTAAGGGGGGCAGTCCCCCCAAGGCGTCAGAGGAGGAAAACCGTTGCAGAAAATGCCTGACGGTAAGAAGGAACAGGAACGCGCCAAGCTTCACCACGCGATATGGAGCATCGCAAACAGCCTGCGCGGCAGCGTGGACGGCTGGGACTTCAAGCAGTACGTCCTCGGCATGCTGTTCTATCGGTACATATCCGAGGACTTCGCGGAGTACATCAACAAGCTGGAGCGCGAGAGCAAACCAAGCTTCGACTACGCCAGCTACCACGGCGACATCGACACGGAAACCGCGAAGGAGCTGGTCTCCGAGAAGGGCTTCTTCATCCCGCCCGCTGAGCTCTTCGAGAACGTGCGCCGCAGCGCCCCGCGCGACAAAGACCTGAACGTGACCCTGACCAACGTGTTCAAAAACATCGAGGCCTCGACGCGCGGCACGAAGAGCGAGACCGGCTTCAAGGGGCTGTTCGACGATCTGGACTGGAGCAGCAAGAAGCTCGGCGACACCCTCGATGAACGCAACAAGAGGCTCATTAAGCTCATGAACGGCATAGGCGAGATGAAGCTCGACATCACTTCGTGCTTCAGCAACGGCACCATAGACGCAGTCGGCGACGCCTACGAGTTCCTGATCGGCATGTACGCCTCAAACGCGGGCAAGAGCGGCGGCGAGTTCTACACCCCTCAGGAGGTCTCAGAGCTGCTCGCCCGCATCGTCCTGGTCGGCAAGACCAAGGTCAACAAGGTCTACGACCCAGCCTGTGGCTCCGGCTCGCTGCTCCTGAAGTTCTCCAAGTTCCTGGGGAAGGACAAGGTCAAGAACGGCTTCTTCGGCCAGGAGATCAACCTAACCACCTTCAACCTGTGCCGTATGAACATGTTCCTCCACGGCGTGGGCTACGACAAGTTCGACATAGCCCACGGCGACACGCTCACAAAGCCCCAGCACGAGTCGTACGAGCCGTTCGAGGCCATAGTCTCGAATCCGCCCTACGCGCTCCACTGGGAGGGCGACGGCAACCCCCTCCTGATCAACGACCCGCGCTTCGCCCCCGCCGGCGTGCTGGCGCCCAAGTCCAACGCCGACCTAGCGTTCGTTATGCACTGCCTCGCCTGGCTGGCCACAAACGGCACGGCGGCCATCCTGTGCTTCCCCGGCGTGATGTACAGGAGCGGGGCTGAGCAGAAGATACGCCAGTACCTCATAGACAGCAACTTCGTGGACTGCGTCATTCAGCTTCCTGACAAAATGTTCTACGGGACGAGCATAGCCGTCTGCGTCATGGTGCTGAAGCGCTCCAAGCCGGAGAACTCCACGCTGTTCATCGACGCGAGCCGTGAGTTCGTGAAGGTCACGAAGAACAACAAGCTGGCGCCGGAGAACATCAAGACGATCCTAGATGCCTACATGGCTAGGAAGGATGTGCCGTACTTCGCGCGACTAGTCCACAACGAGGAGGTAGCCGAGAACAAATACAACCTCTCCGTGAGCACCTACGTTGAGCCGGAGGACAAGCGCCAGCCCGTGGACATCAAGGAGCTGAACGCCAAGCTAGACGAGATAGTCGCTCGCGAGGACAAGCTCCGCGTCGAAATAGCCGCCATCATCGCGGAGATAGAGGGAGGCGAAGCAGCATGAGCAAACTTTCCAACCTGATCACCAAACTCTGCCCTGACGGGGTGGAGTTTTACCCGCTGGAGGAACTGTTCGACATCCGCAACGGTTACACACCGTCAAAGGCCAACCCAGCTTATTGGACTAACGGCACCGTGCCGTGGTTCAGAATGGAGGATATACGCCAGAACGGACGCATACTGTCGGACTCCATACAGCACGTCACGCCCGAAGCCGTCAAGGGTAAGTTGTTCCCTGCAAACTCCATAATCATCGCAACGACCGCGACGATCGGCGAGCACGCGTTGATAATTGCTGATTCGCTCGCGAATCAGCGATTCACTTTTCTTACCAGAAAAGTGAATCGCGTCTCGGAGCTCGATCCGAAGTTCGTGTTCTATTATTGCTTTGTGCTTGGCGAATGGTGCAAGAGCAACATAAACGTGTCCGGCTTCGCGTCGGTCGATATGACGAAGTTCAGGGCGTTTCCATTTCCCCTCCCCCCGCTCCCGGTCCAGCGGGAGATCGTGCGCATCCTGGATACGTTCACGGAGCTTCAGGCGGAGCTTCAGGCGGAGCTTCAGGCGCGGTGGACTCAGTATGAGTTCTATCGGGATATGTTGCTGACCTTCCCTGAGAGAGAGAGAGAGAGAGAGAGAGAGAGATTCGCTGGGTGGCTCTGGGGGAGGTTTGTAATATCCTGGACAGTCAGCGTAAGCCTGTTACGAAACACAACCGCGTGGCGGGAGCGTACCCGTACTATGGGGCGAATGGCGTACAGGATTATGTAAACGATTGGATTTTCAACGGAACCTTCCTTTTGGTTGGCGAGGACGGCAGTGTTATTAACAAAGATAACACGCCGGTGTTGACGTGGGCAACCGGCAAAATTTGGGTCAACAACCACGCCCATGTTCTGAGCGAAAAAGGCGACGTAGCCGTGCTGAGGTTTTTGTATCACTATCTGGCTACAATCGACGTCAGCCCGATCGTGCGAGGCGTTCCGCCTAAGATAAACCAGCAAAATTTGAGGGACATTGTCGTTCCACTTCCGCCACTCGTGGAACAGAGGCGCATCGTAGCCATCCTGGACAAGTTCGACGCTCTCACTACCGACCTGGCCTCCGGGCTGCCGGCGGAGATTGAGGGGCGGCGTAGGCAGTATGAGTATTATCGGGATTTGTTGCTTACTTTTAAGGAGAGAGTCGCTTGAGCTATAACATCATCGTCAGCGATGACGAGAGCACCGTCGTCGCCGAGTACACAGGGCAGCATGTGCGGTCGGAGGCCTATCAGACCGAGGCCGATTTGGAGCGTGAGTTTATAGCGCTCCTAGTCGAGCAGGGCTATGAGTATATCAGCGTCCATAAGGAAGAGGACTTGATAGCGAACCTCCGCGCGCAGATCGAGCGGCTCAACGGCGTCTCGTTCAGCGACGGCGAGTGGGGGCGGTTCCTCTCGGAGCATATCGTGAACGTCAAGGACAAGACCGACACCATCCAGCGCGACCACAGGAAGACCTTTGAGTTCGACGACAAGCACGTGGGCAACATCGACCTGATAGACAAAGAGCACGTGCACAACAACCGCCTTCAGGTTATAAACCAGTACTCCGAGGCCGGCGGGGCGAGGGGTGCGCGCTACGACGTGACGGTGCTCGTCAATGGGCTGCCGCTTGTCCACGTCGAGCTCAAGCGCCGTGGGGTCGACATACGCGAGGCGTTCAACCAGA
>JAISUL010000103.1 GCA_031272145.1 Synergistaceae bacterium
ACAGAGGAGACCACGTGGAACGAGCTGAGGTCGACCAACCCCGCCGACTTCGACGAGAACGGGCGCCACAACTACCGGACGCTGGCCAGCCTTTCGATCCCGTTTTCGAGGGACGGAGAGCACAGCGACGACCTCACCCGCGAGAAGCTGGAGGCCTTGATCGACATATGCGCGGTGGACAGCTTCACGATCAAGGTCGTGCCCATAAACGAGTCCATGTGCCAGTGCTCCTACTCCCTCACCCTGCTGCGCGACGCCGTGAAGTTCTTGAAGTAGAGGCGGCCAATCCGGCAGGCCCGGGGCTCATGCTTCGGGTCTTTTTTTCTGCCGCTTTTCTGTGGCTCACGCTACCAACGGCGCCCCGTTCGAGTGATATAATTCCAGGCGTTTCGCAATCCTTTCATAAACTCGCGAGGAGGAAAATTTTATGGCGGAAGCAACAACACAGGTCGCTTCTCCGTGCGGTGCGCCGGGCGGAAGCGGAGCAGCGGGGGGCGAGGCGGCGGCAGGCGGGCAGTCCGGCTTTATGGGCATGCTCTTGCCTCTTGCCGTCTTCGTGCTCATCTTTTACTTTTTCATAATCAGGCCTCAGAAAAAGCGCCAGAAACAGCACGACAACCTGATAAGCGGCATATCGCGCGGCGATCAGGTGGTCACCATCGGCGGCTTCTTCGGGACGGTGCGCGAGGTTCGCGACGACACCTTCCTGATCGAGATAGCCGAGGGCGTCAGGGTTCGCGTGCTGAAGTCGGCTGTCCAGACCAAGAAGGTCCCTGAGGAGCAGAAGAAGGGGCCGGCCACGTCTCTGGAAAAGCCGGACAAGAAGCCGGAGGATGGCAAAGATGCTTCGTAAGGACCGCCTGCGCCTCTGGATCGTCGCCGTCGTAGTGCTGGCGGCGGCGGTCTACGTTTGGCCGATCGAGGGCAAGGTGAACCTCGGCCTCGACCTCAAGGGCGGCGCCCACATAGTGCTCCAGGCCAGAGAGCCCGACGGCAAGCCCGTCAAGGAGGAGGGCATCGACCGCCTGCTGGCAGTCCTTCGCAACCGCGTCGACCAGTACGGTGTGGCCGAGCCGATCATCCAGAAGAGCGGGAACGACAGGGTGATAATCGACCTGCCAGGCGTCCAGGACCCCTCTGCTGCCATGGAGCTCATCGGCAGGACGGCGCTCCTTGAGTTCCGCGAGGTGCTGGACGAGAGCCTGCCGCCCCCTCCGGCACCGCAGCGACGAAACTACGACACGGACGAGCAGTTCGTGACCGCGGAGGGACGCTGGAAGCAGGCCGTGGAGGACGCGGACAAAGCCGGCACGGCCTTCGCCGAGCGCGCGAAGGGCATCGAGGGCGCGATAGCGTCCAAGAGCGATGACGACGGGGAGGCGCCGCGCTGGTACCTCCTCGGCAAGACCCTCGTCGCGGGCCGCGACCTCACCAACGCCGTGGCTGACTACGACAACCTCAACCGCATAGGGGTCTCCATATCGTTCAACTCCGAGGGCGCAGCCGCGTTCGAGGAGGCCACGGGCAGGCTGGTGGGCAAGCAGCTGGCGATAGTCCTGGACGGGGTGACCATCTCGGCGCCGGTCGTCCAGAGCCGCATAGCTGGCGGCAACGCTCACATATCGGGCCGCTTCACGCTCGACGAGGCCTCTAGGCTCGCCATCATGCTGAGGGCCGGCGCCCTGCCCCTCGACGTCGAGGTGGCCGAGAACCGCTCGGTCGGGCCGAGCCTCGGAGCAGACTCCGTCCGGCAGGGACTGCAGGCCGGGCTCATCGGCGCGGCGCTGGTGTTCGTGTTCATGCTCATCTACTACAGGTTCAACGGCCTAGCGGCGGACTTCGCGCTCGCGGTCACGATCCTGCTGGTCTTCGCCGGGCTCATCGCCTTCCGCGCCACTCTGACCCTCCCAGGCATAGCCGGCATAATCCTCACCATAGGCATGGCCGTGGACGGAAACGTGCTCATATACGAGCGCATGAAGGAGGAGCTGGCAGCTGGCAAGACCCCCCTTGCCGCGCTCGACGCCGGCTTCCGCAAGGCGCTCGTCACGATCTTGGACTCGAACATAACGACCCTGATAGCGGCGGTAGTGCTGTTCTACTTCGGCGCGGGGTCGATACGCGGCTTCGGCGTGACACTCTCGATAGGCCTGGTGGCCAGCGTGTTCTCCAACGTCGTCGTGACGCGGGCGTTTTTGCAGCTCTTCGTCGGACGAAGCAAAAAGCCCGCCCTCGGCAGCGCCTAAGGCCGGCATAGGGAGGAAAAATCCGATGAGGTTCTCCTACAAGTTTATGAGTTACCGCAAGCCGGCGCTGCTCCTGAGCCTCGCTTTGTTCGTGCTGAGCCTTCTGCTCATCGTGTTCCGCGGGCTCAACCTAGGCATCGACTTCACGGGCGGGAACGTCGTGCAGGTCGAGTTCACCGACCGCCCGGACGTGGGCGAAGTGCGCAGCACCATAACCTCGGCCGTCTCCAGCGGGGCGATGATCCAGAACTTCGGCGACAAGGGCATAATCATCCGCACCAACGAGGACACCGAGGAGAGCCGCAAGAACCTGGTGGCTGCCCTGACGGAGCGGTGGGGCGCGAACGGCATGACCGTCGTCGGCTTCGAGAAGGTCGGCCCGGTGGTGGGGCGCGAGCTCCGAAACCAGGCGGTCATCGGCCTGTCGATAGCCCTCTTGGCGATACTCGTCTACATCACGCTGCGCTTCCAGTTCCGCTTCGCCGTGGTCAGCGTCGTCCCCCTGGTGCATGACGCGGTTTTGACGCTCGGCTTTTTCAGCCTAAGCCAGATGGAAATATCCTCGTCCTTCATCGCGGCCATCCTGACGATCGTGGGCTACTCGCTCAACAACACGATCATCATCCTAGACCGCATAAGGGAGAACTGGAAGAACCGCGGCGACATAGTGACCCTCGTGGACACGTCCATCAACCAGACCCTCTCGCGCACGATCAACACGACTCTGACGACGGTGCTTCCGGTTATCGCCCTGTGCATTTGGGGCGGGCCTGTGCTGGCTGCCTTCAGCATCGCGATGCTGGTGGGGATCGTCGTCGG
>JAISUL010000021.1 GCA_031272145.1 Synergistaceae bacterium
CTTGCCGTACAGCGGCTCGCGTGGCTGCATTTGTGCACCACTCTTTTACATGTGATATTCGCATTATACTCTCGGCGGTTTTTGAAGTCAAGCTATTTTTCAGGAAAAAACAGAAAAAAAATATTTTTCCTACGGCGGAGGGACAGGCGTGACACCCCCCCTTGTCCCTGCCCTCAGCCCAGTCACCGCGCGGGCTCGCGGGGGTTGAGGGACAGAAAACCAGGGAGAGACACATGCGCGCACTTTTTGGGGTATAATCCCCCTTCAGCCCAGTCGCCGCGCGGGTTTACGGGGGTCTGTGATGGCGTTACGGGGTGTAGCACCTGAGCGCGCTTTTTGGAAAGGGGTCTCAGGCGTAACGCGCTCCAAAATTTCTAGCTAGGGGAAGGAGTACTACCAAATGAGAGAGAGAGAGAGAGAGAGAGAGAGAGAGAGAACAGACAACACAGACCAACCCTTTCAAAAAGATTTATAGAGCGAGCACCTTATGCGCCTCGCCCCTGTCCGTAAGAATATCATCTATGACCGGCAGCAGCAAGCGCAGCGAAGTGAGCGGCGCCCGGTAAAGGAGCGCCGCATCTGCCTTTACCCGCCTTTGCGGACGGAGTTGATGTCGTCGCGCGGGATGATGACCTTGGTGTCCAGCACGGCGCGCCGCAGGCGAAGGTACAACGGCCTCAGCGGCCTCTTCACCGACTCCGGGACGGCGCGGCGTATTCTCGTGCCTAAGGAAACGGCCTTCGCCTCTTCCTTATGTTCGGCTTGGGGTTGGCTTGAAAAACCCCCGGCTGCGCCTTTTGCCCATGCCGTCTCGTAGTCGCTTTGCATGACGGTCAACGTTGTGGGGACAGAGGCGATCTTCCTGGCCATGACGTGCAGCAGGATGGCGTCTCTGTCGGCGAAGGGACTACCCAGCTCAGCTCGTCTGCCTAGCTTGCGCGGGTTGACGCACTCGTACCACCTGCCTCGGTGAGCCATGAACACCGCCGCGTCGCTGAAACCGTTCTCCTCGCGCAGCAGGGAGAAGAACAGCTCCGGCGAAAACTGATAGAACCCGTGCCCCATCCAGTTGTTCGTCGGCGTCGACAGTATGAGCCACCCGCCGATGGCTGTCATGTCCATGCAGTTCTTGACCGCCGTCGGGTAGTTGAAGACGTGCTCTAGCAGGCCGCCGTCCCAGACGCAGGAGTATTTGTTCTTCAGTTCATGGCCAACCGGAAGATTCAGGTCGTGAAGCACCGTCGCCCCCTCGTAGTCGCTGTAGTCGATCGAGTCGACGACGCGCGCTCCGAGGTAGCGAAACAGCGGCTCGGAGTAGGGTAAGGAAATGCCCCCGGGGGTCGGGACGGTCGCGTTGATGGCGCTATCTAGTTCGTCAACTGCCCGCGGCGTGCAGCCGGCGTCGTAGCGGCCTAGGATTTCGCCCAGCTGGCTGCGATTGATGAAGCAGTACTGCCTTCCGAGCGTAAGGGTGGAGTCGTAGCTCACCCCTTGAGAGGCCGCGTAGAGCATGAAGCGGAATGACTCGGCGGTTATTCCCACGGCGCCTCACCCCCTGACGCCGGAAAGCGGCGCGGATAAGCAGCTAGAGAGAGAGAGAGAGAGAGAGAGAGAACAGACAACACAGACCAACCCTTTCAAAAAGATTTATAGAGCGAGCACCTTATGCGCCTCGCCCCTGCCCGTAAGAATATCATCTATGACCGGCAGCAGCAAGCGCAGCGAAGTGAGCGGCGCACTTCGGGCACAACTCCCCCCAACCGCCCGGCTTTTTACCCACCCCCCGGACTTTTTCGTGTATAATGGAAGCCAGAGGCGGGGGCCGACTCTGGGCCAACGCCCCCAACTGGATATTAGGAGGAGATCAACTTGCTCGAAATGCTGCTGGAACGAGGCTCCCGCGCGGAGGAACTGACCGCCGAGATGAAGGCCTCCCCCCTGCCGCTGGTGCTCTACGGGGCGGGAGGATCGGCTGAAGACGTCCTTGCTTTTTTGAAAAAACTAGGCGTCGACGTCGCCGGCGTCTTCGTGGACGACGAGTATTATGTGCCGGGCGCTCGCTATCACGGGTTCGAGGTCTCAACCCTGGACCGCCTCGTGGCGCAGTTCGGCCAGCTTAACGTCCTTCCGGCCATAGGGCGCTTTTATCCCGTCGCGCAGCGCATCTCGGAATTTTTGCGAACCCCAGGCGTGAACAAGGTATTCACTTTGGACGGCAGGTGCGAGATGGCGCCTTGTGCCCCCATCGATTACGAGTACGTCATGTCGCACAGAGCGGCGTTCGACGAAACCTACGGCCTATGGGCAGATCAGCTGTCGAGGCTGAACATGATTGCGTATTTGAACGCGAAGATCACCAAGGACTTCAAGTACTTGATCCCCTTCGTGATGGACGAGGACTACTTCCCAAAGAATTTGTCCGTGCCGTTCACCTTCGGCAGCGACGAGGTCTTCGTGGACTGCGGCGCCTACACCGGGGACACGCTGCTGAGTTTCAGCTCCTGCGCCTCGAACCGATATAAAGCGTATTTTTGCTTTGAGCCTGATCCTAAAAACGCCGCCCGCCTCGCCGCAACAATACGCGAGCATGGGATCGAAAACGTAACCGTTTTCGAGAAGGCGGCGTGGGATCGCGAGGAAACTCTCTCGTTCAAGGAAGCTGCGAACTACTCAGCCATCGTCGAGAGAGAGAGAGAGAGAGAGAGAGAGAGAGAGAGAGATTTCTGTACAGGCGGACTCGATCGACCGGCTGCTTGGGAACGAGCCAGTCTCGTTCATCAAGATGGACATCGAGGGCTCAGAACTTCGGGCGCTCCACGGCGCCGAACGCACCATCGCCGAGAAGCGCCCCAAGCTCGCCGTCTGCGTCTACCACAGGGCGGAGGACTTGATCACCATTCCACAGTACATACGCTCACTGCTGCCTGAGGCGAAGCTTTATCTGCGCTCGCACACCGTTTACCCAAACGAGCACGTCTTGTACGTGATTTGACCGGACGGCCTCTCAGTCGTTTGCGTAGGCTGCCGCACCCCAAGCGGCAGCCCGGTCATAGCTTCGTCTTCGTCGTATCCAAGATTGTATGCGATGCTGAGCTTGATAATCCAAGTCTAGTCCCCGCACCGAGCCACCATATCCGCTATCCCGCGAGGCCCAGGCGCCTGCGCCCGAATCCCGGCGCCGCGGACGTAAGACAGAAGCATCGAACGGCAAAGCCACTCCCCGTAATTTATATCGGCGTTCTCGACGCTGCTGGCGTTCGCATTGATGTAATCGTTGTACGGTATGTGCGCCATTATCTGGTTGAACCACACCCTAACGGCGTGAGTGTCGCGGTCGAACCAGTAGTTTCTGAAATCCCGCTTGCTGAAAAACGACACAGTGGAGAGGGGATTGTATAGCATGGTCTTTCCGTCGATGGAGAGGTCGTAGCAGAAGAAACCCGTGTATAAAACTCTTCACCTGCTCGGCCATGTCTGGCTTGTCCAGCGCGTCCAGCAGGGGCGCGTCGTAGTTGTCGACCAGCACGGCCACGTTCCCGTGCCCGTCGTGCAGCTTGCGCAGCAGCTCGCGGATCGCCTCGCCGGGGTGCTTCCTCGTGAGTGTTAAGCCGTACGTTCCCATCGTGGCGAGCCAGCCGGCGGGGACAAAAAAGGGCTCGAGAGAACTTCTCTTCTCCGAACCCGCTATTTTCCTGGAGCCGACTTGCGGACTTGAACCGCAGACCCCATCCTTACCATGGATGTGCTCTACCGACTGAGCTAAGTCGGCCCCTCATTAAAAAAACGGGCCTCCGACCCAAAATGGTGGTGGAGGTTGGGTTCGAACCAACGTAGGCGCTAGCCGACAGATTTACAGTCTGTTGCCTTTGACCACTCGGCCACTCCACCGCTATTTAGCCCCCAAGGGGTCTAAGACCCCGAGCCGGCGATCCGACTTGAACGGACGGCCTGCTGATTACAAGTCAGCTGCTCTACCAACTGAGCTACACCGGCACTGAGTTTTATTCTAGAAGAGGCGCGCCGGAATGTCAAGAGCATTTTTAGGGGTTTTAGATTTTTATATCTCAACCTCGCCGGTGAAGGCTATGCGGACGTCGCAGTCCAAAACCACGTCCCCGCCGTCGTACTCCACGAACATCTCGCCCCCGGGCTGCAGCACCCTGATTCGGCCAGGCGAGCATAGGCCGTTCTCCACCGCCGCCACAACGGCCGCGCATGAGCCGGCGCCGCTCGCGGGGGTCTCGCCGTCGCCGCGCTCCCATATCCTCATGCGCAGCGTGCTGGCGTCCAGCACTCGCACGAACTCCACGTTCGTGCGCTTCGGGAACAGGGGCGCCTGCTCCAGCAGGGGCGCCACGCCGCCTATGTCGAAGGTCTCGGCGTCGTCGCGGAAGACCACGCAGTGCGGGTTGCCGACCGACAGGCAGGTCATCTGCACCGTAAGGGGAGGCACGCTCACCGTCCGCCCGACGACGCGGTCGCCGTCCAGCAGCACCGGAACCGACGCAGGGTCGAAGCGCGGACGCCCCAAGTTCACCCGCGCGGCGACGGCGTGCCCGTAGCGCGTCAGCACCTCGACCTCCCTGACGCCGCTCCACGTCTCCACCAGCAGGCGGCCATGGGAACCCAGCGCATAGCCCCTCTCGTGCGCGTACACCCCGACGCAGGCCAGAGCGCTGCCGCTCATGAGGCCCTCGCTGCCGTCCATCGAGAACATCCTGACGCGGACGTCGGCAGTAGGCGAACCCTCGCTCGGAGGGCAGATCAGGGCCACGCCGTAGCTCCCGACGCCGTCGTGCCGGTCGGCCAGCATCACGGCAAGGGACTCCGGCGACGCTGGCACGCCCGTCCCCCTCGGATCTAAGCAGTCGATGTATATGTCGTCCTTGCCGCAGCTGTGCATCTTAACGAACGGGAGCTTCTTTCTCTGCCGCCTCATCCTGTTGACGTCCACGAGCTCGGTGTTGAGCTCGCCGTAGCGGCTGTAGAGGGCGTCGGCGACGGCGGAGGCCGTGTCGAGCGAGGTGAGGCAGGGCACGCCAAGCCTGACGGCGATCGACCTAAGCGCCCTCTCGCCCGGCAGCGTGGAAACGACGTAGCCTATGCCCCCGCCCTCCAAAAGCCGCATGGCCTCCTCCTCGCTAAGCGCGGCGAAGGGCAGCCCGGCGTGACTCAGGGAGGCAGCCGCGCCCGACCCGGGCTCGGCGTAGAGCGCAAAGCCAAGCCGGGCGTATTTTTTGGCCACCCCGGCTATCTCGTCGCCTGGGTCTGAGACCCTGTCCGAGGAGAGGAAGACGCCGCCCGCCGCACCGTTGGGCATGACGCGCGTCATGCGGTAGCCGGCGGCGGTCAGAGCCTTGAATATCGCCTCCTCCCGCGTCGCCCCTATGCCGAGAACCTCGCCTGTGGACTTCATCTCAGGGCCGAGCCGCGTGTCCACGCCGCCGGTGCCGGTGCCAGTGCCAGTGCCAGTGCCAGTGCCAGTAAACTTCTCGAACGAAAATACCGGCGCCTTCACGGCCGTGTAGGGCATCGGCGGGTAAAGCCCAGTGCCGTAGCCCATGTCCGCCAGCTTCTCCCCTCCGATGGGAATCAGTTCCCCCAGGGGAATCAGTTCCCCTAGGGGAATCAGTTCCCCCAGCATTGCTCGTGTTGCGAGCTCGACCATCGGGACGCCAGTCACCTTGCTTATGTACGGCACGGTGCGCGACGCGCGCGGGTTGACCTCGATGACGTATATTTCGCCGCCGCGGACTATGTACTGGATGTTGACAAGCCCCTTGGCCTTCATCGCGACGGCGATACGGCGGCTGTGGTCTACCACGCGGCCGATTATCGCGTCGTCCATGCGGCGCGCCGGGTAGACGGCGATGGAGTCGCCGGAGTGCACCCCTGTCCTCTCGACGTGCTCCATGATGCCAGGAATCAATATGTCCTCGCCGTCGCATATCGCGTCGACCTCGATCTCGATGCCGCTAAGGTACTTGTCGATGAGCACCGGCCTGTCCATGCCCCCGGCTCGCGCTATCGCCTCCATGAGGCGCCTCACGTCGGAGGACGAGTAGGCGATGTTCATGTTCTGCCCGCCGAGCACGTAGGACGGGCGTACCAGCACCGGATAGCCGAGCCGCTCCGCCGCCGCAACCGCTTCATCGGGGAGCACCGCCGTCTCGCCCGCGGGGCGCAGTATGCCCAGCCGGCCAAGAAGCGCGTCGAACCTCTCTCGGTCCTCGGCCATGTCTATGCTGTCGGGCGGCGTGCCGAGGACGCGAAAGCCGCGCTCTGATATGGCGCGGGTCAGCTTTATCGCCGTCTGCCCCCCGTAGGCCACCACCACGCCCGACGGCTGCTCGCGCTCCAAGATGTCAAGCACGTCCTCCTCGGTCAGGGGCTCGAAGTACAGCCTGTCCGACGTGTCAAAGTCGGTCGACACTGTCTCGGGGTTGTTGTTGATTATCACAGCCTCGACGCCGAACTTTTTCAGCGCCCAGACGCAGTGCACGCTGGAGTAGTCAAACTCGATCCCCTGCCCGATGCGTATAGGCCCTGAGCCAATCACGACCACACGAGCGTTATTGCCCTTGCTCTTGGGCTTCTCGTCCTCCCAGCCGGTCGGTGACGCCGGGGAGACCGAGTAGAAGTACGGCGTGGCGGCCTCGAACTCCGCCGCGCAGGTGTCCACCATCTTATACACGGGACTCAGGTGCCGTTCTATTCGCGCGCCGGAGATGGATTCGAGCACGCGGTCAGGGTAGCCGAGCCGCTTCCCTAGGATATAGTCAGATTTGGAGAGCGAGCCAGTTTTACTGATGCGCCGCTCGAAATCCGACAGGTTCTTGATCTTATCCAGAAAAAACCGATCTATCCCAGTTGAGCGGTGAAGGCCGTCGCAGCTCGCTATATTGCGGGACAATGCCTCGAATATCTGAAATATCCGCTCGTCCGTCGGAGTCTCCAGCGCGGCCAGTACCTCGCTGTCAGAGCATGACGCGAGCTTTGGGAGGCGGAGGCTGGGTATGTCCACTCCGCGCACGGCCTTCATCAGGGCGGCCTCGAAGCTGTCGGCTAATGCCATCACCTCGCCCGTCGCCCTCATCTGGGTGCCGATGTTCCTCGCGCCGCCCAGCTTGTCGAACGGCCACTTGGGGAACTTCACGGCGACGTAGTCCAGCGCTGGCTCGAAGCACGCCATCGTCTTGCCCGTGACGGCGTTTGGTATCTCGTCGAGAGTCCAGCCAACGGCGATCTTTGCCGCGACCTTAGCGATCGGGTAGCCCGTGGCCTTCGACGCCAAGGCCGACGACCGCGACACGCGCGGGTTGACCTCTATCACAACGTAGTCGAAGCTGTTCGGGTCCAGGGCGAACTGGCAGTTGCAGCCCCCCTCTATCTCAAGGGCGGAGATTATGTTCAGGGCGGCGCTGCGCAGCATCTGGTACTCCTTGTCAGACAAGGTCAAGATCGGGGCCACTACCACGCTGTCGCCCGTGTGTATGCCGACCGGGTCGACGTTCTCCATGCCGCAGACCGAGATCACGTTGCCCCGCGCGTCCCGCATGACCTCGAACTCGACCTCCTTCCACCCGGCCACGGACTTCTCGATGAGAACCTGACCTATGGGCGAGATCCTGATGCCGTCGCCCGCGATGACGCGGAGGCTGTCCGGGTCGACCGCGAAGCCGCCGCCCGTGCCTCCGAGCGTGAAGGCCGGCCTCACGACGACCGGATAGCCGATCACCTCCGCAAACGCCAGCGCCCCGACTGTGTCGGTCACCACGGCAGAGGGGGCGCATGGCTGGCCGAGTGAGCTCATGGCGTTCTTGAAGAGCAGGCGGTTCTCGGCCTTCTCTATCGTGTCGGGACTGGTGCCGAGCAGCGCGACGCCGTGCCGCTCCAGCCAGCCATAGCGAGCCAGGTGCATCGCTAACGTGAGCCCAGTCTGCCCGCCGAGGGTCGGCAAAATGCCGTCGGGCCGCTCGACCTCAATGACGCGCTTCAGCGTCGCCTCGGTCAGGGGCTCTATGTAGACCGCGTCGGCCATCGCCGAGTCCGTCATTATCGTCGCGGGGTTGGAGTTCACAAGGACGACCTGCAGCCCGTCCTCCTTAAGCGCGCGGCAGGCCTGAGTCCCAGCGTAGTCGAACTCCGCCGCCTGCCCTATGACTATCGGCCCTGAGCCGATCACGAGAACCTTGTGTATGTCGCGTCTCAAAGGCATGTTTGTTTACGCCTCCCCGCCGTCCATGAGCGCCATGAAGCGCTCGAAGAGGAACTCCGCGTCGTGCGGCCCGGCCGCCGCCTCAGGGTGGAACTGCACCGTGAACGCCGGAATAGCAGTGTAATCGACGCCCTCGCACGTGCCGTCGTTGGCGTTGACGTAGCGCAGGATGCCCATCCCGCCCAGGCTGTCGGCGTCCACCATGTAGCCGTGGTTCTGGGTCGTTATGTACACGCGCCCGGTCAGCGCGTCGCGCACCGGCTGGTTCGCGCCCCTGTGCCCGTACTTCAGCTTGGCCGTGCGCCCGCCCATCGCCAGAGCGAGGAGCTGGTGCCCAAGGCATATCCC
>JAISUL010000036.1 GCA_031272145.1 Synergistaceae bacterium
AAACCAGCGAGAGACGAGAAAAGCTCTCTCTCTCTCTCTCTCTCTCTCTCTCTCTCTCTTCACTCTACACCCCTCCCTTCGCGGCGAAGCAGCAGCTTCTGCAGCGGCAGCAGCGTCAAGTAAGCGCAGTGAGCCTGAACCATTGGGCGCCCCGGAACCTCGTCCGTGCCTGCCAGAGTCTTAAGCAGACGCCCATAGCCTCTGATGTGCCGCAGCGCTACCTGAAACGAATCCCACGGCGTCGAGTGAACGTACTTGTTCACCCACTCCACGTAGGACGGCTCGATGAACTCGCGCAGAATCGACACGTTCAGCGGGGGCTGTGGGTGTTTGCGCCACGCTGATAGGTCGCTGTTCTTTTCGAGTCGCCTCGTCGGAACATCTCGGTTGACGAAGATGCCGTGCCGTTCAAAGAACTCTACCTGCCACACCCGCCCTTTGCGCCTCTCGAATGGCAGCTTCAGCATGGCCAGGGCTGCGTCCATCTCAGCGAGCGGGCCATAGGGCGCGTAGTTCATTGACTTCGGGACGCGCAGCAGGTAGCACAGCAGGATGTTCTTCATCCGATTAGCCTCCAGCACCCTCACGCGCGGGTCGGCTAGCTTGGCTTTCTTCTTTTCCCACCATTCGAGCCGCGCTTCGGACTCGGGGTGCCGCGGTAAGGCGCGCCTGTGGTCGGCGCACAACCCGTGCGTGTAGCCTAGTGCAACCAGCCGCGACGGGTCGGGGATTTCGGGCAAAATCATGCCAGCCCATATGTCGCCTATGATTCCGCTTAAAAGGGGAAGATGCGTGTTGGAAAACTCGGGGGAGAGGCGCTCCCTGATTTTAGTGTAGAACTCCATGTGGTACATACCGTGGGTGTGCGTGGAGACGCCGAACATTTCGTGCCAGCGGTCGATGTAGGTGAGGAAGTCGTCTAGCTCGACCTGCTCCCATTTAGTTCCGAGGCGGCGGGCAAGTTCGCGGGCGTAAAGAACCTCGGTCGACTCGCTTTGTGGTGTCGTGTCGCCGTAGGTGAAAGAGCGAATCCTGCTCTTATCCGAGACCATCCAGTTGAGGATGCGGCTGTCGTAGCCGCCGCTGGTGGGTATGACTATCGGAGCGCCAGAGTCAAGCCCTCGTTCCCAAGCCTGAACCTTGGAGCGTATGAGCTCCCACACGTCGTCCTCGCGCGGCGCAGGATCGGAAAAGAGCGACCTTTCGGCCTCGTCCGGCAGCTCCCGAACGGCGAGAGAAGAAAAGCGCGCGCGCGCTCTCTCTCTCTCTCTCTCTCTCTCTCTCTCTCTCTTCGGCTCTCACGAGTTGAGACGAGGGAGGGAGCACTCTGACGTTTTTGACCATCGTGTGGCCGAAAACGCTGTACCCGAACTCAAGGTAATCCCGGAGGCCGTCGAGGTCTATCTCGACGTTCCCCCAATCGATGACGTCGTTCACGTTGTCTCCGTGAACC
Source organism: Synergistaceae bacterium (assembly GCA_031272145.1). Taxonomy (GTDB): domain Bacteria; phylum Synergistota; class Synergistia; order Synergistales; family Aminobacteriaceae; genus JAISUL01. Next base: position 1,454 of record JAISUL010000036.1, read on the forward strand.
CCCGTCTTCGTGTTGTAAAAATACGGCCGTGACCCCAGCCAGTCCGACTCGAACAGGACTGTCAAGCCAACCAACTCCTTTCCAAGATCGGGGGCAGGACGCGTTGATGACTGTCCCGCCCCACCGCCTCTCCTTAAAACAGCCCGCTGACCTTCCCCTCGGCGTCTACGTCTATCGACAGCGCGGCGGGCCTCTTCGGCAGGCCTGGCATCGTCATTATGTTCCCAGTCACGGCCACTAGGAAACCCGCTCCGGCGGATATCCTCACCTCGCGGACGGTGATGTCAAAACCCCTCGGCCTGCCCAGCAGAGCGGCGTTGTCCGAAAGGGAGTACTGAGTCTTGGCCATGCACACCAACAGGTTGTCCAGCCCTAGGTCGTGAACCGTGCGGAGGCCGCGCTCGGCCTCAGGGGTGAACGCCACGCCGTCAGCGCCGTAAATCTCGCGCGCTATGGCGGTTATCTTGTCCTTGGGGGACATCTCCGGGTCATAGATGAAGCGCGGCGCCTGAGGGGCTCTTTTACCGGCGGCGGCCACCACGCTCTCGGCAAGCGCTTTCCCGCCGTCGCCGCCCTTCTCCCACACCTCGGACAGGGCGAAGTCGGCGCCGCGCCGTTCGCACTCCGAGGCGACGAACTTCACCTCGGCCTCCGTGTCGGTCGGAAAGCGGTTCAGCGCGACCACCACTGGCAGGCCGAACTTCATCAGGTTCTCTATGTGCTTCACCATGTTCGGCATACCAGCAGCAAGGGCGGTCAGATCCTCGGATGCTAAATCGCCCTTCTGTTTGCCTCCGTGCATCTTTAATGCCCGCACTGTCGCGACCAGTACTGCCGCAGCCGGCTTTAGTCCGGCAATGCGGCACTTGATGTCGATGAACTTCTCGGCTCCGAGGTCTGCTCCGAAGCCAGCCTCAGTCACGGCGTAGTCGGCGAGCTTCAACGCCAGCTTGGTCGCCTGAATGCTGTTGCACCCGTGGGCTATGTTGGCAAAGGGCCCCCCGTGTATCAATGCGGGGCCTCCCTCCAGAGTCTGGACTAGGTTTGGCTTGAGCGCGTCCTTCAGCAGGACGGCCATCGACCCGGCCGCACCTATGTCGGAAGCGGTGATGGGCTTGCCGTCCCTTGTGTAGGCTAAGATGATGCGCCCCAGCCGCGCCTTTAAGTCGGTGATGTTTTCGGCAAGGCAGAGTATCGCCATAACCTCGGACGCGACAGTGATGTCAAACCCGTCCTCGCGAGGGACGCCGTCGGCGGGGCCGCCTAGGCCTATAACTGTGCTGCGCAGGGCGCGGTCGCTCAAGTCCATGACCCTGCGGAACACCACGCGGCGCTGGTCTATGCCCAGTTCATTGCCCTGATGCATGTGGTTGTCCAGCATCGCTGCGCAGAGGTTGTGAGCCGCCGTTATAGCGTGGATGTCGCCGGTGAAGTGCAGGTTTATGTCCTCCATCGGCACAACCTGTGCGTACCCGCCGCCAGCAGCCCCGCCCTTGACGCCGAAGCACGGACCGAGAGACGGCTCGCGCAGGGCAACAATGGCCTTCTTGCCGATCTTGGCAAGGCCTTGAGCTAACCCGACGCTTGTCGTGGTCTTGCCCTCGCCGGCGGGGGTCGGGGTCATCGCAGTCACCAGTATCAGAGTGCCGTCTGGCATTTCCCCAGCGCCCTTAGCACTCTTAGCGTCCTTAGCCCCCTGAGCCCCAAGGCGCTTCATGACACCCGGCGCTATTTTGGCTTTGTACTTGCCGTATGCCTCGATGTCGTCCGCACTGAGGCCGAGGTCGGCGGCAACGTCGGAAATCGGGCGCATCTTCGCCGCCTGGGCTATTTCTATGTCGCTTGGCACCATTTGCGCAACCTCCAGTATTTGCTTTACTACTTTGCTCTTATTTACCCTTCTATGGACTCCAAAAGCGAAAGTACCTGCTCGTCGTCCACGTGTTCTGCGGCAATGTGAGCCTTTACATGCTCGTAGTCTGAATCGCCGCCGAGGGCGATCAGAATCTCCCTCATGTCCTTCGCCTCCGCGCCGTTCTCGTCGCCGAAGCGGCCGGTTAGCAGGCCGAAAAGGATCGTAGCGCGCGAAAACCAGTTCAAAAGCTCGCGTGAGGCGCTCCAGACGGTCTCAAACAGCAGGCCGAAGTGAAACGCGTCCTCCTCGTCCTCTGAGTCGTCAACTGGGTCAGGCATGTAGCCGAGCATGTAGAACGGCACGTTCGGAGACATCTCGATGGCACGCCAGAGCAGTTGGAGCAGATGGGGCGAGCTCGAATCCAGCATGAACGACGCGGCTGCTACCGCGTAGGCTTGGCCTAGGGACTCGATTTCGTCGCCGCGCGCCGAATCCAGAACGCGCTGCCATTCCTCGCGCTCCAGCAGGATGCGGTAGTAGAGCGCGCGTCCGTTGGCGTCGTCGTCCGTGTCGAGGCGCATCAGTTCCTCCGCCGCCTCCATTGCGCGGTCGTCCTCCTCAAGTATGAAGAGGGTGTAGGCCAGCCGCTGAAGAGCGGCGAGATAAACGGAGCTGTCCCCGCCGTCCTGTGCAGATTCAAGCGCCCGCTCTAGCAACGGGAGGCGCGCCTCGTCCTCGTCGATGGAGTCGGCCTTCAGCATCAGGGCCTCGGGGTTGTCGGGGTCTATCTCAAGCGCCGCCTCGGCCAGGGCCAGGGTTTCCTCCGGGTCATCGGTGTCGTAGGCGTCGTCGAGCAAGTCGCGTATATCGGTGTTCACTTGTCCCAGCCGCCTCCGTTGTCGTTGTCGCTGTCGTTATTCCCGTTGTTGCCTCCGCTTCCTCCGTCCTCGCCGACGCTCCACTGGCCGCCCTGGTCGGCATCGGTGCCGCCATTATTGGAAGAGCTTGCGGATCCGCCGCCGCCTGATCCGCCTGTTCCGTCTCCGCCGCCGTGCAGGCCTCCGGTGCGGGAGCGCTTGGGCTTATACTCCTCGTTTGGGATGAAGACGGCGCGGGCCAGCTCCGGCACGCGGCTGGGCACGACTGAGCCGACCAGGACGTCGGTGGGGATGACGCCGCCGCCCCTGCTGAGCCGTCCGTAGACCCAGCGGTTCGGCGACGTCTGAGTCACGACGTAGCCGTCGAACGTGGCGAACCACCCCGGCGGCATGTCGTCCGGCCTCCAGACCTCGAAGTTCATCTCGTACGTCCTCTGGTACGCCCCAAACACGTAGGCGGCGTCAGCGTTGTGCTCCGACGCCGCGACACAGAGGAGCAGCAGGAGCAGGCCGAGGAGGAGGCGCGTGCTGCTGCGCTCCATCATCTGAACGGTATGTAGAGCCACAGGCCGGGGCCTCCTTGGTCATAGTAGCGATGATAGTGGTACCGAGGCGCGTAGTAGCGCGGCGGGAGCGGCCTTGGCGGGTAGTGGCGGTAGCGGTCGTCCCAGTAGCCGCGGTCACCGCGGGGGCCTCTGTCCCAGCCGCCCCTGTCCCATCCCCTGTCGGCTGACGCGGGGACGGCGCTCAGGACTAGGAACGCCATCGCAGCGGCGAGTAAAAACGCACAGAGCTTTTTCATACCAAATCTCCTCCTATATTACGAATTACGGCTTTTAAGCTGTCCGCAGGCTGCCGCTATGTCGGCGCCTTTGCTTCGGCGTATCTCGAACTCTATCGACAGCTCTGACAAAGCCGCGCAGAACGCCTTGATTCTCCCGTCCGACGGACGCCGGAACGCCCCCGCCGCGCCCGAAGGGGCAGCGGCTGATGTGTTGTAGGGGATCAGGTTTACGTAGACGCCTAGTCCGTCGAGCAGGGCCGCCATCTCGAAGGCTAGCTGGGGGTCGTCGTTGACCTTCTCGATGAGGACGTACTCTATTGTTATACGCTCTCCGGTTCGTTTTTTGTAGTGCCGCATGGAGTCGACGAGGGTTGCGAGCGGGATACGGCGGTTTAGGGGCATGAGCCGGTTTCGCAGGGCGTCGTTTGGGGCGTGGAGGGAGACGGAGAGGCGCACGGGCACCTCGAAGTCCGCGAGGTCGCGTATGCCATCGGCGATGCCGGCGGTCGAGACGGTGATGTGCCGTGCGCCGAGGCCGCGCGTGCCCACGCCGCTCAGGATGCGGATGCTCTTGAACAGGTTGGCCTCGTTCAGGAGGGGCTCGCCCATGCCCATGAACACGAGGTTGTTCACGTCCTTGTTCAATCTATGCTCCACCGCGATGAACTGGGCGACTATCTCCCCCGCCGTGAGGTCGCGCTCGTAGCCGCTCTGCCCCGTCGCGCAGAAGGCGCATGCCAGAGGGCAGCCGACCTGAGTGGAGACGCAGGCGGTAGTGTGCTCGCCGTGGTCTAGCAGGACTGATTCTACTCGCTTTCCGTCGGCCATCTCCCAGAGGTACTTTCTCGCCTCCCTGTCGCGCGAGACGGTCTCGGTTATCTGGGCCGGAGGGCGAATCAGGCCGCACATCCTCTCCCGCAGCGTCTTCGGCAGGTTGGACATGAGGCTGGGGTCGAAGACCTTCTTGCCGTATATCCAGCTGCATACCTGGTCGGCACGGAACCGCGGCTCCTTCCACACGCCGACGGCCATATCCTGCCACTGCTCAAGGGTCATCGAAAAGGCGTCAACAGTCTTTTCCATTGTTATGCCTCGCAGTAATGGTTAAAACGCAAGCGTGCCGAACAGATCGTGGTCCTCGGCATCGTCGATCTTGACTTTGGCAAACTCCCCGACACGTACACGCTCCCCCCGCGCCGCAACGCCGGCGCTAATGCTAATGCAGACTAATCCGTCGACTTCGGGGGCGTCTCGGTAGGAGCGTCCCCAGGCTGTGCCGGAGGGCGAGCTTCCTGAGTCGTCCTCGTCCTCCACCAGGACTTTGAGCGTACGTCCGATCATGGCCGAGCCGCGCCGCCGTGATATTGATGCCTGGGCCTCCATGAGCCTGCACACGCGCTCCGCCTTGACCTCATCAGGGACGGGCGTGCCAGCGGCTTGCTGTGCCGACGCCGTTCCCTCCTCTGGGGAGTAGGGGAAGACTCCGACTCGGTCTAGCTCCGCCTCCTCTATGAAGTCCAGCAGGGCGCGGAACTTCTCCTCGGTTTCGCCGGGGAAGCCCACCATGAGCGTCGTCCTGATGGCGAAGGACGGGTCGGCGGCGCGCAGGCGCGAGATTACGCTGCGTATCCCCGCGCTGCTGCCTCGGTTCATCGCGGCCAATATCTCGTCATCTATGTGCTGAATCGGCATGTCGAGGTAGCGCGGGACGTTCTCGGACTCTAGCAGCGCGTCCAGGAACTCCGGGGTGATTCCGTCCGGGTTGGCGTACATCACGCGGAGCCACATATCGGGGTCCAGGGCGGCGCTGAGGCGGCGGATCAGCGAGGCTGCCTCGGGCTGGCCGTACATGTCGCGCCCGTAGTCCGTGATGTCCTGCGCGACCATGCATATCTCCTTGGCCCCGTCCGCAGCGAGGGACTTGGCCTCGGCGATGAGCACCCCGATCGGGACGCTGACGAGTGGCCCCCGTATCGCCGGAATGGTGCAGTATGAGCACGCCGCGCCGCACCCCTCGCTGACCTTCAGAGAGCGCGACCAGGGCGCAGCCCCGGGAAGCAAAACGCGAAGCAGGCTGGGAGTGCCGCCCGCCGGGGGCGTGTCATGTGCTTCGTCTGCAAGAAACTTAATCACACTACCCCACTCTCCTACTCTGGCCCAGAGGTCGACGGATGGTATTTCAGCTCTTAATTCGGCCTCGTAGCGGTTCACTAGACAGCCTATGACGACTATCTTCTTGACGTCGCCGCGCTCCTTCATTGCCTCGAGGTCGAGTATCGCGTCGACGTTCTCCTTTACCGCGTCCTGTATGAAGCCGCAGGTATTTAGGATCGCCGCGTCGGCCTGTTTTTCCTCTGGGGCGGCCAGGGCGTGGCCAGCTTCCTTGAGCATGGCCGCGAGGCGCTCGCTGTCGGTGCCGTTCTTGGCGCAGCCCATCGAGATGAGGAGCAGCTTCATTCTTGTCCCTTGGGTTTCTCTTGTCTGCCGTAGGTGCCGTCGGGGTCGTAGAAGTAGCCCTCGGAGACCTTGGCGCTTGGGTTTGGGGCGCCGAGGTTCTTCCCGTTCAGCGATACGTCGGGCGCGCCTGGCCTGCCGTAGGTCACCCTCGCCCTCGCCGTGAGGTCCCACGAGACGGCGCTTCCCATCTTGAGCGTCCTGTCGAAGACCCTTTCGTCGCCAATGTAGACCCGCATCCACACGTCGTCGCGGACGGCCTCCACGCGGAGGTGCGGCTTGGGGGTCTCGGCGGGCTTGGGCAGGGCGCTGGGCGGGATTATCGACATGGTGGACGAGTCGAGCGAGGCCTCCCCGGGTGCGGAGGCATCGGACGCAGCTGGCAAAGCCGCGCCATTTCGCGACGGCTCGCGCGCCTCCGCCCCGTTCCGCGGTTCCCTTTCCTTTGCCCTGACCGACGCGATCGGGTCGGTCTGCTGCCAGCTCATCTGCCCGTTCTCCACCGAGTACCACACGTAGCATACCGCCCCGACGAGGGCTAGGAAGAGCACCGCGAAGAGCTGGAAGTGCGACGCCGGCTTGAAGCCCTTCGCCGCCTTCGAGGCCCCGTCGCTCAGTATGGCCGCTGGGGGCGCCTCAGGCACGGGATCGCGCTCCCTGCCCAGCTGCTCTAAGAAGTCCGCCTTCAGGTCGTCCGCCCCTATCACGTTCAGGTACGTGCGGACGAACCCCCTTATGTACACGAGGTCGGGGAAGCCCTTGTAGTTCCCGTGCTCTATGCCGCGCAGGTACTCCAAGCGCAGCCGTGTTTTGTCGTAGATGTCGTCGAGGGAGATGTTGGCGCTCTCCCGTCGCTCCATCGCCATGCGCCCGAGCTCCTTCAGGCGCTCTTCTCTGCTAGAAGACGGCATGGTGGCGCCTCCTTTACGATACGAAGTTTTCACGAGTTTGCTCAGCCATTTCCATTAAGTATTTTGCCGGGTCGGGGGCGCCGAAAAGCGCGCTGCCCGCGACCAGCAGGTCACACCCGGCACCGGCGACGCGGCGCGCGTTTTCCGCGTTTACCCCTCCGTCCATCCCTATCGAGTAGCCGTAGCCCTCGACCTCGCGGAGCCGGACAAGGTCGCGCGCCTTCTCCAGCGAGCCCTCAATCAGGGCCTGGCCGCCGAAGCCCGGCGTCACGGACATGACGAGCACCGCGTCCGCGAAGGGCAGTGCGAAGCGCAGGGCCTCCACCGGAGTGAGCGGCGCGACGGCGAGCCCAGCCTCGACCCCGTCCGAGCGCAGCCGCGTGAGAAGGCCCAGGAGCAGCTGCGGAGCGGCCTCGGCGTGCACGTAGACCCTCGACGCCCCGGCCCTAACGAAGTCCTGCGCCAGGACGTCCGGCTCGGCCAGCATGAGGTGGGCGTCCACGAGCCCGTAGCGCTTGACCAGCGCGGCGCACATGGCGGGGCCGAAGGAGAGGTTCCTGACGAAGCGCCCGTCCATTATATCAAGATGCAGCCTCTCCCAGCACCCTCTCGGAAGGGCGTCCAACGCTGCCCCGACCGAAAGCGGGTCGGCGCCGAGCACGGAGGGGGAGACATAAGCGCAGCGTTTTTTTGCTGGCTCCATCACATGTACCTGTCCTGCCAGACGAACTCGCCGCCCAGGAAGATCGTGACCACGCACTCGCCGGAGTAAGGGGCGTCGAGCGAGACGTACTCCCCGCTCTTGGCCTCGCGGTCGACTAGGGACTTGACGCCCGTCGGGTCGGTCAGCTCTATTTTAAGCCTCAGCGGGCGCATCAGAGGCGGAACTTGATAGCGTATGCGCGCCAGCTTCCCGGTAGTGGATTTTGCTTGCCCCTGCCCCCCGCTCTGCCCTCCGCCGCGCTGCGCCGAGGAGGAGGAAGAACTTTGCGTCGGCGCCGGAGTAGCGGTGCTTTGCTGCTGGAGGTTCGGGTTCTGAATCACCTTTGCTTCGCCGCCGCCTGTGGACGGCTGGCTTCTTTGCTGGTCGAAGACGCTTACGCTGGCGTCGGCCACGCGGTCGTTGCGTGAGTCGCGGGCTGTGCCGTCGCCTATGAACACGGGCTCGTGGCCTGGGACGTCCACCCTCACGCGGGTGCCGGAGTTGGCAGTGCTGCCGTCGGTCTCGGCCTGGACGGCGGGGGCCGGGGCGCCCTCGGGCCGCCTAGACGTGGCGACCCTCATGCGCACGCCCTCGCCCGCGCGCGCCAGGGTTCCGGGGGCGGGGCGCGTGCTCATCACCGACCCCTCTGGCGCGTTGGGGCTGTAGACGTAGTCCACCGCGGGAACCTTGAACCCGCCGGCGGCCAGCATCTCCCTGGCCTGAGCCTCGGACATCCCGGCGACGTCCGGCACGACCATCATGCCGCTCGCGTCGGCCCCGCCCTGGCTGACCAGCAGGTCGACCTTCTGCTCGGCGGGGATGTTCGCCGGCGCCGCCGGGCTCTGCGCGATGACGAGGCCGCCCGACCTTGAGTCGTCCCTGATGAAAATCACGTCCCCGACCTCGAACTCGTGGTCGCGGATGACGGTCTGGGCGCGCGCCACGTCGAAGTTGCGCACGTCGGGCACTGGGCGCAGCGAGCCGCCTCGGCTGACCTGAAGGATGACGATGTCCCTGGGGAAGACCTTGACGCCGGCCTCAGGGGATTGAGAGAGGACTCGGCCCTTCGCCAGCGAGGACTTCACCAGCTCGGCCCTGACCCTGAGGCCAAGGCTCTCCGCCTCCCTCTGCGCCTCGAAGACCGGCTTGTCGCGCAGCGCGGGCATGGTCACCCCGTCCTCCGGCGAGGCGAAGAACACGGTGTACACCGCCACAGCCCCAGACGTGAAGATGACGATGACCACGAAAAGCAGCGTCCACCCGAATACCTTGTTCACGGCGCAAACCCCCGTTTCCTTTCTCGCTTTTTGTGCTTTTTGCTGAATGCCTGGGGATATAATATACCACTCGCGGCGAGAGAAATGCAGCCGCGAGCTCATGAAGGGAGATGCGCTTATGTTCGGGGAGAAAAGAGTTTTCTTGATGTTCTCGGTGCTTCTGGCTGTGGCCGTTTTTGTTAAGCCTGCGCTGTTTCCGAAGTCCGCGTGGGGCGCTGAGGGCAGCGCCTACCCGCGCACCAACGCACCCTACGCCGCCATCCCGGGCGGCGACGGCGCCCAATACATCAACGTCCCTGGGTACGCAGGAGTCCAGGGGTATCAGGGGTACCAGGGGTACGCGGGCGCTCCGGCGGGCGGCGCTCCGGGGTATCAGGCGCCTATGTACGGCGCTGCCTCCACCATGATGCGGGCGCCGGTGCCTCAGTATTCGGGGCCGTACGCGCCGGTGCCCATGCCAAACATGGCGGCGGCTCAAGCGCAGGCGCAGGCCGCGGCTCAGGCACAGGCGCAAGCTCAAGTAAATGCTCAGGCGGCGGCGCAAGCTCAGGCTCAGGCTCAGGCACAGGCGGCGACGCAGGCACAAGCGCAGGCACAAGCTCAGGCTCAGGCGGTGCAGGCACAGGCTCAGGCGGTGCGGAGGCAGCAGTACTCCGCCAGGTCGCTCGCCGCCCCGCGGGTGCCAGCGCCTCAGGCTGCCGAGCCAGCACAGGGGCAGCAGTATTCCGCGCCGCAGTACGCCGCGCCTCAGGCCTACGCGCAGCAGTACGCCGCTCCGCAGTACGCGGCTCCCCAGTACGTGGTGCCGCAGGCTGCCGCGCCTATGGTCGCTCCTATGGTGATGTCTCCGCAGCCGGTTTTTGCGATGCCGCCCGTGGCGATTCCGCAGCCTTCTGCCTCGATGCCGCCGGTTCCCGTGCCGCAGTACTTCGAGGTCGGGCCGGGGCACGTGATGGTGTCCTCGCCGCGGTTCTACTACGCGCCGGTCGAGTACGAACAGCGAAGCGTCATCGATTACATGTACCAGCTCAAGGGCAAGAGCCCCCCTCGGTAGGGGAATAGGGGAAGAGCAACAGAGCAGGAAGCGCGGCGGCTGTTTGATTACTGCTTTATTACTCCGCCGCCGAGGACGGTGTCGTTGTCGTACAGCACTACCGACTGTCCGGGGGCGATGGCCTTTTGTGGCGTGTCGAAGGTTAATCGCACCGCCGTTTCAGTGACGGCCTCGGCCTCGGCGGGCTGTTCGGCCTGCCTGTAGCGTGTTTTCGCCTGCACGCGGACGGGGCCGTGGGGTGCGCCACCGATCCAGTTGAAGTCCGCTGCGACCAGCGACCTCGAGTACAGGTGCTCCTCGCGCCCCACGGTCACGGTGTTTTTCGCCGCGTCCCTCGACAGGACGAAGATGGGGTGGCCTACGTTCGGGAGCCCCTTTCGCTGGCCTATGGTGTACCGCGCCTGGCCCCTGTGCCTTCCGAGGACGCGGCCAGTCTCGAAGTCGATGAAGTCCCCCTCAGGCAGACTGCTCCCCCTGTAGCGCTCGATGAACGCCGCGTAGTCCCCGTCCGGAACGAAGCATATGTCCTGACTCTCGCGCTTGTCGGCGTTTCGCAGGCCGAGCGACGCGGCGATCGCCCGCACCTCGGCCTTGCGCAGCGCCCCGACGGGGAAGGCCACGCGGGCTAGCTGCTCCTGCGTCATCATATAGAGGAAGTAACTCTGGTCTTTATCCGCGTGGATGGCCTTCTTGAGGACGAAGCCGTTGTTCTCGATACTGCGCTCTATCCGAGCGTAGTGCCCGGTAACAAGGCATGGTATGTCCAGTTCCGCCGCTCGGCGCAGCAGGACGTCGAACTTGAGCCGCCTGTTGCACTCCACACAGGGATTCGGTGTTAATCCGCTTTCGTAGGCCGAGACGAAGTTATCGACGACGCAGTGGTCAAACGCCGCCCTGAAGTTGAACACGTAGTGCCGCATGCCGAGCCGCCAGGCGGCGCTGCGGGCGTCGTCCACGTCGCTGACGGAGCAGCAGAGGGAGCCCTCGCTGGAGCAGAGCGCCATAGTGCACCCCAGGCAGTCGAACCCCGCCTGCTGAGCGAGGTAAGCCGCAACGGAGCTGTCCACCCCGCCGCTCATGGCGACGAGGGCGCGGGGGGAGTTAGTGGTCGTCATAGTGTGAGTTTTTGGCGAGTTGTCGTCCCACGCCTTAATCATCTCAGGCTTCGATAAGGAGCCTCAGGCCACAGGCTCGTGCACGGTGCCGCCGGTGCGCTGCGCGGCGAAGTTATTGATGAGCCTTCTCGATATGCTCATGCCTGGGGGGATGTCGGGGAACTCGTCCGGGGCGAACCAGCGGGCGTCGCTTAACTCCGTGCCGTCGGGCGTCACCTCGCCGCGCAGCCAATGCGCCGTGAAGCCTATCATCAGAGAGCAGGGGAACGGCCAGGACTGGCTGCCGAAGTACCTCAGGCCGTTTATCTCTATCCCGACCTCCTCCATCACCTCGCGCCGTACCGTGCGCTCAAGCGACTCGCCGGGCTCGACGAAGCCCGCCAGGACGCTGTAGCGACCCTCCGGCATCTGCTTGTTGTGGGCAAGCAGAAGCTTCCCCTCGCGCTCAATCGCAACGATAACAGCCGGGTGAATCGGAGCGTAGTACACGCGCCCGCAGCCGCCGGAGCATACTAATCCTCTTTCCTCGGCGCGAGGGGTCAGCGCACTTCCGCAGGCGCGGCAAAAGCGCTCCGACCGCAGCCAGTTCATGTACTGCCAAGCCGTGCCGGCGCGGGCGAAGGCCTCGTCCCCGAAGCGGCTCCACACCGAGCGCAGGCCCAGCCATTCGCCGCCAGGGGGAGCAGGAAAGGCGTCGCTAACCTCGACCCATGGCGCAACGGCGCGCCACGGGGCTGGCAGCTCCAAGGAGCAACGCAGGACGCCGGCGCCACCTGAATGGAGGCCGTCAAGGGCGAACTCGTACTCGTCCCCCTGAGAAAATACTGCGTCTCCTTTGAAAACGAAGCCGGTGGGAGAGCTCACGCGCTTGTTCCCCTTGTCACTATTCCCTCTTCGCTTTCGCCGTCAAGGTAGACGAAGAAATCGCCTTTGTAGACGCGCACCGCTGGGTGGCTTCCTACCTCGTACTCGGACTTGTCGAGCCAGTCGGAGGCGTAGATGTTGTTCTTTTGCCCCGCAAAGACCGGCAGGTACAGGATGTTGTCGGAGTCCATGTCGAGAAAGAAGTGCGAGCCGTAGGAGAGCTCCGGGTTGAAGTTGAAGTGCGGCGCGCTGAGCTCCACTAGGCAGCCGCAGTTGTAGATGTCGCCGTACTGTATCGGGACGCCTATCGCCGGATTCCGGCTTCCCCAGCGCCCCGGCCCCGCAAGTATGTAGTGGGTGCCCTTCAGCTGGTCGTTGAGCCTGCCGACCGACAGCGCCGCGCCGGACGGGTCCCACTCGCTAAGGTACTTCAGCGGCTCGACGTAGACGAGGTACGGGACGTGCTGAAGGCGTCCGTTGCTAACCATGCGGTCGCCGCGGAAGACCACGTCCTGCTCCGGTATCTCCGGTATCTCAACGCGGGACATCTCCTTGAAGTGCGTCAAGGGGCGCATCTGAACCATCCGGAAGTCCTCGTCCGTGGTGTCGTAGGTGAACTCCATGTCCACAGGCAGGCCTAGGCGCTCCTCCATCAGAGCGATAAGGTCGTGAGTCAGGCTGAACAGGTTCTTCTGCCGCTTGTGGAAGTCGGGGAACGACACGAGCGGGCGCATCTTCATCATGGCCGAGTATATGCTGTATGGCAGCAGAGTGTCACTGTCCTCGTCGTAAAACTCAATGTAGCGGTCAAGGTCTTTGTGGCTCTCAGACAGCATAGGGAGCATGTCGCGCACGGCGGCGGTCTTGAGCTCGCCCGCTGTGCGGTCTATGTAGTCGAAAAACTCCTGACTTGATCCGGCTATGCGCTCTGGGGAGTTTCCGGACGGGCGCAGTGCTGGGTTTGTCAGGTAGAAGCTCCGCGCAGCGCCCCTGTCCACGGCGCGGGTGCCCACGCCGAAGCATATGCACATCAGGCCGTCCTCCTTGCGAATCCGAGGGGAGGGGCGGCGAAATATCCGCGAGAATATGGTGCCGGCGAGCTTAGGGTAGTAGAGGCCGCCGCGCTCCTTGCCGACCATTGACTGAATTATCACGGCCATCGACTCGTCGCGGTGGAGCTTGCCGTGCTTGGTTCGGTACTTGCGAGCCGAGGGGTTGAACGTGGAGACCCAGACGTCGCGGATGCACTCCTCGAGCTTGGCGAGCTGCCGCTCCTGCCCGCCGACGTTGGCCGAGAAGAAGGAGTCGTACTTGCCGGCGAAGGCGAGGTCGACCGAGTCCTCCATCAGGGAGCTCGAGCGCACGACGAGCGGAGGGCTGCCGATGGGCTCGAAGTCCCTGAGTATCCGCGACAGGTCGGCCTTGAGCGCGTCGGAGAAGCGCCCCGTGGCCATGCGCGCCTTGACGTTCTCCCAGTCGTCGTCGTCGTAGATGCCGCTGAGCCCGTTCCTGTCTAGGAAGTCCTCGAACACCTCCGTCGAGACGACGTGGGAGATGAGCGGCATTTTCACCTTTTCCGAGAGCGCGGAGCTCTTGAGGGCCTGCCCCGCGTAGGCGAGCCCCTTCGCCTTGCCCCCGCACTTCCCGCCGCCGAGGAGCCAACCCTTCTGCCTGTAGAAGTCCTCGGCCTGATAGTCAATGAACCTTTGCCCTGACATGTGCGTCTCGGTCTCAGCCCCCGTGGGGTCTCAGCCCCCGAGGAGTCTCAGACCTCTCCTCCTTCTTATGGCGCTCGCGGCGCTTTTTACAGAGGATTTTAGCACGGGGAGCGCAAAAGATCAACCAGGGGATTTACGCGTCTTTCCTGCGCGTTTGGGGGCGGCTACCCCTTGCAAAAAACTGCGGGGTGTGATATAAATGTGGAGGCTCCGAGGTAGGGCTGCCCGGCCGAGTTGGCGCTCAGCCGGGACTTACGCCCCTAGTGAGCTAAAAGCCGGACTAGGGCTTTCAGCAGTTCAAAGACGAGGGTTGTCCAGGATTCTGGGCAACCTTCTTTTTCGTGGTCGCCGCCGGCGTTACGGGAGTTGGCGAGGCCGTCCATGTGGCGGGATAGGGGGTTGCCGAAGCCCCACTTAATGCTTGCGTGCAACTATGGAACCCATGGAACCCCCTGTTAATTTTTAAGGATGAGGACGGGGTTCCCTCATAGGTCGAGGTCGTCGCCATCCATTCTCTGGAGCAGCTTGTGCATTGCGCAGAACTCGTCATAGGCCATGACCCGCCTGTAGAGGCTCTCTTGGTCGTCTTCGAGAGCGGTGCATAGAGCACGCCGGGGTTCCATAGTTGCACGCAAGGTCTCCATCTCATCGAGACGGGAAAAACACCGGCACGGCCAGGGGGGTTACTTAGGGGGGGCTAGCCCCCCCTTACTGATTCGCTGACGGTGGGGTGGGCGCGGATTGGGGTTGCTAGGGCGTCTATGTTAGCCCCTAGGGTCATCGCCAGCACGGCCTCGGCTATCATCTCCGTTGCGGGGCCACCTACCATCTGGACGCCCATGATTTTGCCTCCGCCGTCGGCGCTCGCTACGACCTTAATCAGGCCGCCGGTGTCGCCGGTTATCACGCTCTTGCCGTTCGCGGCCAGAGGGGAGCGCCTGACTGTCACGGGGATGCCGTTCCGTTTTGCCTCGGCCTCCGTGATTCCCACCGACGCGAACTCGGGCGTCGTGTAAACACATGACGGAACCGCGGAGTAGTCCATTTGAGAATGAACTCCCACTGCGTTGTCGGCGGCCACCTCGCCTTCCCTCGACGCAACGTGGGCCAGCATGAACGAGTTGGGTAAATGACGGCTCCTGGCGCAGTCTCCGACGGCGTAGACCCCGTGGACGCTCGTCTCCATGTGCAGGTCGGTGAGAACTCGGCCTTGGGCGTCGGTTTCGACTCCTATGTCGCCGAGCAGCTGAACCTCCGTGCACGGACGGCGTCCCTTGGCGATGATATGGAGAGTAGTTTCTGTCTCAGATTTATCCTGCTCTCCCCACCTGGGGTTTTCCGACAGCCGGAACGTCATGCCGCGCTTCTCCAGTGCACGGCGCACTATTGCGGCGCACTCTTGATCCATGCTGCGCAAAATCTCCGATGAGGCCACGACGACCGTGACTTTTGACCCGAACGACGCGAATGCCGAGGCGAGCTCGATTCCTACCGCTCCGCCGCCGTAAATAGACAGCGAATCGGGCACTGCGCTTAACGACAGCGCCTCGCGGCTGGTCAAGGCGCCGGGCGCGCCGTCGGGGAGGAACGGCACTGAGCCCGTGGCGAGAACCACTGCGTCGGCGTGAAACAGCGAATCCCCTGCCTTGACCGCGTTCGGTGCCGCAAGACAGGCCGGCGCGTTGACGTACTTCACCCCCGCCTCTTGCATCACGCCCGTCATCGCGGAGGCGAGGCGCGCGGTTACGAATGCCTTGCGCTTCATCAGGGCGCCCCAGTCCAATCGCGGGGCGCCAGCAAGAACGACTCCGACGCGGCGCGCGTCTGACCTGAGAAAGTTCATAGCGGCGGCGGAGTGCAGCAGCACCTTCATCGGGATGCAGCCCTCATTGAGGCAGGTACCGCCGACTGAGCCCCTCTCGATGAGCGTGACGTCCGCGCCACGAGCCGCCGCGCGCAGGGCAGCCGCGTAGCCGCCAGGCCCCGCTCCGATAACGACGATACGCATCAGGGGCGCTTGCGCTGAGGCAGCGTCTTGATAAACGCCAGGTACTCAGCGCCGGACATCAGGGCGGCCTCCTCCGCGCCTGACTGCTCGATCTCAATCATCCAGCCGTCGTCGTAGGGGGAGGAGTTGACCAGCTCCGGCTGGTCTGACAGGGCGCCGTTGACGGCCGTCACGCGCCCTGACACAGGCGAGTGGAGATCAGACACGGCCTTGGCTGACTCAATCGTCCCAAACGCGGCGTTGGCGTTGACCAACGCGCCTGCTTCGGGGAGTTCGATGTACACCACGTCGCCCAGGGCGTTTTGTGCGTAGTCCGTCACCCCCACGCGGATCAGTGAGGCGGTTTTACTACTCCACTCGTGGGTTTTCGCGTAGAGGAGGTCGTCTCTTATATGGAGTTCGTCGATGGATTTCATAATGATCTCTACTCAACTGTCACGCTTTTGGCCAGGTTTCTTGGCATGTCTATCGGGCGGCCCAGCGTGCGCGCGGTGTGGTAGGCGAAGAGCTGCAGCGGTATGACGCCGCAGAGCGCGAACAGCTCCCGCTCCGTCTCTGGTACGAAGAGCACGTCGTCGCACATTGCCGCGACCTCGGCGTCGCCCTCCGTTGCCATTATTACAATTCGAGCTCCGCGGGCGCGCGACTCGGCCACGCTTGACAGCATCTTCTCGCGCAGGTCGTCGTTCGGCACCAGAGCTACGACTGTGAGGTGCTCGTCCAGCATTGCGATGGGGCCGTGCTTCATCTCGCCGGCGGCGTAGGCCTCCGAGGGTAGGTACGCTATCTCCTTGAGCTTCAGCGCGCCCTCCATTGTAAGCGGCACGGACTCCCTGCGCCCGATGAAGAAGAACCCCTTTGAGCCGGAGTACTTCTCGGCCAGAGCCCTGATCTCGCCCTCGCGCTCCAGCAGTGCCTGCTGCTTCGTTGGGAGGGCTCGCATGCCGCCTATCAGCCGCGCCTCGTCCCCCACCGACAGGGTGCCGCGTGATTTCAGCAGCTGCAGCGCAAGCAGGTTCAAGAGGCATATTTGGCTTGTGAAGGTCTTTGTCGCCGCGACGCCCACCTCCGGCCCCGCCGTCGTCAGCAGGGCGCAGCCGGCCTCTCTGTCGAGCGTGGAGCCGCGGACGTTGGTAACGGCGATGCAGCGGGTGCCGCGCCCGCGCGCCCCTCTTGCCGCCGCGAGCGTGTCTGCCGTTTCGCCGGACTGGGACACGAATACCGCCAGGGTGTCGGGGCCGCCTGGCACGCTGCGGTAGCGGTACTCCGAGGCGACGTCGGCGGTAACGTCGAGCGCGTTGTCTAACGACTCCATCAGGCCGCGGGCGACGAGCGTTGCGTAGTGCGACGTTCCGCACGCCACGAACTGCACTCGCCGAATCTCCCGAATCCAGGATGCAAGAGGCTTGCCATCCGGCATATTCAGGTCGCCTTCTATGTCGACGCTTGTCAGCACCGTGTGAGCGTCGATGGTCAGGCGCACTATGTTCGGCTGTTCGTCGATTTCCTTGCGCATGAAGTGCTCATAATGTCCTTTTTCGGCCATAGCGCTGTCCCAATGCAGGAAGATCGACTTTTTCACCCGCTCCTCGCCGTCGAAGCCGAAGAACTTTATGCCGTCCGGCGTTATCTCGGCGAACTCCCCGTCCTCAAGGAAGAACATGTCGTGGGTGTACTCCAGCAGCGCGGTCGGGTCAGAGGCGCAGTAGCCACCTTCGTCCGTGTGTGCGGCGACGAGCGGGGCTCCGCGTCTGGCGCACCATATCTCGTCCGGCCTGTCGCGAAATAAGATGACCAACGAGAAGATTCCTGATAATGATCCGCACAGCTCCGACATCGCGGCGCGGGCGTCGCCCCCGTTGCCTGCGTATATCCGCGCGAGGAGCTGGCATGGCGACTCGGTGTCGGTCTCTGTGCGGAACTTTATCCCGTCTGCCTCGAGGCGCGAGCGGATCTCCCGTGCGTTCTCGATTATGCCGTTGTGAACAAGCACGACGGAGCCGTCGGCGCTTTCGTGCGGGTGGGCGTTCGTGACGGTTACGCCGCCGTGGGTTGCCCACCTCGTGTGTCCGATGCCTGAGACGGCCTCCGCTGTGCCCTCGTCGGCGTAGACCAAGCGGTGAAGTTCAGACACGCGGCCAACTATCTTTATGTTCTTTATCTCGCCGCCGACGCGCAGCGCCGCACCAGCCGAGTCGTAGCCGCGGTACTCCTGTCTGGCGAGCCCGTTCAGGATGACGTCCCGCGCCGAGCCCCTGCCGACGTAACCCATGATTCCGCACATTGCGCAGCCTCCGTAACTATAATAACAGCCCGTTAAAACTCCGCGAGCTTCTTTTTTAGCGCCCTCACGTCCTGCCACGTCAAGTCCTTCGGGCTGCCCTTCGCCTTGGAGGGGTCCCTCAGGAGGTAGCTGGGGTGAAACATCGGGAAGAGCGTTATCCCGCGCCAGTCAAACCACTGCCCTCTCAGCGCAGATATGCTGCGGGAGGTCTTCATCAGCCACGACAGCGCCGTTGCGCCGAGGCACACCACGACCTTCGGGCGCAGGAGCAGGAGCTGCGCCTCAAGGTGCTCAGAGCAGGCCAGCATCTCCTCCTGCGCCGGAGTCCTGTTTTCGGGCGGGCGGCACTTCACGACGTTCGTTATGAAGGCCTCGTCGCGCGATATTCCCCCGGCGTCGAGTATCTTCGTGAGAAGCTGTCCGGCCTTGCCGACAAAAGCCAGCCCCTGCTCGTCCTCCGTCTCGCCAGGCCCCTCTCCGACGAACACCAGATTGGTTTTTAACACCCCCTGGCCGAAGACGGTGTTCTTGCGCGTCTTATGCAGCGCGCACCTCGTGCACTCCGACACGCGCGAGCGCAGCATGCTCCACGCATCGTCCGCATTATGCGTCATTTACGCCCTCACCCCGCGTTTACTGCCGCCGCTCCGGCGACTATCAGGCCTATTCCGACCCACTGTGCTGGCCTTAATCTCTCGCTGCCGAACAGACAGGCGATAAGCGCCGCTATCAGCGGGCTTGTTGACGATACCGGCGTTGCGACGTTCATAGGAATGAGCGTCAGAGAGGTAAAATAGCACCACCCGCCGATAACAAGCGCCACCACGCCTGCTGCGGCCCCGGCGCCGAACGAGGAGAGGGAGGCAGAGCTCCTCCTCCCGGTTGTTCTTTCAACGCCCCATATGGCGATAGCCGCGACGCTGAACATCAGGCAGCGCCAGTATATTATCACTATCGAGTCCACTCCGGCGGCTGTGAGGTATTTTCCAAGGGAGAGCCCGACGGCCCAGCAGACGGCTGCCGCTGCGGCGGCGGCTATGCCGTGAGCCCTGCGCTTCACTGCGCCGGTGGACTTGCCTGACGTAAGAAGTGCGATGCCGATCACAACTCCGACCGTGCCGAGCACGACGAAGGGGGTCAGGGCCTCCTCAAACCAGAGCCATGACGCGGCTGTCATCATTAGAACGTATGTGCTGGTTATAGGGGAGGTCAGGGACACGCCTATGTCGCGTATTGCAACGAAGGCCAGCACGTCCCCGACGACGTTGTTCACCAGAGCAAGCAGCAGCAGCACCGTGTAGAGCTGCGTGCTCAAGCCCAAACCGGGCACCAAAAACGTCATCGGTACCAAGCAGACGATCAGGCCGGCGGCGCGGGCGGCGTTCATTTCAACCATGCTCAGCCCGTCCGCGCCGGCCACTGCCCTCTTTTGGAGGATCGGCGCCACGCCCCATGATACCGACGACATGAACGCGAAAAACAGCCCCCAAGTCAAGATGCGGCGTCCTAGAACACGGAGTAGTCCACGTCTGTCTTGTCGGCTATGAACATGTGGCCAGGCGCGTGAGTGATGGCGAACTCCGGCTTAGCGGCCATTATCGCCGCCTGAGGCGTGACTCCACAGGCCCAGAAGACGGGGTACTCCCCCTCGTAGATGGGCACAGCCTCGCCGAAGTCGGGCTTATCTATGTCCTTGATGCCGATAGCCGCCGGGTCGCCGACGTGCACCGGCGCGCCGTGAACCGACGGGTAACATCCCGTGCACATGGCGGCCTTTGGGACAAGGGACGCGGGGATGGGGCGCATTGAAACTACCATCGGCCCCTTCACGCGGCCAGCGGGGTGGCACTGGATGTTCGTCACGTACATAGGGACGTTGCGGTCGAGGTCGATGTGCCGAACGGGGATGCGGGCGCGGATAAGAGCCCCCTCGAACGAGAACGAGCACCCGATAAGGAAGCCGACCAGGTCGTCGCGCCAGTACTTTTTCACGTCAGTCGGCTCGTCGACGCACTTTCCGTCCACCCAGACTCGGTAGCGCGGGATGTCGGTCGTGATGTCGGCGCCGGGCGCGATCAGCCTGGGTTCGGGGTCGCCGGGCTCCGTCACGTCGAGGATGGGACACGGCTTCGGGTTGCGCTGTGCAAACACGAGGAAGTCATAGGCCCAGTCACGGGGTAGCACAGCGAGGTTTGCCTGAGCGTACCCCGCGCACATACCGGAAGTGGGCCTGTCCCACTTGCCGTCGCGAATCAGCTTCCGCACCTCTGCCGGAGTATAAGATGCGTAGTCGATCATTTTGTCGCCAGCCATTTACAACAACACTCCTTAATAATACAATGTGGGCCTAGGCCTCCCCACGGAGGCTAAGACCCCTAGTGGCCGGACGCGGCCACTTACTCCACTTACTCCATGTCGGCGTATAGAGGGTAGCGAGAGCAGAGAGCCTTTACTGATGCTCGGATCGAGGACGTGACGCCGTCATCGTCCACATGCTCTGCTACCTGGCCGATCCACTCGGCTATCTGCTCCATCTCCGAGAGCCCGAAGCCGCGCGTCGTCACTGCTGGCGTGCCTATGCGCACCCCGCTGGTGACGGTGGGCTTCTCCGTGTCAAAGGGCACGGCGTTCTTGTTGACGGTTATGCCAGCCCGCCCCAGCGCCTGCTCCAGCGCTCTGCCTGTGAGCCCCTTGTTGCGCAGGTCTATCAGCATCATGTGGTTGTCAGTTCCGCCGGCCACGAGGTCAAACCCGCGAGTAATAAGGCCATGCGCAAGAGCCGCTGCGTTTGCAACGACGCGCCTTTGGTACTCGACGAACGACGGCTGGAGCGCCAGTTTGAACGCCACGGCCTTTGCCGCTATCACGTGCATCAGGGGCCCTCCCTGAACTCCTGGGAACACCGCCTTGTCGATGGCCTTTGCGTGCTCGCCCCGGCACATTATCATGCCGCCGCGCGGCCCGCGAAGGGTTTTGTGAGTAGTGGTCGTGACGAAGTCGCACCATGGCACGGGGTCCTTATGCAGTTTTGCCGCGACGAGGCCGGCGATGTGAGCGATGTCGAACATCAGCATCGCCCCGACCGAGTCCGCGACGGCGCGGAACGCCCTTGCGTCGATCTCCCTGGGATATGCGCTGGCCCCGCAGACGATGAGCTTGGGGCGGGACTCCGCGGCCTTGCGCGCCACGTCCTCCATGTCCAATACTCCGTCCTCGCGGCGCACGCCGTAGTGGACGAATCGGTAGAGCGAGCCGGAGAAGTTCACGGACGCGCCGTGGGTGAGGTGTCCCCCGTGGGAGAGGTTCATCGCGAGCACCGAGTCGCCGGGCTTGAGTGCCGCGAGGTAGACGGCCATGTTGGCCTGAGAGCCGGAGTGCGGCTGCACGTTGGCGTGCTCGCAGCCGAACAGCGCCTTGGCCCGCGCCACGGCCAGAGTCTCGGCCTCGTCGACGACCTCGCAGCCGCCGTAGTAGCGCGCCCCCGGGTAGCCCTCGGCGTACTTGTTGGTCAGGACGGAGCCCGCCGCGGCGAGGACGGCCGGGTGGACGACGTTCTCCGAGGCTATGAGCTCGATCCCCTCCTCCTGACGCGCGCGCTCGCGGCCGCACACGCCGGATATTTCGGGGTCGGCCTCCTCAAGAAATTGCTTCGCAGTCTTTAGCATCATTCCTCCGCCTTTCGTATGGGGCACGCCTGCCCCTCGCGCATATAATAGAACAAATTTGCTCAAAGGAGATGTCTTTCGTATGTCTATTTCGCATTACGCGGGCGGCGTGCTGGTGCTCGCCCTCGTGACCTGCGTCGGCGTGTGGTCTGGGCGCAGGGTCAAGACGGCCGTCGACTTCAACGTCGGCGGCCGGCGCACCCCCGCGCCTCTCGTGATGAGCGCGCTGATCGGCACTCTGGTGGGCGGCGCCTCGACGATCGGCACGGCGCAGCTGGCCTTCCGCTACGGCTTATCGGCATGGTGGTTCACGCTCGGCGGCGGGGCCGGCTGCCTCCTCATGGCCTCGTGCTTCGTCCGCCCCCTCTACGAGAGCGGCGTGAGCACCCTTCCCCAGATGCTCGCCCGCAAGTGGGGGGACAGGGCAGCCCTCGCCGCGACCGTCCTCACGTCGCTGGGTGGCTTCCTGGGCATAGTCGCCCAGATGCTCTCCGGCGCCGCCCTGATAGCCTCGGTCGCGCCAATAGGGCACCTCGCCTCCACGCTGCTGATCGTGGCCCTGATGCTTGCCTACGTTGGCTGGGGCGGCGTGTGGGGCGCCGGATACGTCGGGGTAGTAAAGATCGTTCTGCTCTACACCGCGGTAGGAGCCTGCGGGGTGATGGCCATCAATATAGAGGGCGGGGTAGGCGTGTTTCACACTGCGCTGCCGCACTACTTCGACATGTTTTCGCGCGGCGTGGCAAGGGACGTCGGAGCGGCCCTCTCGCCTGTTTTTGGGATACTCACGACTCAGGCGTACATTCAGGCGGCGGTCTCGGCTAGGTCGCTGCGCGCGGCCCGCGGCGGGGTTCTGGCAAGCGCCGCCATGGTTCCGCTGATCGGCATAGCCGGAGTATTTGTCGGCATGTACATGAGGCTTCACTACCCCGACATAGCGCCAAGCACCGCCCTGCCGCTGTTCGTGATGAACCACCTCCCCCCGCTGCTGGCCGGAGCAGTCATGGCCACGCTGCTGGTCGCGCTACTAGGCACAGGCGCCGGCGTAGCATTAGGGTTATCGTCAATGATATGCGGAGTGGGAAGAACCTCCTCCATCGCCATGAGCCGCGGCGTGATAGTCGCGATTCTGCTCTGCGCGGCGGCCTTCTCCTGGGGCGGGTTGGGAACCATGATACTCGACTGGAGCTTCCTGTCAATGGGGCTCCGGGCGTCGGTTGCGTTCTGGCCGATGTGCGCAGTGGTGTTCATAAAGAGGCACATCTCCAGCGCGTACGTCTTGGCGTCGATGATCGCCGGGCCGGCGTTCGTGCTGGCAGGGAAGTTCGCCTGCCCAAGCGTTGACCCACTCTTCCCCGGCATGGCAGCAAGCGCAGTAGTGCTAGCAATAGGAGTATTGAAATCTCGAAAGGATTAGCGTTATGAACAAACTTATCGAATGCGTGCCCAACTTCAGCGAGGGCCGAAGGCAAAGTATTATCAACTCCATCACTGACGCGGCGCGGGCCGTGCCTGGGGTGAAGGTTCTGGACTGCTCCAGCGACTCCGATCACAACCGATCGGTCTTGACCTTCGTCGGCCCTCCCGATGCCGTGAAGGACGCGGCTTTCGCCTGCTGCGCCAAGGCAGCGTCGCTAATCGACATGGAGCAGCACAGGGGCGGCCATCCGAGGATCGGCGCCACGGACGTGATCCCGTTCGTGCCAGTCTCCGGCGCAACAATGGAGGAGTGCGTAGCGATAGCGCACGATCTGGGCAAGGAGATAGCCGACCGGCTGTCAATCCCGGTGTACTTCTACGAGGCGGCGGCTCTGAGGTCGCACATGAGGTCGCTGCCCGACGTCCGCAAGGGCGAGTACGAGGGATTAAAAGAGGAAATAAAAAAGACGCCGCTCCGAGCCCCCGACCTAGGCCCGCACGAGATGCACCCCACCGCCGGCGCGACGGTCGTCGGAGCCAGGCCGTTCTTGGTTGCGTTCAACATCAACCTGGACACCGCGGACGTCGGCATAGCGAAGAAGATCGCCCAGACGATCAGGGCGGCGCGCGGCGGCTACGTGAACTGCCGAGCCATCGGGGTGGAAAGCAGCGGCAAGGCCCAGGTGTCAATCAACATGACCGATTACACCGCCACGCCGCTGCACCGCGTTTTCGAGACGGTGAAGTCCGAGGCGGCGAGGTGGGGAGTGAACGTGTCTGGGAGCGAGATAGTAGGCCTGACCCCGATGCAGGCGCTGCTGGACGCCGCGGCGTTTTACCTGAGGCTGGAAGGCTTCAGCGCCTCGCAGGTGCTTGAGTCCATGGTCTGGGAGTAAAAGTAGAAATATGGCCGCACATACTCCTTCCCCTCGCGCCACTCAGGTGTATAATCATGGACGTACGAGGCCAGAGCCAAAACGAATGCTCGGCGTGGACGTTCGGGGTACGCGCCTAAACGGAGGTGAGAGAAATGCTGGAGTGGATGAATAACATTCTGCAGGGCATCGGCTTCACGCCAGGGCAGGCCTTGGTGGCGCTGTTCTTCGGCAGCTGCCTGCTCTACATCGTGTGCAAGCTCAACGCCCTAGGCAGGGAGGTCTCTGACGTGCGCCACGAGGTCTCCGACGTGCGGAAAGACCTATCGCGAGAGAGCTCCGACACGCGGAAAGACCTATCGCGCGAGATCTCCGACGTGCGGAAAGACCTCACGAACAGGATCGACTCAGTGCAGGAAGGCCTATCGCGCGAGATCTCCGACGTGCGGAAAGACCTCACGAACAGGATCGACTCAGTGCAGGAAGGCCTCTCGCACGAGATCTCCGACGTGCGGAAAGACCTTACAAACAGGATCGAGTCGGTGCAGAAAGACCTCACGAACAGGATCGAGTCGGTGCAGGAAGGCCTCACCAACAGGATCGGGTCTGTACAGGAAGGCCTCACGCATAAGATCGACTCGGTGCAGGAAGGTTTCACGCACGAGCTCACCCTGCTTCGCGCGAACGACCTCGCCCACCTCGACACCAAGATCGACCGCATAGCCTCGCAGAACAAGGCCATGGCGGGCTTCCTCATGACTAAGATCGAGGGCATCACCGACCGCGAACGCGAGTACGTCGAAAGCATCATGGGATAGCGGGGGCAGTCCTGCCCCCGTCCCCTCGCGGCAGCCGGACGTTCGGAGTGCACGCCTAGGGGCTGCTGCATAGAGCGGAGGTGACGGAAATGCTGGCCTCGATAAAGGACATCCGGGAGTGCATCCCGTGCCGCGACCGCGAGTACGTCGACGGCACCATGAAATAGAGGGGGCAGGACTCCCCCGCCCCCACTCGCCTCACGGCAGCGGTATCCGCGCCACCCCTCCGAACAGCCCCGCCAGCCCCGCCGACATCAGGGCCGACAGCAAGAGCGCCCAAGCCATGAACCCCGCGTCCTTACGCGTGAATTCGCGGCGCTCCTTCAGGCGAAACGCCGCCATGAACACGAAGAGGAACGCCCACGTTGCGTAGAAGTACGGCAGCCATTCCAGCAGAGCGAAGATGTAGACGGCCAGCCACCCCAGCACGAAGATGACGGCCCCGTCCACGGGCCGGGCGGGCGTCGGCTGACTGCCGCGCCCGAATAGCAGCCTCGTCCCGCAAATGAACATCAAGGACGACACTATCGCAGGGAAGAACCCCGCGGACTGGTAGTACGCCGCTCCGCCGCGCACAGTCCGGACGATGTACCCGATCGAGACGGCGAACACCCCCACCGCGGCGAGGCAGACGCAGACTCCGGCGGCGAAGTCGACGCTGATCCGGCCGGGGTTCCTTCTCTTTGCCTTTGCTGCGTTCATTAGGGCTTGGGGATGCCGAAGTCCTCCGGGTTGTGCTGGGCTAGGCCCATGTCGTACAGAAGCCAGCTAGACAAACTCTCCGACTTTTCAGCGAAGTCGAGGGCGTCTTTGCCGGTGAGGTTGTAGAACACGGCGTACTGAACGGAGCGAAACTCCGCCATTTCGGGCGACTTCATAGCGGCCTCAAACGCCTTCAGCAGCGCAGCTTTGACATCGTTCGGCGTGTCGTTGGGCACCATAAAGCCCTGGTACTGCCGCAAAACGAGATAGTCCTTATAGGCCGGAAGAAACTTGATTATGGACGGGATGATTCCATAGCCTGACATGTCGTAATCCTCGGCGAGCATGACAAATAAC
Source organism: Synergistaceae bacterium (assembly GCA_031272145.1). Classification (GTDB taxonomy): domain Bacteria; phylum Synergistota; class Synergistia; order Synergistales; family Aminobacteriaceae; genus JAISUL01. The sequence goes on from JAISUL010000036.1 coordinate 27,195, forward strand.
GGAATCAGCTTGCCAGACTTGATAAAGTCTGCGGTCTCTCCGATGGAGGCAACAACCGCCGACGTCTCGCCAGAGACGCAGGCCAGAATAGCGGGCTGCGTGCCAGCAATCGGGACGTTCCCCAAGGGAAGCCCGCAATACTTGCCAAGCACAGCGGCCTCTGTAAACCACACGCTACCGGCGCAGCTGGCCACCTTGATTTTGTCAGGCTGCTGCTTAGCCGCGTCGAAAATGGAAGTGAAATCCTTGAACCCCGAAGCAGCGTTGACGCATAGAACCCCCGGCGACCCTCCTGCGACGAAGGGCGTCCAGTTGGAGGCCAGAAGCTCTTTACTGCCAGTCATAACGGCAAAATTTGGCGTCGAGTCGTTTACGGTGCAGAACGTGTAGCCGTCGTGTTTTGCCTGCCACACGTACGCCGTGCCAGTTGCGCCGCCAGCGCCCACCATGTTGTTGAGTACTATCTTTTGCCCTAGGCTCTCCTCCATTAGGCTAGCGAGCTTTCTTCCCCACAAGTCGGTCCCGCCGCCTGGTGCGGACGTCAGTATCCACGTTAGACTTCTGTCTGGATATGCAGCGAAAGCTGCGGGCGCGAGGAACAAAACGGCCATGAAACAAAACGCAATAGCAGCAATAATAACCCTCGGTGTTCTCAAGAAAACTACCTCCTATTCTACCTCCGCATGGATAATGTTATTCATGCGCTCCGTCTTCGACCACATCTCATCGAAAGAACCGAACTTCATAATGACGATGCCCAGCTTGTCGACCATAAAGTCCTCTATGGCGTCGCCATTCTGAGACCAAATCAGTCTCTCGATGATATTGTCTTCTATGGATTCATTGAAGCTAATCCCTTTGACCTCTCCGTTGCGGTCGGACATGATGCAGTGCTCGGCAAAGTATCCTGTGGGTTCACTGTGGACAATGCCGCCGCAGTCATCACCCATAGCGGTCTTAATAGCCCAGGCAGACACGTCGCAACCGGTGGCATATTTGATTAGTTCCCCGTGATAGTTTCCCGGCATTCGGCGAGTGCTTTCTATAATAATGGGCTTCCCGTCGCGGCTGGCATGCTGCATAAGCAGTATCCCCGGCTTCAGGTCTAGAATTGCCGCAATACGTTCGGCTATCCTGCAAAGCTCCTCGTCAATGGATTTAGGCGATGCCGTTGGAATGCTCATACCCCAAACCAGATAGGGGTTTCTGAAGTAATGCTCGTTATCTGAGTTATAGAAGACGACCTTTCCCCCTGACAGGAAGGCCACGAAGTTATGCTGACAGTCGTCGGAGGTGATGTACTCCTCTATGACGAACCTGTTTGTCCTGGAGCGGGCTACAGCATGAGCCACAACCCCCTCGGTCAGGTCATCCGGCCTGTCCAGCCTAACGAACCCCTTCCCCCCGGAGAGGTCAACCGGCTTCACCAGCACAGGAAACCGAAACCTCCCGATGTCGCCGGCGGCCTCGGCGAACGAGGAGTAGCCCCCCGCGTTGGGCACCGGAATGCCGTGGGCGGTGGCGAAGGCGCGGAAGCGGTCTTTGTGCATCAGGGTCTCAAGGGCGTCCACCGAGTCCAGGCCGGGCAGGCCAAGCTTCTCGGCGGCGTAGGCGGCGGAGAGCGCCGAGAAGTCGTTGCAGCACGGGCAGATGTAGTCGACATTGAGGGACTCGGCTAGGCGGTAGATGCCCTCCCGGTCGGAGAAGTCCATCTTGCGGTACTCGTCCGAGTAGGCGTGGCCGAGCTCGTCCGGCCTGTTGCCGCTCGTGATGACGTAGAGGCCGAGGGATTTGGCGGCCTTGATCATCGGGATGTCTGCCCAGCCGCCGCCGGCGATAAGGATCTTCTTGGTCATAGCGCGGCCTCAGCGGGAACGGGCAGCAAAAAAGCCCCGCCTGTCCGCGCGCATGGCACGAACAAACGGAGCGCAGCGTCCGAGCAGAAAGCAAGAGCCAGCTCTAGAAGACCCAGGCCTCCGAGAACCGAGAACCGAGAACCGAGAACCGAGAACCGAGAACCGAGAACCGAGAACCGA
>JAISUL010000105.1 GCA_031272145.1 Synergistaceae bacterium
TGGTTCATCCTCCTTTGCGCTCCAGCACGTATCTGTCCCGCGCGAGCCTCACGAGCGCGTCGCAGCGGTTGTTGAGAGAGGCTGACGCGCCTCCCGTCGAGTGCCCCTTCGTCCATATCCACTCAACCGAGTGAATTCGCGACAGGGAGAGCAGCTCCTCCCAGAGGTCGCGGTTCAGCACGGGTTTCTTCTCGGACGTCAGCCAGCCGTTTCTGAGCCACTTATCCAGCCAGCCCCTCTCGAAGGCGTTCCTCAGGTAGGCCGAGTCCGTGTAGAGGGAGACGCTGCACGGACGCTTCAGGGCGCTCAGGGCCATCACCGCCGCGCGGAGCTCCATCCGGTTGTTCGTGGTGTCCGGCTCGGCGCCGAATATCTCCTTGGCCCTCTCAAGCCCGCCGTGGGCGGGGGAGATAAGCACCGCCGCCCAACCCCCAAGCCCTGGGTTCGGCGACGCGCCCCCGTCCGTGTATATGACCACCTCGTCCCTCGGCATCAGTCGAATACTATTCTAATCCTGACCGGGCCTTCTGTATATATGTCCTCGGTCGCAACTGCGTTCAGAATCACCGGCGAGTCCATCGCCTTCAGGTTCTCCACCGCGTCGAAGAAGTCCTCGCCGCCGAGCGAGCCGACGCTGTTCGTCGCCGGGTCGGGCCTCACCCCGTTCTTTATCGCCTCGTTCTTGAGCTCGCGCAGGAAGACGTGAAGGACGTTCTCGGCGTTGAACGGGCGCAGGGGCGTGCCGGCAGTCGGGTCCACGAGCTTGCGGTAGAGTATGTCTCCCTCACTATATAATAGGTAGCTCATTCCGCTTTCGAGCCGTGCCTTGACCTCCTCGCCGGCGGCGGCGTTCTCGGCCGCGAGCGCCCTGATGTAGGCGCGCGATTCGAGGTTCGCCGTGCGCGCTATGACCTCCGCATCCTCGGCCGGGTCGAACGCGACGCGGGCGCCTGCGTCGCTAAGGTAGAACTTCTCCGACCGCTTGTCCTCCACGGCCTCGTTCGCGTCGAGCGCAAGGGCGTCCAGCACCTCGCGGACGCCTGACGCCGGCGTCATAGGGGGGACGAAGCGCTGCGCCAGGATCGAGTTCGCCTGAACCAGGATCGCCCCCTGCCGCATGACGTCGAGCTCCCTGCGCAGCTCCTCTGACTCGCCTTGGAGCGACGAGACCTCGGCGCCGAGGTCGTCCTTCTCCCTGCTCAGCAGGTCGCGCTCGTTCCTCAGGGTCTCAAGGTCGAAGCGGCTGGCCTCGAGCTCCGCCTCTATGGCCTTCATGCTGAAGAGGGCAGTCCTGACGTTTTGGGAGAAGAATGACAGAACCGTGAGCACCGCAAGCGATATGAACATACCGGTGAACGCCGTTATGATGCGGCTCGTGTACCTGGGGCGCAGGCCCAGTATCGACACCCTGCGCTTGCCGTACATGAAGCCGAGCACGTCCCCAAGCGTGGCGATGACCGCGCCTCCCGCTATGATCAGGATGATCAGAGACCAGTTGGTGGACGTCCAGATTCGCATCGTTCCAAAAAGCGCGGCACGGCGAGCCAAAGAACCGAGAGAGCGGCGGCCGCGGCGAGAGTCCAGTGCGACAGGAGCAGCCCCTTGGACAGCCCCTCGGAGCGGAGCGGGTCGACCAGAAAGCGCGTCGCGGCGAACAGGATAAGCCCGACAGGTGCCAGCACGGAGCTCCCCTTTCTATGCGGAACGTCCGCGCGGCGCTCGATGAAGAGCAGGAGCGCGAGTATCATGGCCGCGGCGAGGGAGTAGTACAGCTGCGTCGGGTGCCGTGTCAGGCCGGCCGGGTCGCGCGGGAAGTGCAGGGCGAGCGGGAAGGTGCTCTCGACGCCGCCGCAGCAGCCGGCCGAGAAGCACCCCCACCTGCCGATCGCGACCGCAAGAAAGGCCGGTGGGGCCGCGACGTCGCACATGCGGCCCACCGGCAGCCCCCGCCGCCAGCAGAGGAACGCCCCTGTCAGCAGGGCTCCGCACAGCGCCCCGACCTCAGACAGCCCTCCGCTGTTCAGGTCGAGCAGAAGCGAGGGGGACGATACGTAGGTTTCGACGTTCCACAGGTACTCGAACGCGCGGGAGCCGACCAGCATGCCAAAGAACGACCAGCCGAGCACGCTCCTCCCCTCGTCCTCGTCTATCCCGTATAGGTCGAAGCGCCTGATTACCCATGCGAGCATGAGGTACAGGGCGATGAACCAGATCACGTAGTATGTCTCGACGCTCACGCCCCCTATTTTGAAAAGTACCGGGTACATGGTCAGCGAGTACGGCGCCCGTCGTAAGACCGGCCGCGGCTTCTGCCTTCCCTGCCCCCTCTGCCTCCTCTGCCTCCCCCACTTACCCTGCCGGCGCCGCCGGTTCCGCTGTGCCCCGCGGTGCTGTCGCTGTGCCCTTCCTGCCTGCTGTGCCCGCCGCGGAAGCCGCCTCTGTCGTCCCTGCCGCCTCTGTCGAAGTCTCGGCCATGAAATCCGCGGCCTCCGCGCCATGTGCTGCTGCCGCCGCCGCTCTCTCTGGCCGACTCGGCGGTCAGCTTCGGCATGATGACGACCTTCCTCTTGGGGGTCTCGCCTATGGACTGAGTCTCGACCTTGGGGTTGTCCTTCAGGGCAGTGTGTATGATCCACCTCTCCCAGCTGAGCATCGGCTCAAGGCGGAGGGGCGTCCCTCGCTCCACCACCTTGCGGGCTGAGGCCTCGGCCAGGCGCTCGAGGCTGTGCCTGCGCCTCTCTCTGTAGCCGCCGGAGTCCAGCCGGACGCGCGGCACAGACCCCGCCTCGGCGAAGCGCATAGCTAGGTTCAGGATGTACTCCATCGCCTTCAGGCCGTCGCCGTATCTTCCGATGAGCGAGTCCGCGTCGTCCCCGTCGATGCGTATCATGTTCCCCGCGCCGGCTCTGGGCGGACGGGGCGCCTTGTTTTCGGGGCCAGGCTCAGACTCGTCGTCCAAGTCGGAGCCTATGGTCAGGTTGACGTCCAGTTCCATCAGGTTCAGCATCTTCATGAGGAACTCTCGGCTCTGGAGCATGAGGACAGGCTGTGCTGGCTTCACCTCGACCTTGAGCTTCCTTCCGAAGATGCCGAGGCCAAGGAAGCCGCGGTCCTCGCCGACGACCTCTGCGGCCAGCTCCTCCGTCGGCACGCCCCACTTTTTCGAGGCCTGCCCCAGAGCGTCCTCGACCGACGCGGCTTCAAAAACGAGACTATGTTCCAAAGTTCTTACCTTCTTTCGGAGTTGATGGAGGAAAGACCGCGCCTATCCGGCGGACTTTTCCCTCGGCTTTTCCTGAGTCAGGACGGGCCGTTCTCTCATCTCCACGCGTGCCTTGCGCGTGGCCAGCAGCTGCTGCCCGACGCCAAGGAGAGACGACACGCCCCAGTAGAGCAGCACGCCGCCCTGAATGCTCAGGCATATAAACGTAAGGAAGATCGGCATGAACCAGTTCATCATGGCCATCTGGGGGTTGCCGGAGGAGGAGAGGTACTGCTGGTACCATGTCAGGAAGCCTATGAACACCAGCAGGGCAGTGTTCGGCAGCCATATCCCTAGGTGCTCCCATAGGAGGCCCGGGTTCGTCGCCGCCGAGAAGATTAGCATGACGGGGCCCAGCTCCTCGTTGGGAACCCTGGTGCCGGTGGCGTCGACCAGGTTGATGGCGTCGGCTATCGTCGAGAGGGTCGTGCCGTCGAGGTGCACCGTGAGGAAGTGGGCGCCCGAAAAGCCGTGCCGCGAGAGGACGCTGTAGAGCAGGATCAGTATCGGCATCTGGATCAGTATCGGCAGGCACCCCGACGCCGGGTTGACCTTGTTCTCCTTGTAGAGGGCCATGACCTCCTTGTTCATGGTCTCCTTGTCGTCCTTGTACTTCTCCTGCAGAACCTTCATGCGCGGCTGGAGCTTCTGCATCTTTTGCATGCTCGCCATCTGTTTGCGCGTCAGCGGGTAAATCACCAGCCGAACGAGCAGCGTGAGCAAAATGATGGCCAGCCCCCACGAGTGCGTAAAGCCGTAAAACGTCTCCAGAAGCCACATCATGAAGTCCCCGGCCTGTGTCCACAAGTAGCTCAAACGATCTCACCTCTATGGCATATTTAATCGCAGGGTTTTTCCTTGCCCTTGCCCTTGCCCTGGCCCCGGCACGGGGTCGTACCCCCCCTCGTGCCACGGGCCGCACCTCAAAAGGCGCAATACGGCGAGCCTAAGCCCGGCAAAAAGCCCATGCTCGCGCAGCGCGACGGCTGCGTACTCCGAGCAGCTTGGGTAGAACCTGCACCTACTGCCGAGCAGCGGCGACACGCAGACCTGATAGACCCGTATGAGCAGGATCAGCGCGCCAACCGCCGCCCGCGCCGCTAAAGCCAAACCGCGCCAGGCCATTCCTGCGTAAGCAGCTTTTTTTTGGCGAAGAGCCGCGCCATGTCGTAGTAAACGTCCCGCGCATTGGCCGAGAGCCCGGCGTCCTTGAGCGAGAGCACGGCCACGACATCGCGAAACACCCAGCGGCAAAGCCGTCGGTACGCCTCGCGCAGCACGCGCTTGCCCCTGTTGCGGACGTGCGCCGGGCCCTGCTTCTTGCCGACCGCGTAGCCAGCGGCAGGGCCGTCGGCCTCGGACAGCCTCAAAAACAGCAGCCGCACCAGCTCCCCTTGTGCCCGAACGCCGGTGCGGAAAATTCGATCAAACTCCCATCTTTTTTTTATGGTGGTCAGGCCGTGGTCAGGCACTTGCGGCCCTTGCGCCTTCTGGCGCGCAAAACGGCGCGCCCCGTGGCAGAAGATGAGCGGGCGAGAAAGCCGATCTTTCTCTTGCGCGGCTTCCTGTGCGGCTGGTAAGTTCCCTTTTTCAAGACATACGCCTCCCGACGGAAATATGTTCGCACCCCCGTGACGAGCGCACGAACCACTTGCTTTCCCGATGACTATAGCATATGTATTAAGCGCGCGGCAAGTTTTAATTCGTATTGTTCGGGTCTGCCCGCGTAAAATCCGGTTCGCACATGGAGGCGGTTCTTTTAATATGAAGCTTGTTGAAGAGATTCAGCCGATAGTTTTCCGCGGCGGCACCCTGCACTTCCTAGACCAGACGAAGCTGCCCGGCGCGGTCAGGTTCTTGGAGATAGACTCGGCGGAGGCCTGCCGCGACGCCATAAGGAGCCTGGTCGTGCGCGGCGCCCCGGCTATCGGGGTCGCGGCGGCGTTCGGGATGCTCGTGGAGTCGAGGCGCTGCTCCGAGACGACGCTCGACGGCTACCTCGCCCACATGAGGCGGGTCAAGGCAGTCCTGGCCTCCTCGCGCCCGACGGCGGTCAACCTCTTCGGCGCCCTCGACCGGGTGGAGAGGGCAGCTCTTTTCTCTGCCTCCTCTGCCTCCTCGTCCAACGACCCGGCGGAGGCCAGGGAGTCGGTCGAGCGCGAGGTCATGGCCATACGCTCGGAGAACGAGGCGATATGCGAGGGCATTGGGAGGAGCGGGCAGGAGATCATGAAGGACGGCATGACGGCCCTGACTCACTGCAACGCCGGCATCCTCGCGACGGGAGGCATCGGCACGGCCCTGGCCCCCATATACTTGGCTCACGAGCGAGGCCTGAGGGTCAGAGTGTTCGCCTGCGAGACCCGCCCTCTGCTCCAGGGAGCCAGGCTGACCGCGTGGGAGCTGTCGCGCGCCGGCCTGGACGTGACCCTCATAACCGACAGCATGGCCGCGGCGGTCATGGCCCAGGGGCTGGTGGACGTCTGCATGGTCGGGTGCGACCGCCTCGCGGCGAACGGCGACGCAGCGAACAAGATAGGCACGTACGGCCTGGCCCTGCTCGCCAGAGACCACGGGATACCCTTCTACGTCGCCTGCCCCACCTCGACCATAGACCCGGACACCCCCGACGGGAGCGGCATAAAGATAGAGGAGCGGGACCCTGCCGAGCTCTCCCCTCCCCCCGGCGTGAGGGCCTACAACCCGGCCTTCGACGTCACGCCCGCCGGCCTCATAACGGGCATCATTACGGAGCACGGCATCCTCCGGCCCCCTTACGAAAAGCTAGGCCAAACTCGCGAGTTGCAAAATAAAAATACTTGACATCGCGGAACCGCGGCGCTATAATTCCCTGCGTCAGTTCTTGACGGGGAGGCGAGCGTGGCCTTGGATGACGACACGAGTCTTGAGCGGCGGCTGCGCGTAAACAGTCTTTACGACCTTTACTCGCCCCTGCTGACGGAGAGACAGAGGGAAGTTTACAAGCTGCGCCGTTTTTCGGATCTGACGCTCGCCGAGATAGCTTCGGAGGTGGGCGTCACAAGGCAGGCCGTCCACATCTTGGTGAGGCGGACGGAGGAAAGGCTTCTTGCTCTGGAGGACGCCCTGGGGTTTGCCGAGTGCGTCGAGCGCATGGAAGACAGGATAAAAGAGCTTGAGTCGCTCGCGGACGCGGGAAGCGCCAAAGGCAAAGGGGCAAGGGGGGCAAGGGTCGTGTTTGAAAGTCTGAGGGAAAGGCTCGAGTCGGCGCTGAACAAGCTCCGCAGCAAGGGCAGGCTGTCCGAGGGCGACGTTGACGCGGCCCTGCGCGAGATACGCCGGTCCCTTTTGGAGGCGGACGTTGACTTCCGCGTCGTGAAGGACCTGGTCGAGAGCATCCGCGCCCGCGCGGTAAAGCTCGACGTTCTGGAGTCCATCACGGCCGTTCAGCGGGTAGGCGCGGTGGTCTACGAGGAGCTCGCCGCCCTCATGGGCGGCTCGGAGAGAGCCTCACTGACGATCTCGCCGAAGCCCCCGACCGTCATCCTTATGGCCGGGCTTCAGGGCGGCGGCAAGACCACGACGACGGTCAAGCTGGCGCGCCGGCTCTCGAACGGCCACAGTCCTTTGGTCGTGGCCTGCGACCTGCGCCGTCCGGCGGCGGTGCTTCAGCTCCGCGTGCTGGCTGAGCAGGCCAAGGTCGCGTTCTTCGGCCCGGCCGGCGACGGCGGGACGGACGTACTGAAGGTGGCGCGCGACGCCTGTGCCTACGCCGAGTCGCACCTGCACGACGTGATCCTGCTGGACACAGCCGGGCGCCTGCACGTGGACGGAGCCCTTATGGAGGAACTGGAGGCCCTGTCCTCCGCCGTGCCGCCTCACGAGACGCTTCTCGTGCTGGACGCCATGACAGGGCAGGAGGCGGTGAACGTTGCGCGCGCGTTTCACGAGCGGCTGAAGCTGACCGGCGTCGTCCTGACCAAGCTGGACGGGGACGCGAGGGGCGGGAGCGCGCTTGCCGTCAAGGCTGTCACCGGCGTTCCGGTGAAGTTCGCCGGAGTAGGCGAGGGCATCGACGCGCTTGAGGTCTTCGACGCGTCTCGCATGGCCGGGCGCATCATGGGCATGGGCGACATGCAGGGCCTTATGGAAAAGGTTCAGGCCGTTAGCGTTGAGAGCGGCGTGAATGCGGGTGCTTTCAGCGTCAAGGGCTTCGATCTAGAGACGCTTCTGGCGCAGATGACGCAGATTGAGAAACTGGGGCCGCTTGGCAAGGTCATGGAGATGATTCCGGGGTTTGGGCGCTTGAAGCTGCCTGGTGACGTCGACGACTCGTTTTTGAGGCAGGGCAAGGCCGTCATACAGTCCATGACGCCGGCCGAGAGGCGTAACCCGAAGATTATCAAGGGCTCCAGGCGGCGCCGCATCGCCGTAGGTTCTGGGACGTCGGTACAGACGGTCAATCAGCTTCTGGCGCAGTATGAACAGATGAAAAAGCTCTACAAGTCCTTCTCCTCCGGCGGAGGCGGTATGCTGAAGTCCCTGCTGGGGGGCATGGCAAGCTCCGGTAGGCGGAGGTAAAAGCCTGATGGAGGTGCGTTAAATAATGGCGGTGCGTATTCGTTTGTCGCGTTTTGGAAAAAAGAAATCTCCTTTTTACAGGTTGGTCGTGGCTGATTCACATTCGCCAAGGGACGGGCGCTTTATAGAACTGCTCGGAACTTATAATCCCATGACCGACCCGGCGGAGATTTCGCTCGACGAGGATCGTGCCCTTTACTGGCTCGGGGTTGGGGCACAACCTTCGGAAACGGCAAGGAGCATACTCAAAAAGCGTGGCGTGTGGGAAAAATTCGAGAGCGCCAAAAAAGGCTGAGTCGTCGGCTCTTGTACTACTACTTGTTCTGTTCGGGCGGTTTTGTTTGGGGCCGTGCTTGCGCGGCTTCGTGATTGCGGAGTTTCAGGCGTTTTTTCCGCGTTTCGGTGGTTTCGGCACGTTGGAGAAGCGGCTGTGCTTCGTGTGTTTTACGCCTCCATGCGGGGGCGTTGCAGCAACAAGCGGGAGGTGCCGTAATGGCAAACTATAAGGAGCTTGTCGAGTTCGTCGCGAAGCATCTAGTAACTCAGCCGGATGCAGTGAGCGTCGAAAGCGGCGAGGACGAGAACGGTTTCAAAGTTCTGATCCGCGTTTCGCAGGAGGACATCGGGCGCATCATCGGGAAGCGCGGCGCTACGATCAACGCGATTCGTCTTCTGGCCAAGGCGGCGGCTGTCAAAGCCGGCGAAAAGGTGGATGTCGACATCGTCGAAGACTGACGGGTGTCCCGCCGCCGCGCATAACGACAGCGCGGCGGCGGAGACAGCGACCGGAGGGGAGGCCGAACTCGTAGCCATCGGCTACGTGGCATCGGCCCACGGGGTGAAGGGCGCCGTAAAGGTAGTGCCCCTGACGGACTTCCCTGAACGTTTCAGGGGCATGGAGACGCTCAACTTGTACAAAAACGGGGCATTCATCCGCTCTCTTCGCGTTTTGCGCGTGAGGGACGCGGATGGATGCTTCATCATCGAGAGCGACGCGCTGGACAGAGACGAGGCCGAAAAACTGGCCGGCACGTCGATCTTGATAGATAAGAAGGAACGGGCTGCGCTGCCCGACGGCAGCTTCTGGATAGACGACCTGATCGGTCTGAACGTCGTCGAAACCGAAGGTGGCCTTGTCCTCGGAACCGTCGAGGACTTCGTCTCGGGAGCGGGACAAGAGCTTTACGCCGTGCGCGGGCGCGACGGACGGCTGCGCTATATACCAGCCGTTGCCGAGTTCGTCGATAAGATCGACCTCGCCGCCGGAGTGCTGTCGGTGAGGCTGATAGATGGCCTTTGGTGAGAGCGAGGTGAGCGCTAGCAGTGTGATCCCATTGTCGCCGCGCTTTTCGGTCATAACGGCCCTGCCCGACATGTTCGCCGGCTTCCTCAAAACCGGCGTGGTCGGGAGGGCCGTTGAAACCGGGCTGGTGAGCGTCGATATAGTGAACCTGCATGACTTCGGCAGGGGACGCTATCGTCAGGTGGACGACTACTCCTTCGGCTCAGGGGGAATGGTGCTCATGCCTGAGCCGCTGGATGAGGCGCTGGCTTCATGCGATGGAGACGCCTTCGTGGTCTACCCCTCGCCACAGGGAGCGCCGCTCACTCAGGACTTGGTGGAGTCGCTTTTTTCCCGCGCTTCCCGCGCTTCCCAAGCCTCCCGCATCGTGATAGTGTGCGGACGCTACGAGGGGGCCGACGAGCGCTTCATAGAGAGGCGGGGCGACCTGGAGGTTACCGTGGGGGACTGCGTGCTCACAGGCGGCGAGATACCGGCTATGGCGATAGTGGACGCGGTTGCGCGCCTCGTCCCCGGAGTAGTAGGCAAGACCTCCGCCGTGGAGGACGACTCGTTCTACCACGGGATGCTCGACCACCCGCACTACACGCGCCCGGCAGACTGGGACGGCATCGGCGTTCCCCCGGTACTCCTCTCCGGGAACGCAGCGGAGATAAATGACTGGCGGCGCCGCGCGGCAGTCGCGCGAACCATCGCTCGGAGGCCCGACCTCCTAGCGCGCTGCGGAATCGGCGGCTACATGAAGTGCGGGCTCTACGCGATCGTGACGCCGGAGCGCGACACGCCGGAGCGAGTAGTGCGGGAGTGGATGCGCATCTGCTCCGAGTACGGGGTGGAGCGCTTGATAGCGATCGCGGGCGAAGACGGCGAGGACAGAGAACGATGGACGAAGGCCGGGACGAAGGTGTTTTCGCTTCTAACCCACGCCCTGCTCTGGATAGCGAGACGGGAAAAGACTGAGCCTCTGGTCTTCGACGGACGCCTTCCCCGCCACTGGCCGGACATGAAGCGCACCGTGCTCGAACAGGAGAGGCCGGTGGCCTTCTGCTTCGCAGAGGACGAGGGCGTCCCGCTTCCTCTCGGCGCTAGGCTGGCCGTGGTTCTGGACCGCTTCTTGGGAACCAGATAAAAAAATTTTCGGAGGTACTAAAAAGTGAACGCTTTGGACATGGTCGAGAAACGCTACACGCGGGATGGCCTGCCCTCCTTCCGGCCGGGCGACACCCTCAGGGTGCACGTGAAGGTCAAGGAGGGGGTCAGGGAGCGCATTCAGGTGTTCGAGGGAATCGTCATCGGCAGACAGCACGGCGGGCTGAACGAGACGTTCACGGTGCGCAAGATCTCAAGCGGCGTGGGGGTTGAACGCATCTTTCCGCTTCACTGCCCCTCGATAGACAAGATCGAGGTCAAGCGCCAGGGCAAGGTGCGCCGCGCAAAACTCTATTACCTGCGCGCGCTCAGCGGTAAGGCCGCGAGAATCAAGGAGCGCAGGGAGTTCTAATATCTCTGGGCTCTACGGGCAAAGTAAAAACGCGGGGGAGACTCCCCGCGTTTTTTGGTTTTCAGTGCTGCCTATACTCCGACTCTGTCGCTTCGGCGTTCCATGAGCAGTATGTCGCGCCACTGGCCGCCCTTGTCGCGTCCGAGCTTGTCCCTTCGCCCGACCGCGCGGAAGCCGCACTTCTGATGAAGGGCGATGCTGGCCGCGTTCCCAGTGAAGATGCCGGACTGAAGCGTCCAGACCCCGTCCTTCTCCGACGCCTCTATGAGCGCCCTGAGCATTGCCTCGCCGACGCCGCGCCTGCGGCTGCCGTCCGCGACGTAGACGCTGACCTCCGCCACGCCCCGGTACACGCTGCGCGAACTCACCTGCGAAAGGGCGGCCCAGCCGGACACGGCTCCGTCCACGACCGCCACCATCCTGCAGTTCTTGCGGTGGGCAGCGTCCCACGCCTCGAACGTCGGAACCTCGCTCTCGAACGTGGCCTTGCCCGTCAGCATGCCCTGTCGGTATATCTCAGCAACGGCGGGCCAGTCCGCAGCATCCATGGCGCGGATGCTCATGCCCTCGGTATTTTGTTTTGACACAGTAGCCTAGCCCCCAAACACAAGAAGACCGGCTCCGCTGCGGGCCAAAACATGAGCGGTCTCCACAGCGGGCCGGCTTGTCCGCGGCGGGAACGAAAGACCCCGTCCCCGCCTCCCAACCTAGAAGTACCTGTTGAGCAGGCCCTCGAAGGCACAGCCGTGGCGAGCCTCGTCCTTGCACATCTCGTGAACCGTGTCGTGGATGGCGTCGTAGTTGAGCTCCTTGGCGCGCTTGGCGAGGGCAAGCTTGCCCGCCGTGGCGCCGTTCTCGGCCTCGACGCGAAGGGACAGGTTCTTCTTCGTGTCCGCGTACACGACCTCGCCCAGAAGCTCCGCGAACTTGGCCGCGTGCTCGGCCTCCTCGAACGCGATCCTCTTGTAGGCCTCGCCTATCTCAGGGTAGCCCTCCCGATCCGCCTGACGGCTCATCGCGAGGTACATGCCGACCTCGGTGCACTCCCCCGTGAAGTTGGCGCGAAGCCCCTCCACGACCTCCTTATCGACGTCCTTTGCAACGCCGATCCTGTGCTCGTCCGCCCACGTATGGGCACCGACCTTCTGCTCCGTGAACTTGGACGCAGGCGCGCCGCACTGCGGGCACTTCGCGGGCGGCTCATCGCCCTCGTAAACGTAACCGCAGATGGCGCAGACAAACTTTTTCATACGTATTTACCTCCAAAGCAAAATGAAAAAGCTCCATTTCGGATATGATTCTAGCATGGAAATTTTCAAGGCGATGGTGATTTTTACCTAAGACAAGGGAGGTATATACCGCATGGAACGACGGGAGTTTCTGAAGAAGTCCCTCGCGCTCGGCATCGGGGCAGGGGCTTTGTTCCTTCCGAGGGGATTGGCGCGCGCCGCCGACCTGCCGGATCTGGTGGCGCTCAAGGGGCCTTCGCCGGCCGCCATGTTCGACCGGGGGATGAAGGCGCTGGGCGGCATGGAGCGCTTCGTGAGGCCAGGCCAGACCGTGGCCCTGAAGCCGAACATCTCGTGGGACGTCGACGCCCAGGGAGCGGCCAACACCCAGCCGGAGCTGGTCGCCCGCATAGTCGAGCACTGCCTGGCGGCCGGGGCCAAGCGCGTCTACGTCTTCGACCACTCGATCGAGTACTGGGAGAGCTCGCTCGACGCCAGCGGCATCGGCGCGGCGATAAAGGCGTCAGGCGGGCTCTACGCCCCGGCGGACGAGGCCGGGTACTACCAGAGGGTGGACATCAAGGGCTCGACGCTCGGCGCGGCCCAGGTCCACGAGACGCTCATGGAAAGCGACGTGTTCATAGACGCGCCGGTGCTGAAGCACCACGGCGGCGCCGGCGTCAGCATAGCCATGAAGAACCTGATGGGCTGCGTGTGGGACCGCCGCGCCTACCACGCGCGCGGGCTACAGGCCTGCGTGGCGGACTTCCTCCGCGTGCGCCGCCCAGACCTCTGCGTGGTCGACGCCTACCGGGTCATAACGCGGCACGGGCCGAGGGGCGGCAGCCCAAACGACGTCGCCGAAATGAGGGCGCAGATAATCTCGCCCGACATCGTGGCAGCCGACACCGCCGCCACGAAGATGCTCGGACGCGACCCTGCCGGCGTGGAGCACATCACCCTGGCCGCGAAGGCCGGCTTCGGCGAGATGGACTTGGCAAAGCTCAAGATCGAGCGGATCGTGCTGTGAAGGCCCTTCGAGCCCTGCGCCTCACAGCGGCGCTCTCAGTCCTGGCGCTCTTCGCTATGGCCTACGCGCGCCGTGCCCGGCTAGGCCCGCTCATGGCCGCGCAGTTCACCCCCGCCCTCCTGGCCGGCGGAGCAGCGCTAATAACCCTCCTGCTGGCCGTCGCCCTGCTCCTCGGCAGGTGGCACTGCTCCGTTATGTGCCCCTTCGGCACCCTTCAGGAGGCAGTGTGGCGGCTGTGCGGGGTTGTGACCACGCGCTGGCATGGCTACGTCCGCCCCTGGCGGGCCAGATACGCCGTGCCGGTCCTCGTCGGGCTGGGCTTCGCCGTCGGGACGCCGATCTTTTTTACCGACCCACTGGCGAACCTCGGCCTCGCAGTTGGCGTCCCCCTCTCCGGGGCATCGGCGTCCGACTACGCCGCGCTCCTGACCGCCGCGGTCCTGATCACCGCGCTTCTCTGCGCCGCCCGAAGGGGCAGGCGCTTTTGTGATTGGTGCCCGGTCGGGGTGTTTCTTGGGGTTTGCGCGCACGCCGCGCCGTTTGGGATGAGGCTGGAGCATAATCGGTGCGTGTCGTGCGGGGCCTGCGAGAGGGCTTGCCCGATGAACTGCGTCGACTCTAAGAACAAGCTTATTGACCGCGAGCGCTGCGTCCTCTGCCTGAACTGCGCCGCCGCCTGCCCGACCGGCGCCATAGCCTACCGCCGGCTGGACAGAGCGAACCGAGAACGAAGGGCGTTCTTCAAGTGGGCCGTCGGAGTAATATACCTCGGAGGCGGAGTATGGCGCTCGCTCCTCAGCCGGGACACTGTGCCCCCCGAGACGCGCACTATTGATCGGGTGCTGCCGCCTGGGGCGGTGGAGGAGAGGCTGTTCAACTCGCTTTGCTTGAGGTGCCGGGCATGCGCCGCTGCCTGCCCGCCGCGGGTAATAGGCTTTGGCTGGGGGCCGGAGCTCGACTACCGCCGCGGGTACTGCCAGTTCAACTGCACGGCCTGCACCCACGTCTGCCCGACCCGCGCGCTGCGTCCCCTTGCGCCGGAGGAGAAGCGCAGGACTCGCATAGGCGTGTCGAAGCTCGACCGCCGGCACTGCATCGTCATCACCAACTCGCAGTCCTGCGGGGCCTGCGCCGAGGTCTGCCCGACCCACGCGCTTATAATGGAGCCGCTGGGAAGCACGTCTTTGACGGCGCCGGTGTTCGACGAGGAGTACTGCATCGGGTGCGGCGGGTGCTACAGCGTCTGCCCCGTCGTGGAGAAGGGCACGTTCGTTGTCAGAGGCGTGACGCCGCAGGGCCGAACGCCGGGCATACGCGGGATAAACGACTCCGAGCCCGACGCCGCGCCGGCGTCCTCGGCGTTCACGGACGAGTTTCCGTTTTGATTCATATGCCTTTCTTTATAGATGGAGGTGTTGGGAGATGAACCTCGGCATGGGGGAGATAGTGCTTCTCATAGTTCTGGCTCTGGTTCTGTTCGGGGCCAAGCGGCTGCCTGAGGTGGGGCGCGCGGCGGGGAACGCCATCCGCGAGTTCAAGGCGGCGCTCGACGGCAAGAGCAATAATAAAGAAGACAAGGGGCCGAGCTGATTGGACGATGACTGGACGCCGCACCTGGAGGAGCTCAGGCGGCGGATCATAGTGGTCTTGATCGCGTTCTTCGCAGCGGCGGTGGCGGCGTTTTTCTTCTCGCCCCAAATAGCGGCGTTCCTGACCGAGCCCTTGGCCGGGGTGCGGCTCTACACGTTCGCTCCGGCGGAGAAGTTCATGGCCTACCTGAGGCTGTCGGCCTGGACTGGAGTAGTGTTCGCCGCGCCGGTCTTCTGCGCCGAGACCGCGGTATTTTTGTGGCCCGGCCTAAAAGATCGGGAGTTCATGTTCGTTTCGGCGGCGCTGTTCGTCGTGCCGTCGCTGTTCCTGCTGGGCGCCGCCCTGTGCTGGCGCTTCCTTGCGCCGGTGGTCTTCCGTTTCTTCATGTCCTTCGGGGAGGGCGACAATATAGGCGCCATGTGGGGCTTCGACTCGTACCTCTCGCTGCTGTTCGGCCTGATGCTGGCGGCGGGCCTGCTGCTCCAGGCGCCGCTGCTCCTCCTGGCCCTGCTGCTGACCGGCGCAGTCTCGCACAACAGCGTCGCGCGCCTGCGCCCTCACATAGTGCTGGCGATATTCCTCCTAGCCGCCCTGCTGACCCCGCCGGACGTCATCTCGCAGGTGATGCTCGGCGTTCCGTTATATTTGCTGTTCGAGGCGGCGCTGTTCATAGGAGGGCTCTTGCGTAAAGCCAACAAAGGCGACCCCTAGTCCCACTTACGACGCCACCACTCCTTGACCGCCGCCCACAGCAGCCGCACCTTGCCCAGCCCAAGGTACACGTCGAGGTACACGGCGGGACGGCCGAGGAGGGACTTCACGCACTCCGAGGCGTGGTAGGTCGAGAGCGACCGGCAGCGGTGGAACAGGAGCGCGATATTCCGAAGCGATCCGCCCCACTCCGTTTGCATGAGTACGTTTAGGAAGATGTCGGTGCTGAATGCGTCGTCGGGGCAGGACAAAAGTTTCGGCCCTCCGGAGCAATAGTGCAAAATGGCGTTTTCGGCCTCGGCCTCCGATTGAACTGCCATTGCAACGCGATCGAAGCGCTCGTCTATAAACAGAACGTCGTTCTTGAAAGCAGCGTTGAGGAAGTCCTGATCGGCAAGGTCTGCTATGCTGCCGTAGAGGTTGTAAAACCTGAAAGCTTCTGCTAAGAAATCGCCCCGTGCGCGGATGCGATCCAGATTCATAACGAGCACGCCAGAGTTAAAGTAGCTGTCGCCATTGTACCCGAACACCCAGCGCCTGATTCTCTCTCGGAAGCTCTCAGGTGGAGTGCCGCGAACCGCGGCGATTGAATAAACCGTAGAAAAGCTCTCTCTCTCTCTCTCTCTCTCTCTCTCTCTCTCTCTCTCTCTCTCTCTCTAAGGATATGTTCCACAGATCCGCTATGTCCAGGTTGACCACGATGTCACAATCGAGATATATAATTTTCGGGACGTTCATTACGTCGGGAAGCACTAGACGAAAGAGTGTTCCTTGGGTGAAAACTTTTCCGGCCTTGGTAGGGTTCTTCGCGACGCGGCTGATATGCCTGGACACGTCTATGAAGCTCACTGACTGCCCGAAGCGCTCCGCGGTGTGCTCGAAGCGGCGGCGGTTGTCCTGGGTTAGGGTGGTGTCGTGCAGAATCGTCACGTTCACCCGGCTCCTGGTGTTGGAGAACATCGAGGTCATAACCACGCCCGCATAAGCGGAGTAGTACCCTGAAGGATCGTAGACGGCCAGAACAACCTGAATCACATCGGAGGTCATGGAGTTATCTTCCTTTCTATTCTTCGTCAGACGGCGGGGAGACCTGCAGAATCTGGCTGACGTAGTCGGCATCGCCCTTGGAGAAGCCGACGTCCTTGCAGTGGCTGAGCAGGTGCGCGATGGCCGACACGCCGGACGCAACGCGGGCTATGTCGCCGCTGAGCTCGTTCCGCACGGAGGTGATCTTGTTGTCGAGGTCGTCCCTCACGGAGGTGATCTCGTTTTGTACGTGGGCTATGTCGTTCGCCTTCAGCAGAGCAATGTCGCTGCCGAAGGCGCTCTGCACCGACTCGATGTCGCGGCCAAGGTCGCGCCGAAACGACTCGATGTCGCGGCCAAGGTCGTCCCTCACGGAGGTGATCTTGTTGTCGAGGTCGTTGTGCGACTTCTCGATGTCGTGGCCGAGGTCGCGCCGCACCGACTCGATGTCGCGGCCAAGGTCGTTCCGCACCGACGCAATGTCGCGGCCAAGGTCGCGCCGCACCGACTCGAGGTCTTTGTTCGACGACTCGATGTCGCGGCCGAGGTCGCTACGCGCCGACGTGATGTCGTGGCTGAAGTCGCTACGCATCAAGGACATTTCGGCCTTCATGGCATCAAACTTTCGGTCCATAGCGTCGAACTTCCGATCCATGGCATGAAACTTATGGCTGAAGATCAGCCATATGGCGCCGATCGTCACGACGGTCTGGGCGACCGGCATGCCAAACTGCTTGAGCAAATCTACTGCTTCTATAGCGTTCATCTTCCCAGCCTCCTCAAGGGGGGTCTCCAGACCCCGAAGTCCGTGTGCCGCTATTATACCACGGTTAAACCCTGCGGCGAGATAGCAGCCACAGGAAAAACGGCGCGCCAAGGAACGACGTTATGATCCCAACCGGGAGCTCTATCGGCGCCCAGAGCGTCCTTGCCGCGGTGTCGCACAGGGTCAGGAAGGCGCCGCCGAAGGCAGCCGAGGCTATCGACAGCCTCAGGTGCGGCACGCCCACCATCATGCGGCACAGGTGCGGCACCATCAGGCCTACGAACGCTATTGGGCCGCAGAAGGCCACGCACATGGCCACGCAGAAGGAGACGGATAAGAACAACACCACCCTCGTCCGGCCTAGAGCCACGCCGCGCGCGATGGCGATCTCGGGGCCGCACAGCATCAGGTCTAGCTCGCCGGCGTGGAAGACCGACACGGCGGCGGCGAGGGCGAACGCCGGAAATAATCCGATGGCCTCGCCTATGCCTATCGCCTGAATCCCGCCCAGCGTCCAGCGCAGCAGGCGGAACGAGTCGTGATAGTCCCCGACGTACTGCAGTATCATGACCAGGCTCGAAAAGAAGAAGTTGAACGCCACCCCGGCCAGGAGCAGAGCTACTCCGTTAGGGTCGTCTGGGCGCGACGAGGCGTGGAGCGCGGCCACGCACAGCAGAGCGCCGGCGAAGGCGCACACAGTCATCCCCTCGGCGCCGAACAGGGAGAAGCTCCATCCGGCGTATATGCAGAGGGCGGCGCCGAACGACGCCCCGCTCGACACTCCGAGCATGGTCGGCTCGGCAAGTGGGTTTCGGAACAGCGCCTGAAACAGCATCCCGCACAGCCCAAGCGTCGCGCCGCAAAGCCAGGCTAAAATGACGCGGGGGACGCGAAGCTCCCAGAACACCCGCTCAGGGTTGGCTAACCCCGCCGCCCCAAACGCCGAGGAACTAGAGGCAGCCCCGAAGATCTCCGACGGGGAGATCCATCTAGGGCCGGCGAACGGAGCGATAAGTAAAGCGGCTATGCCGAGCAGTATTATTATTGCCAGCTTGGTTCTTACTGACATGCGTCAAAACTCCTCCGGCACTATAAATGGAAGGCCGCCGCCGCTGGAGAAGCGGGCGAATTTTACGCCGAACAGCTGCTCAGGCATGCCTAGCTCCACGAGCTCGCCGGGCTCGCCGTTCCAGATCACTCTGCCCTCCGACATGACGGCCACTCGGTCGGACGAGCGCAGGGCGAAGTTCAGGTCGTGGGTGACGATCAGGGCGGACGTGTCTGTGTTAAGCCGCATGCTGCGCGTCAACGCCGCTATTTCGACCTGGCGGCGGTAGTCGAGGTAGGTCGTCGGCTCGTCCAGCAGCAGGATGGAGGACGGGGAGCCGGCCACCCTTTGCTGCGGTGAACTATTTGGCATCTGGGCTATGGCGGCGGCGAACATCACCTTCTGCCTCTCGCCGCCGCTCAGCGAGTCGAGCAGCCTGTCGGAGAGTCCGGTCAGGCCGGTCAGATTTATGGCCTCGTCCACCGCGCCGTCATTATTAGCATCACTGCTCCACATGTCGCGCCACGAGCGCCATGGGTAGCGCCCCTGAGCGACGAACTGCCTCACGGTGAATCCCGAACCAGAAAAAGCGCCGGCGGCGAACTGAGGCACGTAGGCGACGCGGCGCGCCAGAGCCCTCTGCGGCATGCGCCTCGTGGACACGGAGTCGAGCAGTATATCTCCGCCGTAGCGCCGGTACACGCGGTTCACGCACTTCAGGAGGCTGCTCTTGCCGGCACCGTTCGGCCCTACGACCGCCACGAACTCGCCGTCGCCAACCGTCACGCTGACGTCCCTAAGTATTGCTGCGCCTCCGACCGAGAGGCTAAGAGATTTGACTTCAAGCATAGCTAATTTGGGCTAACTACTTCGGGGTGGATAAAACTAGTGAAATCCCTTATGAGCCGCATGACGTTCGGCCCTGGGCGCAGGGCGTAGTCGCCGGATATGACGTGGACGGCGCCGTCTCTGACCGCCCTCAGGGAGGAGCCGCGCCACCTTTCCGGCCCTGTCAGGCCGCCCGCCTGCCTTACCGCGTGGCTGCCGATGATGTCGATTATCACGTCGGGGTCTAGGACCAGCATGCCCTCTGCGGAGAGGCGGGGGTAGTTCACTCCGCCCATCTCGAAGGCGTTGACTCCGCCGGCCAGGGCGATTATCTCGTCGTAAAACGAGGCGCGGCCCGCGACGTAGAGCGAGCGGCCGGACTCGGAGTCGCGGTCAACCACCACGGCGACCCGCGGGCGAGGCAAAGATTTTGTCAGATGCGCTGCCTCGTCCTCTGCCGCCTTGATGGAGTCGGATAAGGCTATCCCCTTGGACGGGGCGCCGCACAGACGCGCCAGCTCCTCGATGGAGCTGCGTAGCGCCGCCAAGTTTTCGTCGCGCATCACGAACACCGCTATGCCCATCCGCTCGATCCTGCCGGACAGCTGCGCCCCCATGTCGGATAAGACGACGAGGTCGGGAGACATAGTGAGCAGGGTCTCAAGGTCTATGCCCAGTATATCCGCCACGCGCGGGATTTCGCTGCCCTCTGGCAGGGGGCAGAACCGCGTCACGCCTATCAGCTTGTCCTCGAGGCCAAGGGAGAAGAGAACCTCCGTGGCAGCGGGGGACATAGACACCACGCGGGGGGCAGGGAAGGCGGGGTGGGAAAAGCAAAGCGTCAGAGCCAGTGACAAAAGCACGCGGGAAGTTCGGAAAATTATCTTCATATTTAATATGCTCTCTTATACTCCTCCGGCCCTTAAGGCCTCTGAGAGGCTGGCGACGCGCGCCAGCTCCAGCTGCTTGAACGCCGGCGCCTCCCTTTCGCCTCGGCTGACGAAGGCGCGCTTCATTCCCAGGCGCTCCGCCTCCTTCAGGCGCGAGGCGAGGCGCGTCACTGGGCGAACCTCTCCTGCCAACCCGACCTCGCCGATGTAGCAGCAGTCGCCCCTCAGGGGCTTGTCCTTTATCGCCGAGCCGAGCGAGACGCAGGCTGCTAGGTCGGCGGATGGGTCTTGAATCGACAGGCCTCCCGCGATGTTGAGGTAGAGGTCGTACGCGCCGCAGGCTATCCCTGCGCGGCGCTCCAGCACGGCGGCCAGAAGCTGGAAGCGCGTCAGCTCGATGCCGCGCGACGTGCGCCGCGGGTATGGAAACGCCGTCGGGGCAGCGAGGGTCTGCACCTCCGCCATGAGCGGGGTCGAGCCCTCCATCGCGACGGTCATGGCGACGCCTGGCACCGCTGCGTCCGCCCTGTTCCAGTAGAGGCCGCTCTTGTCCTCGACCGCTGCGAGCCCGTTATCCCTCATCTCGAACACCCCGAGCTCGTCCGTGCCGCCGTAGCGGTTCTTCATCGCCCGGAGCATCCTGTATGATGAGTATCCCTCGCCGGAAAACAGCAGCACCGCGTCCACCATGTGCTCCAGGAGCATCGGCCCTGCCAGCTGGCCGTCCTTGGTGATGTGCCCGACCAGCACGGCCGGAATGCCAGCCGCCCGCGCCGCGTCGGAGACCTTCTGGGCGACGGCGCGGACCTGGTTTGGGCTGCCGGGCCGGGCCTGCTCCTCCGACGTACGCATCGCCTGAACGCTGTCCACGATCGTCAGGCCGGCGTGCATCTCGCGTCCTGAAAGGCTTTCAACTGCCTCGTCGATGTCCGAGCCGCAGTAGAGCAGGAGCCGCTCCGACGCAGCGCCCAGCCGCGCCGCCCTGAGCGCTATCTGCTCGCTCGACTCCTCTCCCGACACGTAGAGGACGGTGGTGCCGGAGCTGGCTATGCCTCCCGCGGCCTGAAGGAGCAGCGTCGACTTGCCTATGCCAGGCTGTCCACCGATGAGCACGACGCCGCCCGGCACGAACCCCCCGCCCAGCACTCGGTCGAACTCCCCTATGCCGGAGGGCAGGCGCCGCGGCGGCGAGACGGAGAGGGAGCTGACCGCGTCGATCTTTCTCGCGGCCCTATGCCCTTTAGACGCGCTCTTGGCCGGCTCGTCCGTCTCGACGAGCGTCCCCCACTGGCCGCAGGACGGGCATCTTCCGGTTCTCGTGATGGTCGAGAATCCGCAGTCGGAGCAGACGTATTTGGACAAGCTTCACTTGGCCCCGCGCTCGAGCAGCAGCGCCACGACGAGGTTCCTGTTCATGTCGAGGGCTATCTCCAGGGGGGTGTCGCCTTCGGTGGAGGTGATCCTCCAGTCGGCCCCTGCGTCCAGAAGGAGCTCCACCATGTCGGGACGCCCGATCCGCACCGCCGCTATGAGAGGCGTCCGCCCCCTCCTGTCCGGCCGGTTCGGGTTGGCGCCTGCCACTAGGAGCGCCTTGGCGACGGCAAGAAGGTTGCGGTCGATGGCGTACATCAGCGGCGGGTAGCCGTTCTTGTCGAGCCGGTTCAGCTCCTTGCCCCAGTACGCCAGGATCACAGGGATGAGGTTCGGCTTGTTCTGGACTATTGCGTAGATTAGAGGCGAGTCCTCGTAGTCTATGTTCGCCGCCATGGCCTTCAGAAGCTCGTTCAGAATGACCTCCCTGTTCAGGACTATGGCGGTCTTTATGGCGGTCATGCCGGATTGGTCAGGGAAGCTAGGGCTGGCGCCGTTCGAGATCAGCTTAAGCGCGGCGCTGACGTCGTTATTGCGCACCGCCGTCACGAGCCTGGACGACATCTCCGTGGTCTGCCTAAGGGCGCGCTTGCTCAGGCTCTCCTCGCCGCTGTCCCGCAGCGTCAGCGTCAGCAGCAGCACTCCAGAGGCCAGTAGGGCAACCGTGCCGAACAGCGCGATTATGGCGGTGTTCTTGGCGGACTTCTTTCTCTTCCTGCGGGCACGAACGCTGCTTCTGACCGTAGCGCCGCCGTCGGAGGGCTTGCCGTCGGAGGGCTTGTCATCCGCGGGCCTGTCGTCGGCTGGCTTGCTGTCGGCGGCGTTGCCGTCCTCCTTGTTCTCCTTGCCCGCCGCATCATCCGCATCGCCGCGCTTCCTGCCGAACTTCTTGGCGAACGATCGGAGGAGGGAGAAAAGATCGCGAAACTTCTTCATAACCGTACCTCCTGGTTATTTGAAATCTCATTATAATAGCCTTCGCCGCCGCGTTTTTCAACCCGGGTTACGTTACGAGAAGAGGGGGGAGTGTACTTTGCCGAGGTTCGATTATTCTGGGTACGACGCCAGGGGGAAGGCCGAGAAGGGCACCATCGAGGCGTCGTCCTCCATGCAGGCCGTTGAGAGGCTGACCGAGAAGGGCGTGGTCGTCGTCGACATAGTCCAGAGCGAGACGGTCAAGGCTTCAGCCGGGCGCGCCACCAAGTTGCTTCCGCTCGACGCGCACATAATGTTCTGCCGGTCGCTTGCGTCTTACCTGCGGTCGGGGCTGCCGCTTGCCGACGCGCTCAAGGTGCTTGGGAGGCAGAGCAGGGACAAGCGCGTGGGCGCCGCGTTCGCCGCCCTGCTGGCCGCGGTCGAGGAGGGCAAGAAGTTCCACACGGCTCTAGCCGACAGCGGGGCGTTCCGCGAGACGCTCTGGCGCGTAGTCGAGTCCGGCGAGCAGAGCGGCACCCTCATCTCCGTGCTGGAGCAGGTGGCCGAGCAGTTCAAGATGGAGGACGCCCTGCGGCGCAAGATACGCGGCGCCATGACCTACCCGATCGTGATGGTCGTGGTGGGGGTCGGGGTCGTGAGCTTCCTTTTAAGCTACGTGGTTCCGAAGATAGCGGGGCTCTTCGCCGACATGGACAGGGCGCTGCCCCTGCCCACGAGGATACTGCTCTCGATGGCCGACGCGATCAACACGTTCGGCCTGCCAGTGCTTGGCGTCGTGCTGCTGGTGTGGCTCTACATGAGGTGGCGCGGGAAGAAGATCAGGGTGCCGTTCCTGCGCGGGCTACGGGAGCGCCTGACCGTCTCTCTGGTTATGACGCACCTGTCCACCCTGCTGAGGTCGGGAATCCCGCTGGTTCAGGGCCTGAGGATGGCCTCGGCGATGGACCCCTCCCCGCAGAGGTGGCTCGACATAGCCGACCTGGTCAAGGCAGGCCACCGCTTCGACCGCGCGCTGGAGAAGACCGGCTTCTCCGAGGACGTGGTGTACGTGGTGAGGGTCGGCGAGATGGGCGGCGACCTGGTTGAGTCCCTGTCGAACGTCGGGCAGAACAACTGGGAGATAGCGCAGAGCCAGATGGAGCGCATAGCTACCCTGGTTGAGCCGATCATGGTGCTTGGGCTTGGGCTGTCGGTGGGGTTCATCGTCGTGGCGATTCTGATGCCGATATTCGACCTGTCGGGGATGGTGAAGTAGGGGGAATAACGAAAGCTGAGCCGCACCGAGGAGCCGAATGGGTTCACGGCAGAAGCTTCGCCGTCAAGGTCTTCCCCTTCTCCGCCGTCAGCACCACCGCCCGCATGACTGCGCCCCTCGCGCCCCTGTTCTCGATCTCGGCGATGCCCTCGATGGTCATTCCGCCTGGGGTGCATATGGCGTCGCGTATGGTCGAGGGTGGCCGCCCCTCGCCCTCTATGGCAAGACGGGCTGCGCCAAGCATGGCGGCGGTCGCTCCCTTGTAGGCCACGTCCTTGGGAAGTCCGGCCTGAATCCCGCCCATCGCAGCGGCCTCCATCAGAGTCAGAAAGAACGCCGGGGCCGCTCCTGTCAGCGCCGTCAGCGCGTCCAGACTGCCCTCCGCAACCTCCTCCACCTGCCCAAGCAGCCCGAATGCCTCCTTCAGGAACGCCGCATCCCCGGGCGTGGCGGTGCTGGAGGGCGAGAAGCCAGTGAAGGCGCAGTTCATGGCGGCGCAGATGTTGGTCATGGCACGAGCCCACCTCGCCTTCGGGGCCGCCCTTTGCAGCATGTCGAGGGTGACAGCCGCGGCGAGCGACACGCAAAGCCTTCCCTCCAACAGCGGCGCCGCCTCCTCTATCACGCCGACGGTCAGGTGAGGCTTGACGGCGAACATCACGACGTCCCCGACGGACGCGGCCTCGCGGTTGTCCGACGTGAGGGAGACCCCGCTCTGCCGAAGATGCGTCAGCCGATCGGAATGCAGGTCAGCCGCAAGCACCGACAGCCCGGCCTTGGCAAACCCCTGAGCCACGGAACCGCCCAGAGCGCCGGCCCCTATGATGGAAATCTTTTTGGACATAGTTACCTCCGATTATAAAAAACAAGCCTACGGTGTTGTCTGGAGCAAAGCCGCGGCAGCCGGCTCGCACTTCACGTCGGCACCGCCAATCTCCCCGCGCAGCCGCGCCTCGATCTTCCTGCCCGCGCTGGCTACACGCAGGTCGCACGCGGCTATCTCCTCAGGCGTGAAAAATTTACTCCTAACTTCCTCCCAAGTCGGATAGCGTTCGTTCATAATCGCGCTCCCTCCTCCTGAAGTCGGCAAGCTCCCGCTTGGCCCGCTCAATCTCCTCCGGCGGCGTGCGCGGGGTTTCCTTTGCAAAATGATGCAAAAGTATAAAACTCTTGCCCATCGGCGCCGCGAACAAAATCCTCTCTTTGGTCGGCCTAAGCTCCCATATCTCGCCGTCCAAATGTTTCACATACGGCGTTCCTGCCCAAGTGCTATACTCGCTCAGAACCTGTATGTAGTACTGAATTTTGTTCAATTTTATACGGCTGCTTTTGTCGCCGCGCGAGGCCAGCTCCTCGATGTAGTCGTAAACCGGCGAGCGGCCTTTTTCGTCGACGTAAAAAATGACGCTGTACATCTCTTACTCCAGCAGCCTTCTTGCGTGCTCCCTGGCCTCCGGCATGTCCGGGGCGCCGGAGAGCATTCGGGCTAGCTCCGACACGCGGGGCTCGCCTTCCACGGGCTCGACACTGGACTCGCCGTTGCGCCGGACCACCACGTAATGCGCGTCGGCTAGCGCAGCTATCGACGCCTCGTGCGTCACCAAAATCACCTGACAGACGCGCGCTAAGGCCTTCAGCTTCATGCCGGCAAGCACGGCGGCGCGTCCGCCCAGGCCGGCCTCGACCTCGTCGAAGACCAATGTCGGGGGCAGCATCTCGTCCGGCATGGAGACCTGCAGGGCCAAAAGCAGGCGGCTCAGTTCACCGCCGGACGCTATCTTGTCAACTCTGCCGCCTCTAGCATTTTTTTGCGCTTGCTCCTTCTCGAACATCTCAAATGCGACCTCGTCGGCACCGTTGCGCCTCAGCTTCGGGAGCTCGCTGAAGCTCACGCGGAAGCCCATGCCGCCCATGTCCAGGTCGCCCAGGGCAGCGGACACGCGTTCCGACAGGGCTATCGCTGCGGCCTTCCTCTCGGAGCGCAGCGACATGGCGATGGCGCTCGCCCTCCTCCGGAGCGCCAGAGCGGCCTCCCTCGCCGAAGCCAGGGTGACACGGCTCTCCTCCAGCCACCTAAGGCCCTCGGCTGCAGCGCGGCAGTACTCGACTAGCTCGGCTTCGTCATGCACTCCGGCCATGCGCTTCAGCTTGCGCAGCAGGCCGAGCCTCGCCTCAAGCTCCTCAAGCGCGTCCCGTGCACCGCGCACCGCCGAGAGCGACGACCTAACCGCGTCCTCCGCCGAACGCAGCAGCGCTATTCCCTCGCCAGAGACCTGAGTAATAGAACCGCAATTATCCGGCTCAAGCACGGAGGCAGCGCGAGAATACACGGACTCCAGCTCGTCCAGAAGGCCCCGGCCCGACATGCCGCCGGTCAGACGGCCTAGGCACTCGGATAGCGTGGCCTCGGCTTTGACCCTGCGCGACACCTCGGCCATCTCGCGCTCGATCGACGCTTCGCTCCCGCTTGCTGCTTCAATTCGGGCTGCAAGGGGGACGACCTCGGAGGCGTTGGCGTAGCGGCTCTCGATCGCCGAGCGTCTGGCCTCGATCTCCTTCACTTCGCGCTCCTTCGACGCGGCGGCGGCGAACGCCGAGCCCAGCTCGGACAGGAGCGGGCCGGTCGCGCCGCACGCGTCAACTATGGCCAGCCGCCTCTCCGCGTCTAGGAGGTCCATCTGGGCGAACTGGCTCTGGATGCGCACCAGCCTCCCCATCACGGAGGCGTAAAACGACGCCGAGACCGGCGAATCACAAAGCAGCGAGCGCCCGCGGCCCGCACGCGACAGCTCCCGCCGGACAGTCAGCCGCCCATCGGAGGGAGCGCCAGGCAGCGCCAGCGCCGCTGGGACTGAGAACTCGGCGTTCACCGAGGCGCAGTCCTCGGAGGCGCGAACCAGGGATGCCCTCGACCGCTGGCCGGCGGCTAACTCAACGGCGCGCACTACGCTGCTCTTCCCCGCGCCGCTCTCGCCGGTCAGTACCGTCAGGCCGCCGCCGAACGACATAGAGCACGAGGACAGGCCGCCGACGTTCCGAATCGTCAGGCGCTCCAGCATGGGCTAGCTGTTGTTCTGCATGTAGGCCTCCACGGCCTTGACCGTCTTCTCGTAGACGGCGGCGTATTCGGCAGCGGACGCCTCGGCCTCGGTCTTCAGCAGGGCCTCGAGGGCCAGGCTGGCCTCGTAGAGCTTCGTCATCGAGAGGTTGCCAGCCACGCCCTTGATGGTGTGAACCGTCACGGACGCGGCCGCCCTGTCGTTCGCCTCTATCTCCTTCTTCAGGCGGTCGACCTGCGCCCCGGTGTCGGCGAGGAACTTTGAAAGCAGCTTCTTGTAGAGAGCCACCTTCCCCAAGACCCGCGGCAGCCCCTTGGCTGCGTCCAGGTACTCCGCGATTTCGTGCTCGTCCATTTCTCTTCAGCCGCTCCTTCCAAATCGAATAAAAAGGGTTCAGATATGCGTCAGGTATGATAGCATACATGTTTAATCAAAACAGGCCGTCTTGAGCCATAACATAAGGAGAGGTCGATATGAAGCAGACGGGCACTCACGACGACTTTAGGACCGAGTTCCTGTCGCGCATGAGCCACGAGATACGCACTCCGCTCAACGCGATCATGGGCATGGCCAACCTCGCCATGAAGTCCGACGACAGGGCAAAGATCAGGGACTGCCTCGCGAAGATCGGCGAATCAGCGAAGTTCCTGAACGACATCATGGGCGACATCCTCGACATGTCGAGCCTCGAAAACCACAGCCTCAAGCTGGCCGCCGTGCCGTTCGACATCGGCAAGGTCTTCGCCGGCGTGTATAAGCGCGTGGAGCCGGCGGCAAAGGAGAAGCGCCTGTCCCTCACCTTCTCCGTCGACGACGCGCTGCAGGGCTCGTTCATAGGCGACGCCGATAGGATCGGGCAGATACTGTTCCACCTCTTGGACAACGCCGTCAAGTTCACGCCGGAGAGCGGCGACGTGGTCTTCCGCGCCCGCCTCGCCGGAAGCTCATGGGAGACCGGCGGAGGCGCGCACAAATCCGAGACCATCGAGGTGCTGGTCGAGGACACAGGGATAGGAATATCCAAGGAAAACATCGCCAGGATATTCCGCCCGTTCGAGCAGATGGAGGGAGGTACGTCGCGCAAGTACGGCGGCCTCGGATTAGGCCTGGCCATAACCAAGCGCATACTCGACCTCATGGGCGGGACTCTGCACGTCAGCAGCCGCGAGGGCAGGGGCACCACCTTCTCCATCACGTTCAACCTGCTGCGCGGCGAGCGCCGCCCGTCCAATGACTACATCGAGGTGGTCCACACCTCCATGTCCGAAACCGAGGCAGGCGGGATGATCGCCCCGATTATGTCCCACGAACGCGAGGTCGAGATTCTAGATGAAGAAGCCTGGCAGGAGCACGCAGCAGCAAAGGCAAGTCCGCCGGAGCAGAAGCAGACGGAGGCCCAGACTCAAACTCAGATTCAGAAAAAATCTGAGGCTGAACCCTTATCCTCCAAGCCCGACGAGCCGCCGCTGGTCTTTGACAACGCTGCGTATCTGCCGTTTGTGGACTTTACTCAGACTCTGGCGCACCTGAACGGCAACCGCCGGCTGTGCCTCACTCTGCTTCGCAGCTGCATGAAGAACGCCATGATAGACGCGGCGGAGCATGCCTTCAACGCGGGCGACTTCGCGGAGGCGGCAGAGTGCCTCGGCGCCCTCCGCAGCGTGGCTGCTGTCCTCGCGCTGACCGACCTCCAGTCCAAAGCGGCGCAGCTGGAGGGAACCGCCGAGGGGAACGTCTTTGACCACGCCATGCTCGACAAGCTCAAGGCGTCCATGAACGAAACCCGCGGACGCCTGCCGGCGCTCATAGCGCTTCTGGAAGGCAGCGTATGAAAACCATGGGAAACGTAAAAAAAAGGGACAAGGTACTAGTGGTGGATGACGTCGACATGAACCGCATGATTCTGGACGCCATCCTGTGCGACGACTACGACGTCATTCAGGCGGAGGACGGCTTTCAGGCGATAGACATCCTGTACAACTCGGTTGACCTGCCTGGCATAGTGCTGCTTGACATAATGATGCCGGATATGGACGGGTTTGAAGTGCTGGATCTCATCAAGTCCAACACTCGCACGGCGGACATTCCGGTCGTGTTCATAACGGCGGCTGACATAGAGAGCACCGAGATGCGCGGGCTTAGGTCCGGCGCGGTTGACTACGTCTCGAAGCCGTTCAACCCCGACGTCGTAAAGGCCAGAGTGGACAACCACCTGGAGCTCAAGCGCTACCGCGACAAGCTCGAGGAGACGGTGGACGAAAAGGTTCGCCAGATGGTGCGCAGCAAGGAGAACATGCTGGAGACGCTAGCGACCGTGATCGAGTACCGCAACCTGGAGTCGGGGCACCACGTCCGACGCACCAGCGTGCTGTCGCGCAAGCTGGTCATGCGCATGCTCGACATCCCGCGCTACGCCCGCAAACTGAACGAGATGCACATCGAAAACATGCTCAAGGCCGTGCCCATCCACGACATCGGCAAGATAGGCGTACCAGACCACATCCTGCTGAAGCCTGGCCGCCTCACGCCGGAGGAGTTCGAGGTCATCAAGACTCACACCACCATCGGCAGCAACATAATTGACACCCTGCTGCTCACGGACAAGAACGATGAGTACCTCCTGCACTGCCGCGACATAGCCCGGCACCACCACGAGCGCTACGACGGCAAGGGCTACCCGGACGGGCTGTCGGGCTCGGACATACCGCTGTCCGCGCGCATCCTATCCATCGTTGACGTGTACGACGCGCTGGCGAACAGCCGCATATATAAACCAGCCCTGCCGCACGACGACACGGTGAGAATTATCAAAGAGGGCGCAGGAACTCAGTTCGACCCCGGCATAGTCAGCGCGTTTTTGGAAATAAGCGACTCGTTTAAGTCAGTCACGCTAGGCAGTGACGGAACGGAGTAAGAGGCGACGTGCATGTATGACATAAGCAGCGCCGTCCTTGACTCGGTGCGCTCGGTGATCGTATGCGCCTCGGATATGGACACGCATGAGGTGCTCATGGCGACGGGACGCCTGAAGCACCTCGTTGGCACGGTGTGCGGCGAAAAGGACAGACGGGGCTGCCCGTTCTGCCGGAAGTTCAACGAAGTCAAGAAAAACGCCGCTAGCGACGCCGACACCGCGACCTACGAGAGCACGTACGACGGGCGCTGGTACCGAGTCACGGAGTCCGCGGCGTGGTCAGACGGGCTGTGCATACATCTGTCGGAGGCGGTGGACATCTCGGACTTCAAGGAGCGCGAGAAGACTCTGCGCGCCCTTGCGGACGAGATGAACGCCGCCGCGTCGCTAGACCCGCTCACCGGCGCTTACAACCGACACATGGGCACAGCGCTGATGGAGTCGGCCTACAGGCGCATGGTGCGCACCAACAAGCGCATGACCGTGTGCTTTATGGACCTCGACGGCCTGAAAAAGGTGAACGACACCCACGGCCACCACGAGGGAGACAAGATGCTGACCAAATTCGCTGGAATCGTGAAGGACGTCATACGGCACTCGGACGTGTTCTGCCGCTGGGGAGGGGACGAGTTCGTCCTGCTGCTGGAGGACTGCGACGCCTCACAGGCGCGGGACACCACCATGAAGCGCCTGAACGACGAGGTAAACTCGTTCAACACCACTGCCGCCGCGTCGAACGAGTTCACCCTGTCGTTCAGCTACGGCCTTGAGGAGGTCTCGCCAGACCCTGAGCACGACTTGGGCAAGATCATCGCCTCAGCCGACCGCAAAATGTACGATGACAAGTCAAAAAAGAAGGCGCGCAGGTCTGTCACCACCTGAACAGCCGCGCCGCGTTTGCCGCGACCGCATTAGCTAGGGCGGGAGCGCTTGTTTCTCGAAGCTTCGCTATGCTCTCGTAAACCAAGCGCACGTAGGCCGGCTCGTTTACCTTCCCCCGGTACGGGGCAGGGGTGAGCCACGGGGCGTCTGTCTCACACAACAGGCGATCAGCAGGAATTAACTTGGCGACCTCGCGCAGTGCGTCGCTCTTCGGCCAGGTCACGGGGCCGCCTATCGATATGTAGGCTGGCAGGGAGAGCACGTCGTTCAGGTACTCCGTTCCGCCGGCGTAACAGTGAAACAGCAGCGGCGGCAGACAGGAATACGAGCCAAGCATCTCCATCGCGTCGTCCATCGCGTCGGAGGACTTGTTCCCCGAGCGTATATGCAGGGTCAGGGGCTTCTGAACTTTCACCGCCCACTCTAGCTGCGCTTTGAAGACGGATTTTTGAGCGTCGCGCGGGGAATGGAGGTAGAAGTAGTCTAACCCAGCCTCGCCTATCGACACTACCCTCGGGTTAGCGGCCAGGACAAACAGTTCGCTTGGTATGCCGAACGGGACGGTTTTGGCATCGTGAGGGTGAATCCCCACCGCCGCGTAGACGCCCATGTCCGCGTAGCGCTCGGCTAGGGCGACGGCGATGGCGCTTGTCGAAACGTCAGTCCCAACAACAAGCATTCGGGTAACTCCAGCCTTAGCTGCTCGGCTTATCACGAGAGGGGCGTCGTCAATAAGCGGGGCGCAGTTGACGTGACAGTGAACGTCCATCAGCTCATGCTGGCACATAGCGCTATTGAGTAGAACTTTTCCGAGGCGTCGGCGCTGCGCGACGTCACAACTATGGGGACCTTCGCCCCTACCACTACTCCGGCCATTGTTGCATGTGCCGTTATCGCAAGGCTTTTGCCGAGTATGTTGCCGGCGGTTATGTTCGGCACCAGCAGGACGTCGAACGAACCGCACCATGGACTGTTATAACCCTTTATGCGGGCGCAGGCTGCGCTCATCGCTATGTCGTAGGATATAGGCCCCTCGACGACGCAGTCAGCTATCTCGCCGCACGCTGCTGCCTCGGCTAGGGCGCGGGCGTCAAGCGTCTCAGGCATCTTCTCGTTCACCCTCTCGACCGCGCAGAGAACGGCGATTTTGGGCCTGTCAATGCCCATCTTGCGGAGGGTTCGTACGGCGTTGACCAGGATGGCCTTCTTGGCCTCGAGGTCGGGGTACATGACCATCCCGCCGTCGGTGACGACGAGGAGCTTCTCCCTCTCGGGTATCTGGAAGAAGGCGAGGTGGGACATGACGTGCTTTACACTGCCAGCGTCGTCCAGCCGGAGGTTGTTCTTGTGATCAACCACCGGCTTCAGGATGTCCTTGGTCTCAAGCCGGCCCTTTATAAGGAAGTCGGCGCGGCCCTCGGAGACCACCTCGACGGCGCGCTGGGCACAGGCGTCAGGTTCGGCTGAGCCCACGTCGATTATGTCGGGGCTGTTTGCTGATATGCCCAGCGCCTTTATGATCTCCGTGATGCGCAACGCGTCGCCCACCAGCACCGGCCTTATTATGCCGGCGTCTGCGGCGGCGAAGACGGCCTCTATGGCGTGTTCGTCCTCGGCTCCGGCTACTGCGGCGCGCTTGGGAGACTTGTTGCTTTTTGCTCGTTCAACTACTGCGTCAAATGCGTTCATAACGTGTTTTCTCTCACTTTCCGACACAGAATCTGCTGAACACGCTGTCCAGCAGGGCGTCGTCGACCGTTATTCCTAGGCCTAGCAGGCGCTCTATGCACATTCTTGCGTCTGACAGGCATGCGGCGACCGCGTCGTGCTTTTGCGAGACCGCCGCTCCCGCAGCGGCCACTGACTCCAAGGCGGCGCGCACCTCGGCAAGCTGGCGCGCCGAGACGTTCAGAGCTCCGTCGAGCGTTCCGGCGGTCACTGACAGGATCATCTCCTTCAGGCGCTCTATGCCCTCGCCGGTCTTCACAGATATGGACAGCACCTGACAGGACGGCGATATAGCCCTCACGTCGTCCTCGGACACGGCTTGGGGGAGGTCGCACTTGTTGAGCACTATTATATCCAGGCAAGACTGCGGGGAGACCTGTTCGCTTGTTATGTAGTCGCTGTCTTCGGGGGACAGGGGCAGCGAGGCGTCGATGAGCCATAGCCTCACGTCGGCACGGCTTGCTTCCTCTTTTGCCTTTGCTATGCCGCTGGCCTCTATCTCGTCCATCGGGGCGCGTATTCCGGCCGTGTCAACCAGCCTTATCGGGATGCCGCGGCGCGTTATCACCTCCTCTATCACGTCGCGCGTCGTTCCGGGCAGGGCCGTTACTATCGCACGCGCGTGCTTCACCAGAGTGTTCAGCAGAGACGACTTGCCGACGTTGGGCCTGCCGGTTAAAACCACCCGCACTCCCTCGCGCAGCAACAAGCCCATCGAGCACCTGTCAAGCAAGTCCTCCAGGCTCAGCCGAATCGTCTCGATTGCGTTGGATATGTCCTCGTCGCTGCGGTACGGCGCAGCTCCCTCAGGAAAATCTAATCCGACCTCGATGTCGCCTTGAAGCGTCAGCAGCTCCGAGCGGATGTCCGCGGCGAAGGACGAGCATTCGCCGCCCATCGTGCGAGTCGCCGCCTTCAGGGCAACGGCGCTGCGGGCGCGGATTATGCCGAGCACGCTTTCACACTGGGAGAGGTCGCGGCGCCCGTTCAGGAATGCGCGCTTGGTGAACTCGCCAGGCTCGGCATGCCGCGCGCCCCTGCGCAAGAGCGCCTCCATGCACAGCTGCGCCACCAGCACCCCGCCGTGAGTCTGAATCTCAACGACGTCCTCGCCGGTGTAACTAGACGGCGCCTTGAAGTAAACCACCAGCACCTCAGGGTCAATCGATCCCTCTGGGTCGATTGACCCTGAGGGATCAACTGCCCCATCTATTTCAACCGCCTCGTCGCTGTCCGCGTCCCAAATGGAGGCCAGGCGCATCAGACGCGGGGGGGAGGCGGCCACGTCGTAGGGCGGGTGCTTGAACCGCACTATTTTGCTCGCTAACTGACACGCGTCGCTGCCGGAGATCTTTATTATCGACACTCCGGCCTCGCCCCATGCCGTGGCTATCGCCGCTATGGTATCATTGGTGCCCATGCTGCATGACCCAATTGACGGCCTCCTGCCTGCTGGAGACCTCGCCTGTGCCGACCGCCACGCCGAGGGCGTTCAAAACCTCGCCGACGGCCTTGCCTGGCTCCAAGCCCAGCGCGTGCATCACGTCGTCGCCCGAAAGGTAGTGTGGATTGCCCTTCGATTTGCGCTTTGCCTCGTCGAAGCGCCGCACGACCTCGGCCAGGTTCTGTCGGTTCGCCGCGATGGTGTCCATGTTCTTGAGGCTGTCGGCGCGCGAGTTGCAGAGGGCGAAGTCGGCAACCAGCTCCACCGTCTCGGCGCCGTACTTCAGCACGTACGCGGCGTAGCGCTCCTCCGACACAGGGCGGTATTGGATGCGGAAGCTTCGCACGGTCACGTCGGTCATATGGACGATCTCGGCCGGGGCGTTCCACGCCTTGAGGTACTTCTTGACTATGGCGCTCGTCTTGGTGGAGTCCGACGGCTGGTTCACATCGGAGCCAAGGTGGTGGAACAGCGCGGCCAGCGAAAACGCCATGTCTATCTCGCGCCGCTTGCGTTTGGACAGGAACTCCTGAACTATCCGAAGCGTGTCAAGGGTGTGGTCGAATAACGTGCCGCTTCCCTCGCTTATCACGGACTTGAGCGTCTCGAGCTCGTTCAGGAAGAACGGCGTCAGGCCGTACTTGTCGCACATGAAGATGAAGTCGTAGGGGCGGCGCTTCATGCCGCTGAGTATCTCGCGTCCCCAGCGCTCCGCCGGTATGTTGATAAGCGTAGGGAACTTGGCGACAAACGAACGGGCACAGGCCTCGCTTTTCCAGAATATCCTCATGTCGAGCTCCGCCGCAAAGCGCATCATGCGCATTATGCGTATCGGGTCGCTGCGGATGAGCTCCTCGTCGTCGCCAGTGAGGCGCACGAGGGAGTTGCGCACGTCGTGGCGTCCGCGGAACGGGTCTATGAAGCTGCCGTCGCTGCGTATGGCCATCGCGTTGATGCTGAAGTCGCGCCTCGCAAGCTCGTCTTCGATGGAGCCGCCGGTGATGCAGAAAATCCTGACCTTCTCGCCGTCTATGGACGTCTTCAGGACAGGGAAGGGGGCAAGCACTCCTCCCAAGCCCTCCCTTAGCACATCCCCAGCCGCCGCGCCGATGGTCGTCAGCGAGCCAGCCAGAGCCCCAAGGTCGCAGGGCTCGACGGCAATGTCCAAATCCGCGGGCGGCGTATCCATCACCACGTCCCGCACAGAATCCCCAACGAGCCAAGCCCGAACCCCAGCCGACTCGATCGCTGATAAAGCGTGCAAATACGTCTTCATGCCAATGGGGTTACCCCCCACCTCCAGTACTTTTTATATATAGTTTTCGACGTCTATGCCGACTATCTTTGACAACCCGGGCTCGACCATCGTTACCCCGTATATCAGGTCAGCCCGCTCCATCGTCGTTCGGCGGTGGGTCATCACTATAAGCTGTATGCTCTTCGAGTACTCCTTCGCTAGGTCGGCGAAGCGAATCAGGTTGTACTCGTCAAGTGCCGCGTCCACCTCGTCAAGCACGGCAAGCGGCATCTTAGCGACGTCAAGCGCCGCGAAAAGGTGCGCAACAGCCGTCAATGACTGCTCGCCGCCCGAAAGCTGCGATATGCTCTGAGGCACCTTGCCAGGCGGCTGCGCGGTTATCTCAACGCCCCTGTCCCAGATTCCCCCGCCAGTACCGCCGCTTTCGGAGTCAGCGGCAGCCGCACTCGCGAGCGTC
This sequence comes from Synergistaceae bacterium, assembly GCA_031272145.1. Lineage (GTDB taxonomy): Bacteria > Synergistota > Synergistia > Synergistales > Aminobacteriaceae > JAISUL01. Next base: position 35,049 of record JAISUL010000105.1, read on the forward strand.
AGATGCGCCTCTCCGCTTGGGCCGAAAAGCCGCTTGAACAGGGCGTTGAAGCGCAGGTCGATGTCCTTCATCGAGCGCGAAAAGACCTCCTCTACCTGCGCGTCCACCTCGTCGATGAAGCGCTTCAGTTCGTCTATGCCGTTTTGTACGTCCTCCGACTGCTCAGTGTAGTAGTCGAGGCGCTCGGTCAGGGACTCGTCCTCCGACAGCGCGCCAAGGTTGTAGGGGCCTAGAGCCTTAAGCTCGCGCTCCAGCCTGCGCCGCTCAGATGCTAGCCCGGTCTTTTGGCCTCTCTGTTCGGCCTCGTCGTCCATTATGCGCACGGCGGCGCGAGCGTCGTACGGGTATATTTCATCGTATTCTTCAATCAGCTGCGCGATCTCGGCGGCGGTCTGCTCAGCCCGCTCTTTGACCGCGGCGGCCTCGGCGTTTGCAGCGGCGCAGGCCTGCTCGGAAGTTCGCTCCTTTGCACGGGCTCGCTCCAGCCGTCTGCGCCTCCTCGCGTTTTGTGCGCGCAGATCCTCTATCTCGGCGGATAGGGAAACCGTATTCTGCCATGCAGCGAAGCTCTCGCGCCCGAGCTCGGAGAGGCGCTTGCGCAGTTCCGCCTCTCTTTCGCGCCCAGCGGCGACCTCGGACGCGCATGCGGCAGCACGGCGCTCTAGCTCGCCTTCTTCTTTGCGCATGCGTGCCGTGATTGTCTCAGACGACCTCAGGCGCTCTATTAGAATATTCAGCTCGCTCTTTTGGCTGCTTTGGCTGCTTTGGCTTCCTCCCTCGGCATCCAGCGTCTCTTCGTCGCAGGGCTCGCCCAGCTCTTTCATGCTCGCGTCTATTTCGGAGATGCGGGCGGCTATGCGCTCCAACTGAGCGCGGATATCCTCGGACTCGGCTGCTGCGTCGGCCTGTTCTTTGTTTAGGCGCTCGATTTCGGCGGTGCGGGCGGCTATGGAGCGGTTTACAGCCGCAAGCTCGACCTTCAGGCGCTCCAGTGCCGTGCCGGTTTTCTCGCGCTCCTCGAAGGCCTTTTTCTCCTTTTTCTCCGCCTCGTCGCTTTTGAGGGCTGCGATATTTTTCTTGAGGCCGTCGATATTCATAGACAGCTCGGTGATGCGGCGGTTGCGCGAGATGGCGCCCTCGCCACGGCTTCCCTTTGCCCCTCCGCTGACCGTGCCGGCCGGTGAAAAGACCTCGCCCTCAAGGGTTGCGATAGGACATCGCGCTCCGGCACGGACTAACTCCGAGCCAGCTTGGTAGGTCCGCACTATGAGCAGGTCGCCAAGCAGGTGCATCAGGGCGGGCTCCCAGGGGGCTTGAACCGTTATCAAGTCCGCAGCCCAGCCCACTGTGTCAGATTTTTTATTGTTAATAATCCGCCGGTCGGGAGAGCGCGGGCGGGAGTTTTCCAGCGGGAGGTACGTGACGCGTCCGCCGCGTTCGCGCCGCTTCAGCATTTCTATGCCCTCCTGGGCTTCGTTCATCGTGCGGACTAAGAACCAAAACGCGCGTCCGCCGAGGTATGCGTCGATAGCGGTAGCGGCTTCGAGTTCGCACGAGAAGACCTCCGCTACGAGCGCGAGTTCGGAGTTCAGCCTGCCTAGACGAGCGGCGGACAGCAGGAAGCGCACCGGCTCCGGGTACATCGCGTTGGCGTCGCTAGGTTCCCCCTTCATTGCCTCCAATTCTGCCTCCATGCTTACTAATGCTCGCGTTTGCTGTTGGAGGCGGGCGGCGATTTTCTGGTACGCGGCGTAAGCGTCGGCGTGCGCAGCGGAGAGAGTTTCGTGCTGCTTGGCAAGGGCGGCGGCTTCGGACTCGAGCTTTGCGGCCAGCGCGGTGTCGGCGTCCATAGCGCGCGCGGCGGCCTGCGCCTGTTCGGCGTCGGCGTGCGCGGTGACTGCTTTGAGGCGGCTCTCAAGGCGGCCAGCGGTGACGCTCTGTTCAGCCCGCTCGTCGCGCAGGGCGGTTCGGATGCGCCGCTGCTTCTCTATCTCGCTTCGGTTCGCCTCGGCGCGCCTCTGTGCCTCGTCAAAGGCGGCACGCTTTTCCTCGGCCTCGCGCCTGAGCTCCGTCTCAAGCGCCTCCGCCTGTTCGAGTTCCTGGCGCGCCTCGGCTAGACGGGCATTTAACTCCGCACCTTCTCTCAGAAGCTCGGAGCGGGAGTCGAGCAGCCCCCGCAGCGTGGTCGCGGTGGCAAACGACGCGCGGCGCAGCTGGTCTCTTTTCTGCTGGCTGTCAGCAAGAGCACGCTCGCGCGATAGCAGCAGTGAGAAATTTCCATCTGTGGAGCCCGCAGCTCCTGGGGCAGCCACGCCCTCGGCGTCTTGGAGGACTTTTCTCCAAAGTGCGTGCCATTTGGCGGCTGCGTCTGTGTGTAGGGTCAGCAGCTGCAGCTTGTGGCGGTGTTCTTTTTCCTTTCGTTCTAGCGTCATTCGGCGGAAGAAGTAGAAGTCGCGCCTGACTTGGTCGAGCTCGTCGAGAATTCCCTTGGCCTCGACCGCACGCTCGACGAGCGGAGCTATTTCGGCGCGCCTTGCCTCAAGCTCGGCTGTGATGTTCTTGATGCTTTCCAGTTCTGCACGGGCTTCCTCGAGTTTAATGTACGTTTCATCGCGCTTGCGCCTGTATCTCTCTATGCCGAAGAGGAGCTCAAGGTGGTGCCGGCGCTGCATCGGCCTTTGATGTATGACCTCGGCTATTTCGCCTTGGCCGATGAACGCGAAGCTGTCGCCTGAGAGCTGGAAGCGCGTCTTCAGGTCGGCCAGGTCTTGGATTCGTATCTTTGTGCCGTCGAGGGTGAGGGATGAGCCGTTCTCGACCGTGTACTGCCGGCGCAGGGATGCCCGGTCTTCGAGAGTGTTGTCCCCCTCACCTCCGCTGCGGAGTTTGAGGGTGACGTCGGCCTCGCGTGCGCGTTCGACCGTTTCGCTGCCTTGGAAGATGAGGTCACTCTGGCGCGTGATTCGCAGCGCGGCCGGGCTGGCCTCGCCCAAAATCCAGCGCAGCGCGTCGAGGATGTTGCTCTTACCGCTCCCGTTCGGCCCGACGATGGCAGTGAAGGGGGCAGTCGCCCCCGAGGCGGCCCCGAACGTGAACTCGCAGGTCGTGCCGAAGCTTTTGAAGCCCTTAAGTCGGAGGTACTCTATGGACACGCTATTTCTCCTTCTTCCCCGTAGGCTGGTCGGACTGTACCACACGCCCCCTGCCCTCGTCAAGGGGTCTGAGCTATCTCACTGCCACGAGGGGTCAGCCAACACCGAGCAGCGCCTGCCCATCGCGCTTCTCCCTCAGGCGCCGCGCCACGAACTCCACCCAGTCGTCCATATGCGCCCCAGCGCCAAGCAGGTCTAGGGCGATCAGCGGGGCGGAGGGATTGAGCGTCCTCACGTCTCTCGTGAACGCGTCTACGTCGAAGCGCGTGTAGGGCAGGAGGTCGGTCTTCGTTAGCAGCACCGCCTCGGCCTGAGCGAACAGCGAAGGGTACTTTATCGGCTTGTCCTCACCCTCCGGCACGCTCGACACGGCGACCTTGAAGTCCTCGCCCAGGTCAAACTCGGCGGGGCACACCAGGTTGCCGACGTTCTCGATGAAGATCACGTCAAGCCGATCCGGAAGAGAAGCCAACGCTTTTTCGACCACATGCGCCTCCAGGTGGCAGGCTCCCTTGGTGTTGATCTGAACGGCGGGAATCCCCCTTTGAGCCAGCCTCTCGGCGTCGCGCGAGGTCTCGAGGTCTCCCTCGACAACGCCGAACGAAAACGCCCCCTTGTTCCTCTCGCGCGTCTCCTCCAGCAGCGTGGTCTTGCCGCAGCCGGGCGAGCCTATGACGTTGATCAACAGTGTCCCGCGCTCGGACATAGCCTGTCTTATTCGCGCCGCGTACTTCTCGTCCTCCGCCATGACTGACTGGCGCAGAGTGATAACTGCCATTATTTTGGGAGCCAAGTTTCCCTTGACTGCCCCATCACCTCTTCGATCATAGTCCAGAGTCTGCACAGGGGCAGCCCGACCACGTTGAAGTAATCCCCTTCGATGGACGACACCAGCAGAGCCCCGCGTCCCTGAATCGCGTATCCACCGGCCTTGTCCAGCCCCTCGCCCGTCTCGGCGTATGCCCTTATCATGGCGCCGTCTAACTCACGGAAGCGCACCAGAGTCCTCTCCACCGCGCCGCGCGATCGCCCGCGCAGGAATACCGACAGGCCGGTCATCACCGTGTGCTGTCTTCCGCTCAGGAGCGCAAGCATGCGCATGTTGTCGGAAAAGTCCGTCGGCTTGCCCAGCACAAGGCCGTTAACGACCACCGCCGTATCCGCCCCTATGACAAGCGCGTCTCCCCTGCTGCACGCAGCGATGGCCGCCTTGTCGTGCGCCAGGCGCAGGCAGAACTCCTCGGGGCTTTCGCCGTCTTTTCCGCTCTCGTCCACGTTCGGTGCCGCGACGTCGAAGCTCCAGTTAAGTCCGCGCAAAAGTTCGGCCCTTCGCGGGCTGGCCGAGGCCAATACTACGGGCAGGCCGGGGCTAAGCATCGTTCACAACGCCCTGGCGATGTACGCTGCGGCCAGGGCGACGCCGACGCAGAAGCAGTATATGCTGAAGTAAGCCCATCGCCCGGACAGCACCAAACGCCTCAGGATCGACAGAGACAGCAGGCCCAGTACGAACGCGGCGGCCATAGCGGCGAGCCCCCCGTCTGGCATAACGAAGGTCTGGTGCATTTTAACCGCCTCCAAGAGCATGGCGCCTAGGATCGCCGGCACGGAGAGCAGGAACGAGAACCGGAACGCCTCCGCCGCCGACAAGCCGATTAACAGTGCAACGGATATGGTCGTGCCGGACCGCGACACGCCGGGGAAGACCGCCAGCCCCTGAGCAAGGCCGATCAGCAGGGCGATCTTCAGGGAGAGGGGATTTACTACATGTTCCCGCGAGAAGAGCGGCGCCACGCAGAGCAGGATGGACGTGACGACGAATCCTACCCCGACCGCGAGTGGCGACGACGACGCGGCCTCGACGAAATGCCTGAGCGGCATGGCCACCAAGGCGGTAACGACCGTCGCGGCGATAACCGCCCACGCGTAAAGCCGCCCCTCAGAGCCTCGCGTGCCCAGCTGCAGCACCAAGGACATGATGTCATGCCGGAAAAATATGAGCACGGCGGGCAAAGTGGCGCAGTGAAGCAGGATGTCAAACGACAGCGAGGGGTCGGCCACTCCGAACAAAAATCTGGCGACGGCCAGGTGCCCGGAGCTGCTCACCGGCAGGAACTCGGTCACGCCCTGAACCGCGCCGAGGATCAAGTTGCCGAGCGCCTCTGTCATGCCAGCATCTCTCTTTCGAGGAAGTCGGCGGCGCTAGCGGCTCGGGGTTCTCCTCCCTGAACGGATATTAGGGGCAGCACCACGGCGTAGGACGAGCTGCGCCTCCTCAGGACGTCGCTCACTCGGCTTTTGACGCTCCGGCTCACCGCCTCGACGTCCAAGGATATGGCATGGGAGGAGCGAGCGGACTGGCTCCGAGGGGTCGACTTGCCCTGCCGCCCTGTTCGGGGTGCACTCCTCGTTCGGGAGTGAGGCGATGAAATGTCCTTCAGAGCCTTCAAAACTGCCTTTTCTACCTCGGCGAACACGTTCGCGTCGTCCCCTGCGAAGAGGCCGCGGCTTTCTATGGCGATCGGGGCCAGCAGGGTTCCGTCCTCTGAGAGGGCTAAGGACACGACTATTATTCCGTCCTCGGCCAGGTCGCGGCGCTCCTTCATGACGCGGCTCTTTATCTCGCCCACGGCGTTGCCGTCGATGAGCACCGCACCAGCCTGGACGCGGTCGCGCACGTGGGGCTTGGCGCCCTTCTGGAACGTCAGGACGTCTCCGTTAGACATAATGAAGATGTTGCGCGGTGGTATGCCCACGTCCTCGGCCAGCTTGGCGTGGCGCGCGAGGTGCCGCTGCTCCCCGTGAATCGGGACGAAGTACTGCGGGCGGACTAGGTTCAGCATTATCTTGAGCTCCTCCGCCGAGGCGTGTCCCGACACGTGGGTCATCTTGTCCGCCGCCTCGTAGACCACCTCACAGCCGATGGAGAACAGGCGGTTTATCGTGTTGTTGACCAGCTTCTCGTTGCCCGGGATCACCGACGCCAGGATGAACACGGCGTCGCGCTCGCTGAGGGTTATCTGCTTGTGCTCCCCCATGCTCATCATCACGAGGCCGGAGAACGGCTCGCCTTGGCTGCCCGTGGTCATTATCACGAGCTGGTTGGGAGGTATCTTCCCTATGTCCTCGACCGGCGCGATCATCTTCTCGTCCACGTGGAGGTATCCGAGCTTGCTCGCTATCTCGACGTTACGCACCATGCTCCGCCCGAGGAAGGCTATCTTGCGGTTGAACCTCGCCGCCCCGTCCGCGACCTGCTGGATCCTGTGGACGTTGCTCGCGAAGGACGAGACTATCAGGCGCTTCGACCGGTAGTTGCGGTACAGGCTGTCCAGCGTGTTCCCTATGATGCGCTCCGAGGGGGTGAAGCCGTTGCGCTCGGCGTTGGTCGAGTCGGACAGCAGGAGCAGCACCCCCTTGTCCCCCTCGCCGGCCAGAGCTCCGTAGTCCGTCACCCGACCGTCTATCGGCGTCGAGTCGAGCTTGAAATCCCCGGTGTGGACTATTCGCCCGAGCGGGGTCTCGATCGAGAGCGCCACTCCGTCCGGTATCGAGTGGCTGACCGCGATGAACCGCGTCCTAAACGGCCCTATATCTATCACGTCCCCAGCCTTGACCTCTCTGAACTGGGGCGTTAAGAACGGCATGTCCTCCTGCAGCCTGTTGCCGACGAGCCCGAGGGTCAGCTTGGTGCCGTAGATTGGCACGTCGAGCCTCTGGAGCACGAAGGACAGGCCCCCTGTGTGATCCTCGTGCCCGTGGGTGAGCACTATGCCGAGTACCTTCTCCCGATTGGCCTCCAGATACGAGATGTCGGGCACGATCAGGTCGATGCCGGGCAGGTCCTGGTCCGGAAACATCAGGCCGGAGTCGATGACCAAAATGTCGTCCTCGTACTCGACGACGTACATGTTCTTGCCGACCTCGCCGAGGCCTCCGAGGGGTATGACCCTCAGTCCGGCGCTTTTGCCGCGGCCTCCCTTCCGACGGCCTGTGCTGCGCGTTTTTTCCGCCATGAAAAAACCATTCCTCCAATGTTCAGTTCGGGGTCTCAGACCCCTCGGGGTCTCAGACCCCATCGAGGCCTCAGGCATCAAGGAGCCTCATACTCCTTGGGGCATCAGACCCACGGTGCCAAAAAAACGAATGTTTCATTATATCCTATTTACGTTCGGCTCTGCCTGCTGTACAATACCAGGGGGAGGTGATCCATATGCGCGTGGTGAGCGCCAACCTTGTGGTTCATGTCGAGGGTTACACGCGCCACAAGGAAGCTGGTTCGGTGATCCGGCGCAACAGCGTGAAGTACGAGCACGTGAGGGAGCCGGTCGTGGTGCCGCGTCCTGCGTACGAGGACTTTGAGTCTCTTGTCGTAGTCCACGACAGGATGGAGTACTACAGCTAGGCGTTAGGGGGTGCATGTCCGTTGATTGTCGTGACGTCCAAGTTCAAGAGCCTTCCGGGCAGGAGGGACGACGTCGTAAAGGTTGCCCGTCCATGCCTCGCGGCCACGCGTAAGGAGAAGGGCTGCGTTCGGTACGAGCTCTTCGCCTCGTGCGAGGATGACGTTACGCTCCAGTTCGTCGAGGAGTGGGAGGACGCCGACGCCCTTCGCGCGCATCTCAAGTCCGACCACCTCGCGGCGTTCAAGGAGAGCCGCAAACCGCTGACCGATCACGGCGGCGTTCTGAAGATCTTTGAGGCGCGTGAGACGTCCCTGTAGGGCCGTGCGCGTCTTTATATATGAAAGGAAGGTAATGCTCTATGAAAAAGTTTTTGTGTCTCGCGATGATTTTGGTCGCCTTGTTCGCGTTTTCCGGCCCGGCCGCTGAGGCCAAGGAGTTCCTGTCCATAGCGACGGGCGGCGTGGCAGGGGTGTACTACCCGCTGGGCGGTGGCCTGGCTCAGGTCATCACCAACCACGTCCCTGACGTCGAGGTCACAGCCGAGACGGGCAACGCGTCCGCCGCCAACATCAACCTCATCTCCGGCAAAGAGGTCAGCATGGCCCTCGTGCAGAACGACGTGGCGTTTCGCGCGGTCAAGGGTCAGAAGCCCTTCAAGGCCCCGGTATCGAACCTCCGCATGATCGCCTCCCTCTACCCTGAGCACGTCCAGTGCGTCACGACCAAGGAGTCCGGCATCAAGGTCATATCCGACCTGAAGGGCAAGCGCGTCTCCGTCGGCGCCCCTGGCTCCGGCGTGGCGGACAGCCTCGGGGCCATCTTCCCGGTGGCCGGCATAAAGTACTCCGACATGAAGACGGACTTCCTCGACTTCGCCAACACCGCCGAGCGCATTCAGGACGGGCAGCTTGACGCTGGCTTCGTCCTGGCCGGATACCCGACCGCGGCGATAATGTCCCTCGCAGCTCAGAAGGACATCGACCTCGTCGCCTTCGAGCCGGAGCTCCTCGACAAGCTGGTGGCGGTCTACCCCTACTTCACGAAGGACGTCGTCCCTGCCGGCACGTACAACGGAGTCGACCATGACACCCCGACCCCGGCGGTCATAGCCGTTCTGGTCTGCGACTCCGGGCTATCCGACGACCTGGTCTACAACATCACGAAGGCCATCTTCGACAACCTCGACGAGCTTAAGCCGGTGCACGACAAAGCCAAGCTCATATCTCTCGACAAGGCCCTTGAGGGAGCGGCCATCTCGGTTCACCCAGGGGCTGCGAAGTACTACGCCGAGAAGGGACTGAAGGTTCCGACGTTCTAGGCCACCGCTGATTGCTCTGCCGCGGGGGGCATTGAGACCCAGCGCCCCCCGCGTTTTATGACCCGAAAGGAGGCTGTTTCCATTGAATGAAAGCTCCGCAATCGGGAGCACGCCCGCTGAAGGCGCCGGAATCGACGTCGAGGCCATTAAGAGACAGTACGACAGCGAGTCGCGCTTCAGGCTGCCCGCCAACTGGACGGGGACACTTATAAACGTCATAGCCGTGGCGATGGCCTGCTTCCACTTATACACCGCGTCTCAGGGCCTCCTGATGGAGATGTACCAGCGCGCGATTCACCTATGCTTCGTTCTCGTCCTCGTGTTTTTGCTCTACCCTATGCGATCCCAAAGCCCCAAGAACCGCATCCCGTGGTACGACTGGGCACTCGCCGCTCTGGGCGCGGTAGTCACCCTCTACATGGTGTTCGAGTTCAACGCGATGCTGTCGCGCGCCGGGATGCCCAACGCCCTTGACCTGACCATCGGCCTCGTCGGGATTTTGGTCGTCATGGAGGCGACGCGGCGCGTCTCGAACCCGGTGCTGCCCATAATAGCCATATGCTTCTTGTTCTACTGCTACTTCGGGCGCTACATGCCATCCCTGTTCCAGCACCGCGGCTACAACTTCTACCGCATAATCAACCACATGTACCTCGGCACCGAGGGAGTGTTCGGGACTCCCCTGTCCGTCTCGGCGACGTTCGTGTTCATGTTCATTCTCTTCGGGACGATAGTCGAGCAGACTGGGCTCGGCAAGTACATCATAGACCTGTCGATGGCGCTGGCCGGCTGGTCGGCCGGCGGCCCGGCCAAGGTCGCGGTCGTGAGCTCCGGCATCATGGGCACTATCTCCGGCTCGTCAGTGGCGAACGTGTGCACGACCGGTATGTTCACGATCCCCCTGATGAAGAGCGTCGGCTACCAGCCCCACTTCGCCGGGGCGGTCGAGGCCGTGGCCTCCACCGGCGGCCAGATAATGCCCCCGGTCATGGGCGCGGCGGCGTTCATAATGGCCCAGACCATGGGCGTGCCCTACCTCGACGTGGCGCTCGCCGCGGTGGTTCCGGCCCTGCTCTACTACATAGCCGTCATAATCCAGGTTCACTTCGAGGCCACGCGCCTCGGCCTCAAGGGGCTTCCGAGGGACCAGCTCCCCAGACTCAAGGAGTTGATCTTCGAGCGCGGGCACCTGCTCATCCCCCTGCTCGGCATAATCTACTTCCTCGTGTCCGGCTATACGCCGATAAAGTCCGCGTTCTACGGCATAGTCATGACCATCCTGACGCCCTACGTGGTCTCCCTGTGGGACCTCCTCGTGGCGGTGGACAGGACGCGCGACCCGGTGGAGGTCATGAGGGCGTTTTTGAGGCGCTCCGACACGTGGATGACGCCGCGCAAGCTCTGGGAGGGCCTCGTTAGCGGCGCCCGCAGCTCGCTCGGCGTGGCATGCGCGTGCGCGACGGTCGGCATAGTCATAGGCACTGCGACTCTGACCGGCCTCGGCCTCAAGCTCGCCCACGCGATCGTCACCCTGGCAGGCGGCAGCCTGCTCCTGACCCTCGCGTTCACGATGGTGGCGTCGATCTTCCTTGGGATGGGCCTGCCAACCACGGCAAACTTCATCGTGACCAGCACGATGGCCGCGCCGGCTCTGATCCAGCTCGGCATTCCCCCGATGGCGGCGTACATGTTCGTGCTGTACTTCGGGATAGCCGCCGACCTGACTCCGCCCGTGGCCCTGGCCGCCTACGCCGGCGCCGGCATAGCGAGGGCCGACCCGATAAAGACGGGGATAACGGCCTGCAAACTGGCCTTAGCCGGCTTCCTGGTGCCGTACATCTACTCCTACAACCCGATGCTCGTGCTGGTGGGGTTCAGCGCCGGGGAGTTCACGCTGGCCGTGATAACGGCCCTGATCGGGGTGTTCCTGCTCGGCATGGCGACTATCGGGTACTTCAAGGCGCCGCTGATGCTGCCCCTGAGGGTGATAGCCCTGGCCGCCGCTCTGGGGCTGATGGTCCCTGGGTGGAAGAGCGACCTCGCCGGCCTGGTAGTGGGCGCTGGGATATACCTCTACCAGTCGCGCATCGCAGCTCGGAGGACATAGAAAAGGAAGAGCGCCGAAGGGCGGATAAGAGATATATGTCCCCATTCGGCGCTTTTCTCGTCACTGCCTACTTGACATCCGCTCGAGGCGGCGTTAAACTTTACAGTATGAAACACCACGAGCGCTTATTTTTTATCGGGCGCGTGAGAGACTCCGGGGCAGAATAAGGCCTGCGGGAGCGCCGAAGGGGCAACCGCCGACTTCCATGCCGGGAAGCGGCGAGGAAACTCTCAGGCGAAAGGATCGCGCACGGGAATGGAATTCTGAAACGCCCCGGCAGCAGCGCTAACCAGACTCAGGCAGCAGCGCTAACCAGACTCTGACAGCAGCGCTAGCTCCAGCCCAGCGCTAAAAGACGAGGGGCGTGACAGGAACGTATCGGCCGCGTAAAGGTGGCGGAACGATGCGCGAAGAGGTCCTTCTATTCACCAATAACCCGCGCCTGCGGAACTGCTCAGCGGCGAGGACGGCTGCGTTAGCGGGCGGGGCAACCGTGCGTCCAACCGGGACGCGGTTCATTGACGGCTCTCCGCTGGACGTCCTCATCGCCGTCCGCGATGCCGCGCACAGGGGTGCCGTCCTTTTGACCCACCCGCTCTGCGGCAACCTGCGCCCGTACCAGCAGCCGTTCCGCTCCGTCCTCGTTAAATCACCCCTAGCCCCAACC
>JAISUL010000007.1 GCA_031272145.1 Synergistaceae bacterium
TCGAGAGGACGGCGCGACGCTTCGGGCAGGACGTTTGTTTTGTCGATATATCCGAACACCTTCTTGAGTTGGAGCATAGGATGGATGTCGACACCTTTGCGAGACAGTTTTCTCGGGGGGCGCTCTTTCGTCTTTTCATACCCGACTTGGTAGCTGCCGAAAAGACGATATATCTTGACTGTGATGTGGCCGTAAATCTGGATATTGCCGAGTTCTGGAATATCGACATTGCAGACGTATCTTTGGCCGTTATACCAGATACGCTTTTTAACCGTAACCGAAGTGCCCACGAGAAGTTCCGTTCACGGATTATGCAATATGATTCACGGCTGTATTTTAATAGTGGCGTCCTCTTGATGAATCTAGCGCGTATACGAAGAAACTACGATTTTTTGAAAGAACTCGACAAATTCGCCAGACGTTATGGATATTGCGCCGAAATGGCAGATCAGGATTTTCTTAACATGCTTTTCAGGAACGATAGAAAGATCGTTTCCGAAAAATTTGATCGCATAGTAGAGCATCACAACATAGACGACGCCATTTTGCACCTTTGCGGGCTTTATAAACCATTTACGCTACACTTGTGCGAACCCAGGGATTATTTTTACTGGGAGATACTCAACCGTTCAGAATGGCGTGACCAGCTTGTGGATGCCATGCTCGAAATGTACAAAAACAGTGTGCACGTCCATACCTCATCTTGTTGGAGGTGCGCCTTAAAACAGCTTGCGGCAGACATTTTTCATTTTCCACGCAAGTGTTACAACATCGTTAAGCCTTGCGTTCTCGAATTGTACCATAGGATTATGGACGCATGACTCACTTGACGAAAGGAGCGTTCCAAATGCCGGAAACATCCGACATTATTCATGTGGTTTTGGCAGTACACGACCCCAAGGGCACCTACTCTCGCCATGCCGGGGTCGTGATGGCGTCGATATTTGAGAATACGAAGAGCCGTGTTCTCGTTCACATCCTGCACGATGATACGCTGACCGCACACAACCGCTCCCTGCTAACCGAGACGGCTAGCATGTACAAGCAGGGCGTGGAGTTCCACGACATCTCTTCTTATATGGAACAGATGATGAACGAAGACGTTCAGAATGCCCTGGGCATATGGTCGGTTGGGACAATGTTCCGGCTGGCCATACCGGACGTAATATCGGCAGATAAGGTGATCTACCTTGACTGCGACATCATCGTGCATATGGACATTCGGGAGCTTTGGGATATTCCGATGGGAGACTTCCCGATTGCCGGAGTGCGTCATGACATGGTTTACAAACGTTTTTCGGCCAGTGCCCTTCGTCTGAGGATTATGAAGTTCGACGCAAAAGACTATCTCGTAGCAGGTCTCATCGTTATGAACCTGTCCTTGATAAGGGCAAAGTACGACATGACGCGTCAAATTCAACCTTGGTACAAGCGCTACGGCCACTACGCCAGGTGTCCCGATCAGGACTTTATCAACTCGTATTTTTCGGGCAAGATAAAATTTCTAGACCGGAAGTTTCTTGCCACAGAGCCGCAGGAGGGCGGAGTCATCCTTCACGCCGTCTACAAGCCTTGGAGCGAACCCATCGGCTGTCTCATGGATCGCCTCTATTGGGAAACTTTTCTCAAAACGCCTTGGGGCATGCACCTTACTCCGCGCGAGGTTGTGAACGTCATGCTCGACGTGATACAAGGGCTGCCCTACAGGCATTTGAAGACGGGCAATTGTTATGCGCGTATATTGTACCGTCTTAGGCAGGATCTGTTCAACAGCGATGTCATACTTATCGTTAAGATTCTGTGGCAAGAACTGCGCCATATGCTGTTTCATAAAGAGCGCTGAGAGCCATGAAACCGATCGCGTATGCCCCTCGCCGCGGCGACAGGGTTTTATGGATTCGCTTCTGGGCGTTCGGCGACGTGCTGGAGGCCGCAGCCGATGCCTGCAACTTCAAGCGGCGGTTTCCTGATGTGCACTTGGCTTTTATGACTAACCCGGAGTACGCAGGCCTGCTTAAGCTGCAGCCTTACGTCGACGAGGTGCTGCCGGGGCGCAAAAAGCCGCTCGCGGAGTGGGCCGCTGCCCTTGGTGCGGTGCGGGCGGGGCGGTATGACTGGCTCGTCAGCGATGCTCACAAGGGCGGGCGGACTGCTTTGCTTGCTTGGCTTGGGCGCGTTCCTCGCCGCGTGGGGGTATCTACTGTCTTTCCTTTTAGCTGGTGTTACAATGTCGAGCCTGAGGACTGGTTCCGAGGGCTCGGTCTGGACTTGTCAGACCGCTCGGCGCCTAGCATCTTCCCAAGCTCCGATGACGCCGAGGCCGGGCGTGCCGCTTTGTCGCGCCTGCCTTCGCCGCGCGTGTTAGCCCTTATCGGGGCGGGGAACGCCGATAAAATGTGGCCGGCCGAGCGCTGGATCGAGCTGTGCGGCGCGCTGGCCGACAGGGGATGGAGTATTGTGCTCAATGGGCATGGGGGGCTCGAGGAGGCTATGGGGCGGCGGATTGAGAGCGCCGTCGATCGCGGCGGCTGCCTTTTGAACCTCGTGGGGAGGCTTGACTTCGCCGCTATGTCCGGCGTGGCTCGCGCATGTGATATGGCACTTGGGAACGACACGGGGCCTCTGCACCTGGCGGCTCTGTCCGGCGTGCCGACTATGGGGCTTTTCAGCCGCAGCACTTCGCTGTCGATGGGGCTCGCCATGCCGTGGTTCCGCGAGCTTTGCGCAGAGGACATCTGCGGGAGCGGCTGCCGGCTTCCGATTAAGGAACTGCCGTCTGGGGCGGTTCTGCAGGCGTTCGAGAGCTTCGCGGAGGAGATGAGGCAGTTCCCATTATGCTCCAGCGGGCGGACATCAGCGTAACCGGCGTCGTGCAGGGGGTGGGGTTCAGGCCGTTCTGCGCTCGGACTGCCATGGGGCTCGGCCTGCGCGGGACGGTGCGGAACACTCCGGACGGCGTTCAGATAGTGGTCGAGGGGGAAGAGGAGGAGATCGACTCCTTTATCGCGGCAGTTCGCTCCAACCCGCCGGACGCCTCGGCCATAACGGGGCTGCGTGCGGCGCGGTCGAACATAGCGGCGCCGACCTTCCGCGGCTTCGCGGTGCTGCCAAGCGAGCGGCAGGCCGAGGGAACTGCAGGCGTCCTTATTCCGGCTGACCTCGCCGTGTGCGACGAGTGCCTCGCGGAGATGCGCGACCCCTTGAACAGGCGGTACCGCTACCCGTTCATAAACTGCACCAACTGCGGGCCTCGCTACACGATCATCGAGGGGCTGCCGTACGACAGGCCGCTCACAACGATGTCGGACTTCCCGATGTGCCCCGAATGCGAGCGCGAGTACCGCCACCCAAGCGACCGCCGCTATCACGCCCAGCCTAACGCGTGCCCGGTCTGCGGGCCCAAGGTGTGGCTGGCAGACCCATCAGGGCGGGTCATAGCCGAGCGCCACGAGGCGGTCGAGTTGATCGCCTCGGCCATAGCGGACGGACGCATCGTTGCAATCAAGGGCATAGGCGGCTTCCACATCGCCTGCCTTCCGTTCGACGAGCCGGTGCGCCTGCTCAGGGAGAGGAAGCACAGGCCGGATAAGCCATTCGCGCTCATGGTAAGGGACGTCGCAGCGGCACGGCGCTTGGCCGACATCACGCTGGAGGCGGAGCGGCTCCTGACAAGCGTCCGGCGCCCGATCGTCCTAGCGGAGAAGAAGGGGTGCGAGGAGTGCGAGGAGTACGTCTCGCCGCTCGTGGCGCCTGGGCAGGCAAGGCTCGGCCTGATGCTCCCATACGCTCCGCTCCACCACCTCCTTATGGACGAAGGAGAGAGCAATAAAAAATTTGACGCGCTCATAATGACCAGCGCTAACGTCAGCGACGCGCCCATAGTCTCGACCGAGGCGGAGGCATTCGCCGCACTGAGCGGAGTGGCGGATTTGTTCCTGTGCCATAACAGGAGGATTCACACGGCCATCGACGACTCGGTCGTCATACCGGCAGTACCGGCGGGGCAGGCAGGGCAGGCAGGGCAGGCAGAAACGGCGGGGCATATTTTCCTGCGGCGGGCTCGTGGGTACGTGCCTAACCCGATCGGGCTGCTCGGGAGAAAGAAAAAAAATACTCCGGACATCCTCGCGGCGGGGGCGCAGCTTAAGGCGGCGTACACCCTGACTCGGGGGGGCGTACTGTTTCCTGGGCAGTACATCGGGGACATGGGGCAGCTGGCGACGGCGGAGTACTACAGGCGCTCGCTGGCGCACTTCATCGCGCTTTACGGCGTCCGCCCGCGCGTCTTCGCGTTCGACACGCACCCCAACTACGCCGCGACCGAGATAGCGCGCGAGTTCGTTCCGCCGGACGCAGTTATGTGCCCCGTTCAGCACCACCGAGCCCACATCGCTGCCGTCATGCTGGACAACGAGTTCACCTCGCCGGTCATAGGCGTGGCGTTCGACGGAACTGGCTACGGCGACGACGGGACAATCTGGGGCGGGGAGTTCATGGCAGGCGGCGCGGACAGCTTGAGGCGCTGCGCGTCGCTGCTTCCGTTCCGGCTGCCGGGCGGCGAGAACGCCATAAGGGAGCCTTGGAGGATCGGATTAGCGCTGATCTTCGAGGCGTTCGATGGCGACATCAGCAAGACCGAGGCGGCAGCGCTATACCTGTGGCCCGCTTATGCCGATAAAATGGGGGACGTTATAGCACTCTTGCGAGCTGGCGGCGGAGCCGTGACCAGCTCCTGCGGAAGGCTGTTCGACGGCTTCGCGGCAATCATTGGATTATGCCGCATCGCGAGCTACGACGGACAGGCGGCGATGTCCCTCGAAGCCGCGATAGGCAATGGCTCGGCGGCGCTGCCGTTCAGGCTGATCGAGCGCGGCGGCCTTGTACTGCTGGACTGGCGCGAGGCTGTGATGGCCGCGCTGGACAGAAGTAGTAGTAATAATAATACCGCTGCTGGCTTCCACGCTGGGCTGGCCGAGGGGGTAGCAGAGGTCTGCGCTGCGCTGCGCGACCGCGGCGAAGCCAGCGTGGCCGCACTTTCGGGGGGCGTGTGGCAGAACGCCCGGCTCACGGCTCTCGCAGCGTCAGCGCTTGATCGCCGCGGCTTCTCCGTCCTCACGCACAGGCGGGTCTCCCCAAACGACGAGTGCGTGTCGGTGGGGCAGGCGTACATAGC
The DNA here is from genome assembly GCA_031272145.1 of Synergistaceae bacterium. GTDB lineage: Bacteria > Synergistota > Synergistia > Synergistales > Aminobacteriaceae > JAISUL01. The sequence continues at coordinate 5,174 of JAISUL010000007.1, forward strand.
GCACATAACTGAAATGATGGGTGTGTTTACTCAATGAGGTGTATCGAACTTGCGGACGGGAAGAGCTTCGGCGACGGGCGTCCGGTTTTTATAGTGGCTGAGGTCGGGGCGAACCACAACCGCTCCATGTCCCTCGCGGGGGAGCTCATCGACGCCGCGGCCGAGGCGGGCGTTGACGGGGTCAAGTTTCAGTTTTACACGCCGGACGGGCTGTATTCTAGCCGGACTCCGATGCACTCCGGCTACGAGAAGGACCTGCATACGCTCATATCCGAGATAGAGACCCCTAGGGAGTGGGCGGAGGACTTGGCGGCTCGGTGCCGTGCCAGGGGCGTGACGTTCTTCGGGACGCCGTTCGACCGGGGCGCGGCGGACATGCTGGCGCGGCTCAGCCCGATGATTAAAATCGCGTCGTTCGAGCTCGTCGACCTGCCATTCGTGAGGTACGCGGCGGAGAAGGGCAAGCCGATGGTTCTGTCGACCGGCATGGCCTCGTCCGAGGAGATCGGGGACGCAATAGGGGCATGCCGCGCGGCGGGCAACGAGGCGGTGGCGCTTCTGCAGTGCGCGTCGCTCTATCCGTCGCCGCCGGAGATAATGAACCTTCGGGCTATTCCGGCGATGCGGGCGGAGTTCGGCGTTCCGGCCGGGCTGTCCGACCACTCGGAGGGGGGTCACGTGGCGCTGGCCGCGGTTGCGATGGGGGCATGCATGATCGAGAAGCACTTCACTCTGTCGCGGAAAATGGACGGCCCCGACCACCACTTCGCGATGGAGCCGGACGACATGAGGACGCTGGTCAGGCAGTGCCGCGAGATAGAGGCCGCTATGGGCGACGGCCTGAAAAGCGGTCCGGACAAGGCGGAGTCGGAGTACTACGGCCTGAGGCGCAGCGTCCACGCAGCGGTGGACATCCCGGCGGGGGCTGTGATAACCCTGGACATGCTGACGGTTAAGCGCCCCGCCCTCGGAGTGCCGCCGAAGTCGATAAACACTCTGGCCGGCATGAGGGCGAGGCGCAACATCGCTGCGGACGAGTGGATCTCATGGGATGACGCAGAATAGGCGCGCGCATGACTGCGGACTGGCGGCTCTCAAAGACGCTCGGCCCAGATGCCTACCCTGTTCTTCCGCGCCTCCGCCTCGAACTTCGTAAAGAGGTCGGCGTAGCGCGAGTTGGGGTGGATCGTCATGACCTTTCCGCAGCCGTCCAGAATGAGGCGCGCGTTGAACAGGCCGCTTCGTATCTCGGACTCGTCCTTCGCGCACTCGGACGTGGGCTGCTTCGTCCAGACGTAGGCCATGTCCCTTTTGCGGTACCGGTCCCGCTCCACTGGGGCGACGTCGTAGCCGAGCCACACCGTCTTGCCGGCCAAAGCCCTCTTCGTGAAGGCCGCGTCCGTGGCGTTCACTCCGATGAGGCGCACGGTGCGCTCCTTTGCGACGCCGGTGAGCTTGACCCGCACGACGTCGCCGTCCACCACCTTCGTCACCACGCCGTGGAAGAACCTGAACGGCGAGCGCCGAGGCTCGTCAAAGGCCTGAGCCACCCCCTGACTGGAGAAGGGAGCGCGGAGGCCAGGCAAAGACGCACCCACAAGCAGACCGAGCAGCACCACTGCGATCCCCAGCTTTGCGGCGAGGGGCACAGACCTCTTGCACATGAACGACTGTTCCTTCATTTTTGATCACCGAACCTTTCGGTCGCGATTTGAATTTTTACGCACATAGTGTAGCACGGATCGGCGAGGCCTGCAAGGGGGAGTAGTTATTTTAGCTCATTCGGCCTCGGAACATCTTCGCCGCTGCGCTCAGAGTCACCGCGGCTATGACCACCATGGGCAGCAGGAGGCCGCGCGTCTCGTGCCAGCCGGCTCCCTCCAGATACACCCGCTGCGCGAACTCCACGCCGTAGCGCACGGGGTTCAGCAGCGTCGCGTACTGAAGGCCATCAGGCATCGATGCGACGGGCGTGGTTAAGCCCGACAGCAGGATCATCGGCATCATCAGCGTGAACGTGAAGAGCAGCGCCTGCTGCATTGTGGCGGCCATCGCCGAGACGCAGAGCCCTACGCCGACCACGGCGCAGTTAAATAGGAACATCCCTACGTAAAGCAGCACGTAGGAGCCGCCGTAGGGTACTTCAAACCAGTACAGGCTGACCAGCAGGCAGAGGGTCATCTGGCCCACGCCTACCAGCACGGGCGGGATCGCCTTGCCGAGCATTATCACCATAGGGCCGAGCGGGGTCACCAAAAGCTGGTCAAACGTGCCGTTCTCTCTCTCCCTGGACACGGACTGGCCCGCGAGAACCATGACCTCGACAGCCGACAGCACCGCCAGCAGGCCGGAAAGGATGTTCCAGCGCGTTTCCAGGTTAGGGTTGAACCAAGCGCGGCTCGTAGGTGACGCTCCGCCCGCGTTTTGGCCGCTCACTTGTTCGCTGTAGGAGTCGATTATGCTGGACGCGTAGCTCATGGCAGTTCCGGCGACGTTGGAGTTGCGCCCGTCCACCAGAACCTGAACCTCCGTCGGCACCCCCATGTTTACGCCGCGCTCGAAGCCGTAGCCTATGTGGAGCACCATCATGGCCTTTTTGCGGTCGAGCATCGGGGCGATGTCGGAGGCGTTCCTAAGGGTCGCCACGCGGTGGAAGACGGAGCCGTCGAACAATGCAACGAGCTCGCGCGACGCACCCGACCTGTCCTCGTCGAGCAGGGCGTACTCCACGTTGTTCAGGTCGAACGTCGCCACGTAGCCGAACAGCAGGCTCTGAATGATCACTGGCATGACGAGGATCAGGCGGATCGTCTTGTCCTTTAAGATCATCGTCGCCTCTTTGTACGTCAGAACCATGACCTCGAAAATAAAGTCGCCCATCGCTACTCCAAAGCCTTTCTTATGTTGGATATGGCGAGGCCCATCAGGAGGACGGCGAAGGCCGACAGCACCAGCATGTCGCGCACCGTCGGCAGCCATATGTTCCCCACCAAGAAGAGCGTCTGAAGCATGTCCACGTACCAAGTGGCTGGGAGGGCGTGGGCTATGTAGTAGGCCACGACTGGGACGCTCCTGAGGTCGAATACGAAGCCCGAAAGCATCATGGTTGGCAGTAAGGAGAATATCAGGGCTATCTGACCGGCCTTAAACTGCTTTTTCACCACCGCCGATATGAACAGGCCGATGCCGAGCGACACCAGCAGGTATATCGCCGAGCCCGCGGTGATGAGGGCAAGCGAGCCGCGCATTGGGACGTCGAAAACCCACGCCGACGTGGCGAGGCAGAGGGATAATCCGACCATGCCAAGAGCGAAGTACGGAACGATCTTGCCTATGAGTATCTCAAAGCGGCTGACCGGCGTGGCGGCCAGGGCCTCGTAGGTGCCGCGCTCCCACTCCCTCGCCATGACCAGCGCGGTGAGCAGAGTCCCGATGAGCGTCATGATCAGAACGGTCACGCCTGGCACCAGGAAGTACCGGCTCTCAAGGGCGCTGTTGTACCACACGCGGGACTCGGCTGTGATCAGGGGCTGGGTGGTCGCGGACGACCACAGCGATACAGCCCCCTCCAGATAGCGCAGCATTATCCGCGCCGTGTTGGAGTCGCGCCCGTTCACGATTATCTGGATGCCGTCGTCCTTATCCACGCGCACTATGGCTTTGGTCTCCCCTGAGCGCAGCATGGCCTCGGCATCGTGCCACGAGTCCGCTATGGTGGGGGTGAAGTAGTAGGGTGAGAGCTTCAGGTTCATGTAGAGGTCGCGCGCAACGGGCGACGAGTTGTCCCTCGCCAGCGTGACGTGCACGCCCTTCACGTCCACCGACAGGCCGAAGCCGAAGAGCAGCAGAAGCATCATCGGCAGAAGCACGCCCAGAGTCAGAGTGCTTTTATCCCTCAGCATCTGGCGCGTCTCCTTGCGTATGAGAGCCCTAACTCTGATCAGCTTCATCATTGGTCCTCGCCTTAGTCACTATGTCTATGAAGGCGTCCTCCATCGTGGCGTCGGGCGAAGCGACGCGGGCGCGGAGCTCGGCCGGCGTCCCGATGGCAAGCATGCGCCCTCTGTCCTGAATCATGACTCGGTCGCAGTACTCCGCCTCCTCCATAAAGTGCGTCGTCACGACGACGGTGACGCCGTGTTCGGCTATGTCCGAGATCTGCCGCCAGAACTCCCTTCTGGCCAACGGGTCGGCGCCGCTGGTCGGCTCGTCCAGAAATAGCACGGACGGCTCGTGCATAAGCGCCGCGGCCATGGCAAGGCGCCTCTTGTAGCCGCCCGGAAGGTCGCCGGCAGCGGTGTCCATTTGTCCGCGCAGGGAGAAGTTCACCGTGACGTCCATGACGCGCCGGTCCCGCTCCTTCCCCCTGAGTCCGTATGCCCCGGCGAAGAACTCCAGGTTCTCGCGGACGCTCAGCGGGCCGTAGAGCGCGAACTTCTGCGCCACGTAGCCGATGTGCCGGCGTGCCTCCTTCCGGGCCGCCGACGTCCCGCTCCCGACGTCCACGCCGGCAACGCGCAGGCTGCCCTTGCTGGCCGAAAGAAGCCCGCAGAGCATCCTAAACGTCGTGGTCTTGCCGGCGCCGTTCGGGCCCAGCAGCCCGAAGACCTCGCCCTTGCGCACGGAGAAGCTGACGTCGTTCACCGCCGCGAAGCTGCCGAAGTACCGGAATACGTGCTGCGTCTCTATCTCGAACTCGCCGGAGCTATCTAGGTGAGGGGGTGGCCGCGTTTCGTCCTTTTTTTTCGGCGGCTGGTCATCTGGCTGGTCTTGGGATTGGGAGCTGCCGCTGGCTGTCTTGTGCAGGAGCAGCATAAACCCGTCCTCCAGGCCGACCGGGGTGCTCTCGACCTTGGCCCCGCGCAGCGCCCCTTCATCGGCCAGAGGGCCATCGGACACGAAGCGCACCGCTCCGCCCTTCGGGACTGCGTCAATCACGCCCCTCGCACTTAAGAGGCGGGCGCCCAGCGACCTCGGAGTGTCGCCGGCGGCCGGATGCACTATGTGCCCCATGCCGTCGGCCATGCGCCTTATCGACTCGGGCGGGCCTGAGGCCAGCACCTTCCCCTCGAAGAACAGCGCCACCTCTCCGCACTTCTCCGCCTCGTCCATGTAGGACGTGCTTATTATGACCGACATGCCCTCGGAGCCGCCGGACAGCTGCTCTATCATCTTCCAGAGCTCGCGCCTTGAGAGCGGGTCGACGCCGACGGTCGGCTCGTCGAGGAGGAGGAGCTTCGGCGGCTGGATTAGGGTGCATATCAGGCCCAGCTTCTGCTTCATGCCGCCGGACAGGTCGCCGGCCAGACGTTCGCGGAACCCCTCCATGCCCGACATGGCCAGCAGGGCGCTGTAGCGCTCCTCCCGCTCCATCACGCCGTGCAGATCGGCGTAGAGGTCCATGTTCTCCTGGACGCTCAAGTCCTCGTACAGGCCGAACTGCTGCGGCATGTAGCCTATGTCCACGGTGGGCATGGAGGGGAAAGAGAGGGTGCCGCCCTCGGGCTTCAGCAGTCCGACGACTATTCTGAGGAACGTCGTCTTGCCGGCGCCGTCGGGGCCGACCAGGGCAGTCAAGCCGCCGGCCTTGGCCGAGACGGACACGCCGTCCAGCGCCTTTAGAGTGCGCCCGGTGTTGAGTTTGAAGGACTTGCTGATGTTTTCAGCAAGAAGGGCAAACGTTGCTTCCATATTTTTTATGGCCGGGGATCAAGGCTTGGGAAAGACAACTGTGGCCGGCATTCCGAGGCGCAGCCTGTTCTCCTCGTCGGAGACGTAGACTCGGACCTCGTACACGAGGGAGGTTCTGAGCTCGGGGGTCTCCACGTTCTTCGGCGTGAACTCGGCGACCGAGGAGATGAATCCCACTGTGCCAGGGATTTCGTCGGGGAAGCTGTCGGTGCGCACCGCCACTTTCATGCCTGGGCGAATCTGCCCTAGGCGCGTCTCGGCGGCGTAGACCCTGACCCACTTCGGGGAGAGCACAGCGAGCGAGAAGACCGCCTTTGAGGGCGAGGCCATGTCGCCAGGCTCCAGCAGCCTTTTGCTGACCGTGGCGTGGGCCGGGCTCTTGAGCTCTGCGTCGCCAAGGTTGTTGCGAAGCTGTGTGAGCGTGCGCTTGCGTCCCAGCAGCGTCGCCTCGGCCTCGGCTATGTCCTCCACGCGTGGGCCTATCTCGGCGAGGCGCAGGGCCTTCCGCTCCGAGTCGAGCGAAGCGCGGGCGACGTCGCGCTGCCGAAGGGCGTCGTCCACGTCCTGCTTGCTGACGGCCTTTGCCCCGGAGTTCTTCCAGAGCGAGGCGAACCGCTCGTACTGCTCCTCGGCATACGTGGCGGTGGCTTGAGCTGAGGCAACCGCCGCCCTGGCCTGAGCGATCTCCTCCGGCCTAGTCCCGTTCTTGAGCTTGGTGAGAGTGGCGTCCGCCGCAGCCACGTCGGCCTCGGCCACGGCGATCTGGTCTCTGAGGCGCCGAGTCTCCAGACGGGCCAGCACCTGGCCCTCGAGCACCTCCGCCCCCTCATCGACCAGCACCTCGATGACGCGCTCGGAGTCTATGAAGGCCAGATCGACCTGCCTCTGATCTACGTTGCCGTAGAGCACCAGCGTCTTGGACTCCCGCTCGGAATAAGAAAACCAAAACCAACCGGCCGCACCCACGGCTGCAGCGATCACGGCGAGGGCGGCTACCTTTTTGACTGCCCGCACAGCGGACACCCCCCTAATTATACAAAGGCAAATCGGGGCGAGAGGATTTGAACCTCCGACCCCCTGCTCCCAAAGCAGGCACGCTGACCGGACTGCGCTACGCCCCGACGCGGCTGATTATTTCATAGATGCGGTGTTTTTTCAAGACGGCGGCCAGCAGCTTTGCTTTGCTTTATAGCTGCTATGGCCGCCGGGTGGCTTTGCTTTTTTACACGTTCACCCCGAAGCTTGCGGCAAGAGGGCCGAGGCCGCCCTTGTATCCCTGCCCGACGGCCTTGAACTTCCAGTCGGGGCCGCTGCGGTATATCTCGCCGAAGATCATCGCGGTCTCGACCGAGGCGTCCTCGGACAGGTCGTAGCGCGCTATCTCCCTGTTGTCGGCCTGGTTCACGACGCGGATGAAGGCGTTCCGAACCATCCCGAAGTTCTGGCGCCGCGCGTCCGCCTCGTGGATCGTGACGGACACGACCATGCGCGCGACGTTCGCGGGAACCTTCGTCAGGTCGATCTTGATTGCCTCGTCGTCGCCCTCGCCAGCGCCGGTGCGGTTGTCACCGGTGTGAACCACTGACCCGTCGGCTGACTTCAGGTTGTTGTAGAAGATGAAGTCCAAGTCCGAGCGGACCTTGCCGTTCTCCCCCAGCATGAACAGGCTTGCGTCGAGGTCGAAGTCCGCCCCGTCGGTCGCCCTTGCGTCCCAGCCAAGCCCAACGAGAACTGCCTTGAGGCCCGGCGCCTCCTTGCTCAGCGACACGTTGCCGCCCTTTGTCAACGAAACAGCCATTATTAGTTCCTCCTTGCGGTCTTCCCGACCGCTTGCGGTCTTGCTAATCCGCTATTTTTTCCCGGCTACCCAGCGGAAGCCGAACCCGTAGTGCTCGTCGCAGGCTTTGTGGTCGGTGAAGTAAAGCTCGTCCTTCACGATCCTAATGTCCCCGCCGTCGGAGTGGATGCGCGCCACGGCGCAGAGCCTCTTGCCATCGTCGGGGTTGTTTAGGCGTATCTCTGTCTCGGTCTCGCCGTCCTTGATGGACACGCGCCCGTTCACGCTGGAGAAGCGCGCCGTGCCCGAGTATATCAGGGCGAAGACCACCATGAGGTCGATGGTTTCGGGGCGGTGGACGTACATGTTCTCCCCGTCGGCGGCTGCCCCGGTGCGGTCGTCCTTGTCCAGGCGAATCCAAGGTGACTCGCTGTCTGCCCCGAAGTACCCGCCCAGCGGCTGAATGACCCCCATGTCGCCGCTCTTCAGCCGGTACATGCAGCCGAGGTCGAGGTCCACCGCCGACGATTTCTGCGAGAAGAGCCCCGACAGGAAGCCGCCCGCTTTGGCCGCAGGCTCGCCACCCTTGTTCGGCTCGTCCCACTGCAGGTTGATGTGGATGGGCACGGAGGAGGACTTCTTGGCCAGGCTGATCTTCCTGCTGTCGCCGCGCTTTTCGAGCGTGACCTTGCTGAGGTTCACCTTAGGAGCAGCAGTAGGAGCCGGGGGAGCCGGAGGCACCGGGGGAGCCGGGGGTGGTACTACTTGGGTTGTCTCCTGGCCTCCGAAGTGCTTGAGCAGGGCGCTGAGGCCGCCGGTGAACCCCTGGCCGACAGCCGCGAGGCGCCACGTGTCCTTGAAGTAGACCTCCGCGACCATCACGGCCTTCTCTGAGGCGAAGTCCGAGCCGGAGAAGGGGAACATGACCTTTTCCACCCCGGCCTCTACGAGCCGGAAGCTGCTTTGGCCGAGGGCGCTCATCGTGCCGACTCCGTCGATGGTGATGACGAAGACTAGGCGCTTGATCGTCGGGGGCAGGGTCGAGAGGTTGACCTTGAACGCCCCGTCCGCCAGGCTGAGCGACGAGCACGGGGAGGCCTTCTGATTATAGAAGATGAAGTACCGGTCGTCCGAAAGCCGTCCGTCGGCGTCGATGCCGAAGCAGCTCTTGTCGATGGTCATGCCAGGCGCCGAGGCGTCGATAATGACGTCGAACACCCCGCCGATCGATGCGTCAGGGAGTTTGAGCTTCTGTCCGCGCGTGATTTCCATAGGCTCACTTCCTTTTTCAAGATAGCCCCTAGGATAGCACAAAGCGCACATTGAAACAAACACGCCGTTAGCCTTATAAACCGCTTGGATTGCCGGATTTTTGGTTTTGCCCTATATTCTCCCGTGCGGACAGAAGTCCGAGCGAAAAAGATTTAGCTAGGAGGCTGCATCGTGGAGAAAATCGTGCTTGACGGGCTTTCGTTGAGTCTGGCCGACGTGGTTAAGGTGGCCAGGGGCGGCGTAGGGGCGCGGCTCTCGGAGGGGGCGGAGCGCGCAGTGGACGAGGCGTCGTCGCTCGTGGAGCGCTGGGCGTCGGAGCGGAGCCGCGTGATCTACGGCGTGACGACCGGCTTCGGCGACTTGGCAAACGTGAACATCTCCCCGCAGGACCGCCGGACGCTTCAGGAGAACCTGCTGCGCAGCCATGCATGCGGCGTCGGCGAGCCTTACCCCACGGACGTCACGCGGGCCGTGATGCTCCTGCGCGTGAACACGCTCAGCCGGGGGCACTCCGGCATCAGCAGGACAACTCTGACTGCCCTGCTGAACCTGCTTAACGCCGGGATACACCCTCTGATACCGCGTCAGGGGTCGGTCGGGGCGTCGGGTGACCTGTGCCCCTTGTC
>JAISUL010000023.1 GCA_031272145.1 Synergistaceae bacterium
GGGACGCTCACCATCACGACGCAGCTGTCCGACGCGTCGGGGTTGTAGACGGACGTTGCCGTTATCACCGCGGTTCCAGCGGAGATGCCGCGCACCACGCCGTCGGACACCGTTGCCACTGCCTCGTTATCCGAGCTCCACTCGACGCTGCCGTCGGCGCCGTCGGGGTAGACCGTGACGCTCAGAGTGCCGCTGTCGCCGACCTGAAGGTCGAGGGTCTTACGGGAGAGCTCCAGGTCAGATGGGATGTTGTCGTCGACGGCCGTCACCGTCACGACGCAGCTGTCCGACGCGTCGGAGTTGTAGACGGAGGCCGCCGTTATCACCGCGGTTCCGGCGGAGATGGCGCTCACCACGCCGTCGGATACTGTGGCCACTGCCTCGTTGCTCGATCTCCACGTGACGCCGCTGTCGGCGCCGTAGACCGTGGCGCTCAGGGTGCCGCTATCGCCGACCTGAAGCGTGATGGCCTTGGGAGAGACCTCCACGGTCGTCTGATCGGTCTCCTCCTCGACGGCCGCGACGGCAGCCGCTGCGTCAAGCATACCGCAGCGGGACAGCTTCTTCTTGCCGATGGGGTGGATGGGGTTGAGGGTGTAGTTGGTGTTGTCCAGCAGGGCGCTTTTGAGGTCAGACGCCGCTTTGCCGGGCGCCACCGAGGCCATCAGGCCTATCACCCCGACGACGTGGGGCGTGGCCATCGAGGTTCCAGACATGCGTCCGTACTTGCCGCCTGGCAGGGTGCTGTATATGTTGGTTCCAGGCGCAGCTATGTCGACCATAGTATCGCTGTAGTTCGATATCCGCGCGGCGGCGCTGCCGTCCATGGCTCCGACCACGATCATGTTGTCGATGCCGATGTACGAGGCGGGATAGACGTAGGTCGAGTCCTTCGTCGGCACGCCGACCTCTGCTCCATCGTTGTCGGCGGCCACGACTATGAGCGTCTTGTTCGTGTCGCTCAGCCTCTTGAACGCCTTCCAAAGGACGTCGGTTGTCGTGTGGGTTTCCGGCGTGCCATACTCCACGCCGCTTATAGATAGGTTGAGCGCCGAAATGCGCTTCCCCTGGTTGAGCAGACTTATCAGGTAGTCGATCGCCAGAGCGAAGTCCGCGTTGTAGCCTATCGCGCTGCTGCCGCTCTTCTCCATGGTCTTCAGCACTATCAGCTTCGTCCGCCAGTTCACTCCCGCGATACCCAGGCCGTTGTTGCCCACGGCGGCTATGGTGCCGCTGACGTGGGTGCCGTGCCCCGCGTAGTCCGTGATGGCGGTCCGGGACGGGTCATTGACTTCCGTGAAGTTGATGCTCAGCCCTAGGTCTACGTTGGCAGCGAGGTCGGGATGGGTCGCGTCGATACCACTGTCGGCCACGGCGATGTAGTCCGTGTCGGAGCCGGTCGTGATGTCCCACGCAGCCGGGGCGTTGATCGCGGGCATGCCCCAGAGCGAGCCGTAACTCGGGTCGTTCGGCGTTTTGGCCGAGTGCTTGACGTAGTTCGGCGAGGCGGCCAGCACGTCGGGGTTCGCGCTCAGATTTGCGAGGATCTCATCGGTGGTCTTGGAGTCGGACTTCAGGAGCGCGAATATCTCCTGCCCGCCGGACGCGGCGGACAAGGACTCGTAGACCTTCGCCGTCCTCGCCCCGGCGGACAGGGCGACCCTATCGGCGCAGGCGGTCATCGCCGCAGCAGACGTGGACGACGCGGCGCCTAAGGCCGTCCCGCCTCGCAGCAGAACCAGCACCTCCCCCGGGGCGTACTCGACCTCCGCGGCGCATGCCCCGGTGGTCAGCGCTAAACCGGCCACCGCTGCCAGAACTAGCATTAGCAAAAAACATGACAACGCGCACAATTTTTTGGCGTGCATCAAAAAAACCTCCTTGTGCACGGCTTTTTATTGCTGCGTATTTTAGCATACATTCCAAAAAATGCCAAGATATGCTGCAGCTTATGACCCAGGCCTCACGAGCCTCGCGACCTCCGCCGCGAACCTCTCGATGCCCTCCCTGTCCTCCGCGTCGAAGCGCGACGGGACAGGGCTGTCCAGGTCGAGCACGCCGACGACGCGGCCGTCAACGAACATAGGCACCACTATCTCGGACGAGGAGTTCGCGTCGCAGGCTATGTGGTTCTCGCACTTGTGCACGTCGTCCACGACCTGCGTGCACCCCTCGGCCACGGCGGTTCCGCACACGCCGGCGCCGGCCTCTATCCTCACGACGGCGGGCTTGCCCTGAAACGGCCCCAAGACCAGGGCCCCGTCCTTCATAATGTAGAAGCCGACCCAGTTGACCTTCTCCAAGAACATGTTCAAGAGCGCTGACGCGTTCGCCAGGTCGGCCACCGCGTCGCCGGACAGCAGGCCAGGGAAGACCTCCCGCACGTAGGCGTACATGTCCCTCTTGTCCGTGAACTGCTTGACCTCTATGTCCACGCTGCTCATCTCCTTTCCTTATTTTTCCTACCGGAAGAGAACGCCAGGGAGCAGGCCATCACGACGAACGTCAGGAGTATCCCGCAGGTCGCCCCGTTCAGCCTCATGAAGCCGAAGTCGATTAGGCGCTTGGCCGTGTCGAGCTTGCCGACCAGCAGGTCGACCTGAGGCGCCCCCTTGTAGTACTCGCAGAAGAGCGTCAGGGCAACGCCGAACAGGGCCGAGACCAGAGCCCCTGCCCCGGACGCGCGGCGCGTGAACAGGCCGAACACCAGGGGCGCGGCAAGAGAGACGCTCATCAGGGAGTAAAATATCGTCAGGGCCGAGATTATGCTGTCCAGAAAGAGCGCGAGGGCGACGCCCATCACGCCAGCGGCAAACGTGACCACGCGGCTCACTCTGAGAAGCTCGGAGTCGCTCATCCGCGGGTTTACAAAGACCTTGTACAGGTCGTTCGAGACCGAGCCGGCTATCATGTACAAAACCGCGTCGGCCGTGCTGACCTCCGCGGCGAAGATGGCCGCGAGGGCGAGGGCTGAGACCCCGAATGGCATCATGTTCTTCATGGCGGCTGGCAGGGCCAGATCCGGACGGGACAGGTCGGGGAAGGAGGCGAAGGCCGCCATTCCGAGGAACACTGGCAGGGCCGCGAAGAGGAGCTGCACCACGCCGCTCAGGGCAGTGCCGACCTTGACGGCGCGCTCGTCCCTGGCGCCGAAGACCTTGCCGATAAGCCCAGGGGATATGAAAAACGACGGCACGAGCATCACGAGGTAGCCGATTATGACGGTAGACCCAAGCCCGAAGAATGAGAAGTAGTCAGAGCCGGCAGCCGGAGCCAGATTCGCTGAGGCCTTTGCCACTAACCCGTCCCAGCCTCCGACGAAGGACGCGGCGTATGGGACGGCCACGAAAAACCCCGCGATTATGACCGCGACCTCGACTAGGTTGACCGCGGCTGCGGAGAGGAGGCCGCCAGTCGCGAAGTAGAGCGTCGTCACGACAGCCCCGGTTATCACGCCGGCGCTCTTCGGCACTCCAGCTACCACCTCGAGGATCCACGCTATGCCGAGGAGCTGCCCGGCGAAGAGCGCGACGGTTCCTATGGACATCATGACGGAGCAGAAGGTGCGGAAGAGCCTGCCGTAGCGCATCTCGAGCCAGTCGCCCAGGGTGTTGAAGCCGTGCTCGCCGGCAAGCCGCCATATCTTTGGGCCGACGAAGAAGGCCAGGATCATCGAGCCGATCCCGGCGCTGCCTATCCACCACCATGCCGAGACGCCGGACTTGTACGCTATAGCCGCGACTCCGACGGTCGAGCCGGCCCCGACGTTGGCGGCGGTCAGAGTCGTCAGGAGCATCCCTGTGGAGAGCTTCCTGTCGGCCGTAAAGAAGCCGGACGCGCCCCTCACCTTCCTGCCCACGAACCACCCGATCAGGATCAGCATCACCGCGTAAGCCGCGAGCGCCGGAACGTACCCGTTGAACAAGGACATACCGTCTCCCAAAAGAAACATCCTCCTTCGCCTCCTCCCGCAGTAATGATAAATAAAGAGCGGGAGGGAACGTTCTGCAGATTTTACCATTCCTCCCGATCTTGTTGTGCGTTTCGCGGCGCAAATGTTAAAATCGTTCGTTTTCCAGGGCAGGGGACAGGTGGTTCGTATTCGTTCTCTTGTGATCGTGAATCGTTAAACGGGAGGAAATAAATTTGAGCGCAGACAAGCAGCAGCCGGACTTTCGGCCTGAATTCAAGCCGCTGAGCGCCGCGGATGGGAAGGACGTCGGAGGGCTGGCCCGAGCGGCCACGGCGACTCTGCCGCTTGCCGACGGCAGCGTCACAAACGGGCGCGCGGCGTTCGAGCGCTACATATCGCCGCTCGCCATCGAGAACAGAAGGAAGATGGGCTTCTCCGGCGGCGAGGCGGCCTACGTCGGGGAGACCCTCGTCGGGTTCATCGAGATGCGCGGGCCTGACCAAATATCGCTCCTGTGCGTCGACCCCAAGTACAGGGGCAGGGGGCTGGCCGAACGGCTTATAGCCCGCGCCGCATCCCGGTGCGCGGCCCTGAACGCGGGCGGCTGGCTATGGCCGAAACATAAAAAATACCGCTTCATGTCCGTCCACGCCCCGGACTCGGCTCTGAGCTTCTACGAGCGGGTGGGCTTCGTCCGAGGCGCGCCGCGCAAGGAGGTGGGCGGGATAGCGTCCACCCTGTGCAGGCTCCCGCTGCCGCGCAGCGGCGGCTCTCAGTCCGGCAGGCTCACAGCCCGGTCTGTGGCGCTCTTCGTGTTCTCCGGCACGGGCAACACCCTGGCCGCGGCGAGGGCTGCCGCGGATGGCCTGAGGACGTACGGTATCTCCGTCAGCATGAACGGCATGCACGGCTCCCCGTCCATACCAGCCGACTCGGCCGTGGGCCTGGCCTTCCCCGTGGCGTGCTTCTCCACTTACCCGACCGTCCGCAGGTTTATCGAGGGGCTGCCGGCCGGCGAGGGGCGCGAGGTCTTCGTGCTCGGCACGTGCGGCGGCTTCGCGGGCGGGATGCAGGGGCCTCTGGGCGCCGCGCTGCGCGCCAATGGGTACAGGACGATAGCGGCTAAGTTCCTCAAGATGCCGGGCAACTACTCCGACACCGAGAGGCACGGAGACGCAGACAGGGAGGCGATAGAGAGGGCCGAGGCCGAGGCGCGATCGTTCGCGATCGGGATGATCGACGGCAGCGAGACATGGGGCCGGGGCATACCGCTCCTGTCGCGCATGTGCTGCGCCCTTGGCCGCACCAGGCTGCCGTGGGACTTCTTCTATCGGATGTTCCCGATCAAGGTGGACGAGTCGCTGTGCCTTGGCAAGAAGTGCTGGCGCTGCGTTAAGATATGCCCTGCCGGCGCCGTGAGCGCCATGGGCGCCCTGCCCTCCGTGAACCCGAAGCTCTGCGAGTCGTGCCAGAGGTGCGTCGGCTTTTGTCCGTCGGGCGCCTTGTTCCACGACAAGCGGAACGGCGTCAGGCGCGCGCAGTACAGGGCCATGAGCTTCGAGGACTTCACGTCCGGCAGATGAGCAGAGTAGAAAAAGGGGGCTGTTTGTTCATGGGCACGTTGGAACGGACGGATGTCGAGGTGGTTCTGTCGAGCGCCGAGCGCCTGCCCGCGGCGGACGTGTGGCTGGTCGTGGACGTCCTTCGCGCAAGCACGGTTATGACCTGCTGGTTCGCGGAGGGCGGGCGCTCCCTGTACCCGACCGACTCCGTGGAGAGCGCCCTCCGGCTGGCCGAGGCGCTGAAGGCCGAGGGCGAGATGCCGCTGCTTATGGGAGAGGAAAACGCCATAGCGCCGCGCGGGTTCGACATTGGGAACTCCCCGGCCGATATTACGAGGGAGATAACGGCCAGGCACTCCTGCGCCGTGATGGCCACCACGAACGGCACGAATGCCCTGCTGAGGGCGGCGTCGTCGGGCGTGCCGGTGTTCGCGGCATGCGCGCGCAACGCGTCGGCAGCGCTCGACCTCGCCCTGTCAAAGGGGAACCGCGTCGGCATACTGTGCTCCGGGCGAAAGGGCAGGCCGGCGTGGGACGACACCATATGCGCAGGGCTCATCGTGGACAAGCTGATGGGGTACGCCCCGAACCTGCGCCTCTCGGACGGGGCTAAGCTGGCTAGGCTGGCATACGTGAAGGGCGGGGACTTCGCCTCGTCACTGGCCAGCGCTGAGCACGCCGTGTTCCTAGAGAAGATCGGCTTCGGCGGCGACGTGCACTTCGCTGCCAAGGTGGACGCTGTGAGGATCGTGCCGGAGCTCCACGAGCTTCCGGACGGCGACGGCATGAGGGCAGTCCTCCGCGAGAACCGAGCCCCAGGCGTCAGGCCCGTTCTGGCGAAGGAGGAAAAAGCCGCGCCCCTCGAGACGGTGGACGTAATTGACTTCCTGCCGCCGGGCCTGGCCGAGTCGCTGGCGTTCCGAGTCAACGGCGCGAGAAAAGGGCACAAGAAAAGGGTCTTTTAATAATGAAGACTCTTTACTTCGACTGCTTCGCGGGAATATCGGGGGACATGACGGTCGGGGCGCTGTTCGAGCTCGTCCCAGACGCCGCCATGTTCAGGGGCGTACTGGCCGGGCTTCGGAGACTGCCTCCGTCGGAGTACGAAATATCCCTCGGCAAGGACGTCAGACACGGCCTCGTCGGAACGCGCTTCGTCGTGCAGACCGGCGAGCACCACCCGCACAGGAGCCTGAGGGACGTCGAGGAGATCGTGATGGACAGCTCCCTGTCCGACCGAGTCAAGACCGAGGTCGCGAGGGCATTCGCGAGGCTGGCTGAGGCCGAGGCCAGGGTTCACGGCACCACGCCGGATAAAATCCACTTCCACGAGGTCGGGGCTGTAGACTCCATAATCGACATCGTGGGGACGTACGTCCTGATCGAGGCACTGGGGTGGCCAAGGGTCCTCTGCTCGCCGATAAACGTGGGCTCCGGAACGGTCGAGTGCGCCCACGGGGTTCTGCCAGTTCCGGCCCCGGCGACGGAGGTGCTCCTGCACGGGCTCCCCGTGTTCTCGCGCGGCGAGCCGATGGAGCGGACTACCCCGACCGGCGCGCTTCTGGCTCGGTCGCTGGCCTCCGCGTTCACCTCCATCCCCGACGGCGTCATAGCCTCAGCGGGACATGGAATAGGGGCACGCGAGTCTGACATACCCAACATACTCCGCGTTCTCCTGATGGACGCTAAGGAGGCCTCAGGGGGGTTTGAGCGCGACGCGGTCTCGCTTCTGGAGAGCAACATCGACGACATGAACCCTCAGGACTTCGAGCTGGCGGCGGAGCGGCTGTTCGAGGCCGGCGCCCTCGACGTATGGCTGGAGCACGTCTCGATGAAAAAAGGGCGCCCTGGCGTGAAGCTGTGCTGCCTCTGCCGGCCAGAGCAGGCCGACTTCCTCTCGGTCTGCATGCTGTGCAACACCACGACTCAGGGCGTGAGGAGGCTGGCGGCCGACCGCGCAAAGCTGCGCCACACGGTGGAGGAGAGGGACACGTCCTTCGGTAAAATCAGGTTTAAGTCGGCGTACCTCGGAGAATCGGTTCTGCGCAGAACGCCCGAGTACGACGACCTGAAACGCGCCGCCTTGGAGCGAGGCGTCCCCTTGGCTGAGGTGCGCCACGCGGCGTCGCAAGAGTAGATAGGAGGGTTCTTGGGTGTTTATCGGGTTCGCTTTTTTACTTATGCTGATGCTGCTGGCCTCGGTCAGCGTGAACGTCTGGATCGTGGCGCGCAGGACGAAGCCCGGGATAAGCAGGCGCTTCGCCGCGCGGTCTAACATTCTTATGGGCGGCATAAGGGGCGTGCGCGAGCTTGCCGCGGTTCGCCAGCCGTTCCAGTCGATCGTCACGTACCGAAACTCCGGCTCGCTGCTGGGCTTCTCGCTGCCGGGGACGTCGCGCAAGTTCATCCTCAAGTACTCAGGGACGCTGGTGTGCGGCTGCGACCTCACGGACGCCCGCATATCCGAGTGCTTCGCCGTGAACAGGGTGCGCATCTTCGTCCCAAGGGCAAAGGTCATGGACGCATACGCCGACATGAGCAGCGTCGAGGTCTACGACCAGAGCGCCGGGATATTCACGTCGGTCGGCCTGAACGAGCAGAACGAGCAGATAGCCGCCGACGTCGAGAAGGTCAGGGAGAACGCCCTGACGAGCGGCGTCCTGCGCCACGCCGACGACAACACGAGGATGGTGCTGACGTCCCTCGCCGCATCGCTGGGCATGGAGGCCGAGGTCATTTTTGACGAGCGTCCGCCGGTCAAGGACCGCGAGACGCACCAGCCGGAGAAATCGGAATCTACGCCCGCACCTCTTGCGGTTTTGCCCATTGACACTATGGAGGTAGTTTCTAAATGAAAAAGTACGTTTGCGACGTATGCGGATACGTTTACGACCCCGCCTCCGAGGGCGGAGTCGACTTCGACAGCCTGCCCAACGACTGGGTATGCCCCGTTTGCGGGGTGGGCAAGGACCAGTTCGCGCCGGAGTAAACCAATAAGGCATGCAGGCTTTTCTGGTCGTCCTGCCGATCTTCATCATGGTCGGCATCGGCTGGGGGCTGCACTGCAGCGGCCTCCTCTCTGAGCGGACTCTGCGCGAGGACAACGTCATCCTCTATTGGTTTGCCATGCCAGCGATCCTGCTGCAGGGGATACTGGGCGCTGATATGGAGGTCGTGGGCGATGCGGGCTTCGTGGCCGCCGTGTGCCTGCCCTACTTCGTGACCACGTACATCGTCTGGGCGACGTGCCACAAGGGCGAGCCCGACAACCGGCGCTTCGCCGTGCTGAGCATGAGCGCCGCAAGGGGAAACCACTTCTTCGTCGGCATCCCCGTCATTCACCTGGCCATGGGGCCTAGCGGCGTCGCGGTCGGCACGATAATCCTGGCCGTGTCGATATTCATCATGCAGGTCGTGTCCATCGGCAGCGGGCAGTTCGCCATGTTCGGGAGCCCGTCGTGGGCGTCGCTGAGGGCGACGCTGTTCCAGCTCTTCTTCAAGACGCCGCCGTTCATGGCCTGCCTGGTCGGGCTGACTCTGGCAGCCACAGGCTACAGCATGCCGAACTGGCTCGCCGCGACCGTGCGCATCCTGGCCGACATAAGCACCGGAATGGCGCTCATCTCGCTGGGGGGACGGCTCAAAATGCGCGACATGGTTCACGCCCTCTCCGTGTGGAAAATAGCGGCGTTCAAGCTCGTAGTGCACCCAGTTATCGCTTGGCTGATATTCACGTTGTTCCGCCTCCCGACCGAGATGGTACAGGCCGGCGTGATCCTGTCGGCTATGCCAGTGGCAGTCAACACCGCCATCATCGCGCAGGAGGTCGGGATGGACACGGATTACTGCGGGATGGGCATAGCCGTGACGACTGTGCTCAGCACCTTGTCTCTGCCCATATGGATCAGGGCGCTTGGCCTAGCACAGTAGACGTAGTGGTGCCAGGCCCCTGGTGGAACGCCCTGACCTACGCGATCGGAGCGAAGAACCCAGAGCCCGGGGCAAGGGTCAGAGTTCCGGTCGGCAGAGCACGGAGGATCGGCTTCGTCGCCGGCCCAGGGCACGGGGAGCAGTGGGCGCAGAAAGACGGCCTGAAAGTGGTCTCAGACGTGCTGGACGAGCGGTGCGTCCTTGGCGCCGACCTCTGGGCTCTGTCCCTCTGGATCGGAGGCACGTTCCTCTGCGGCGCGGGCGAGGCCCTACAGATGATATGCCCGGAACAAGTGCTGAGCGGCGAGCCTGTGGCAGCTCCGCCCGTCGGCGGCAAAACCGGAGGGGTTTTCAACAACGAGTTCGTCTTCGACCTGACGGACGACGAGCGCCTCTCCCGCTACGAGGAGGAGAGTAATAAGGCAAAGCGGGCGCTGGTCATATTCCCTGAGGCCAAGGCGGCCGAGGCGTTCTTCTCGCGGCTGGCTGGCGCCAACAAGGACGCCATGCTCTGGCCGAACAGCGGAGGCAAGAAAAAGCGCTGGGAGGCCTGGCTGCGCGCCGCGTCGGGGGACGCACGGGTGATCGTCGGGACAGGCAGCGCGGTCTTCGCCCCATGCCCAGCGGGGCTTGACTTGATAATCGTTGAGGACGAGGCGAACCCGTCGTACGTCTTCGTGAAGCACCCACAAATTTCCGCCAGGAGCGCGGCAGGGCGCAGGGCAATGCTGCTCGGAGCCAAACTGGTTCTCGGAGGGTGGATGCCGTCGTCGCGAACGTACATTAGAATGCGCCCTCAGACGCGAGCCAAGTCGAAGCTGCCCCAGTCGGCCGCCTTCGTTGCGGTGGACATGAAGGAGGCCGCCGGCGCAGTTCCAGGCATTGAGAAGCCGCCGCCAGTGACCCCGGCCCTGATTACCCGGACCGGGGACGCGCTGAGAGAGGGGCGGAGCGCCGTTTGGATTCTTGACCGCAAGGGGCACGCAGGGGACGTCTTCTGCTCGGAGTGTGGCTTCTCGTTCACGTGCCGTAGGTGCGGCGCCGCAATGAGAGTAGAAGGAGATCCGCCCTCTCTGCGCTGCCTGAGGTGCGGATTTGTAATGCCTCTATTTACTCACTGTCCGAACTGCCGCGGCGAGCTGCTGAGGGGCGTGAGGCCCGGGCTGGAGGCGCTGCTCCCGATAGCCAAGCGCTGCTCTAGCCATGCAGTCCTGATGGAAAAGAGCGCGCGAGGGCACGAGCACCCGACCCTGGTGCTCGGGACGCGGGGGGCATTGTCCATATGCGACACAGCGGACGTCGGCCTGGTCGCTTGGCTCGACATCGACTTCGAGGGGATGAAGGTCGACCACTGCGCCTCCTTCCGCGCGTTCAGCATGGTGCTGGAGTCGGGACGGCGCGGGCTTCGATCTGGAGACGGGAACAACAGGGTCGTCCTGGTGCAGTCGCGCCGTCCACAGGCATGGGCTAACTCCTTCCCGCCGGACTGGGACCGATTCTGGCGGGCGGAGATAGCCGAGCGCGACAGCCTCGGACTCCCGCCGAGGACGCTCCTAGCCAGCATCGAAGCGCCCCCAGGCGTGGCGCAGGAGATAGCCGAGTCCATTGAGCGCGCCGGGCTGGGCGTGTCAATCCAGGGGACGCGGGAAGGCAAGGAGGGCGCCGGAGCACAGCCGGGCGAGTCTTTGTGGGTGTCAATCGGGGAAGGGGTAAAAAACCGGCTCGCGGCCGCCCTTGCACCCTACTTTCGCATCGAGCGGTCGAGCCTCGGCTTCCCGACCGTCACGGTCTGGACGGAGTGAGAGCGTTGAGAGACAGGGACGAATGGGAGCGCAGGCGCGCCGACATGACCGAGGAGCAGATCGTCGGACGCGACGTGAAGGACGAGCGCGTGCTGGCCGCGATGCGTACCGTGCCGCGGCACCTCTTCGTCCCGCCGGAGTACTCCGACATGGCCTACATCGACCGCCCTCTGCCGATAGGCGAACGGCAGACCATCTCGCAGCCCTACATGGTCGCCAAGATGACGGCGCTCCT
>JAISUL010000008.1 GCA_031272145.1 Synergistaceae bacterium
CATTCGTAACGCTCTTCTTCACCGGAACCTTCATAAGCACGTCCGGTATCCTCATGCCCAAATCCGACGCGGACTCCGGCTTGGGAATCTCCGACGCTACCACGGCCATTATGGGACGATCCACATCCCGATCCGCGGCTAGGTCTGGCATGAAGAACTCCACGGCCTCCTCCGCCAGCTTGCTTAACCCGTCCTTCCAGAGCCGGTCGCGCCACTTGCCCTCGGTGTTGAACATCGATATTCCCTTCCTTTCAAATGCCTCCATGGTGTATCTTAGCACAGGGGCGGGAAAAACTTCCCGCTTCTCCTCACCCCTTGATTTTTATGCCCGAGGTGAGGATAATATGGACTAGAGTTTTTTAGGGAGGGAGGTGGATTTCCACATGGCGGAAAATCTCGTCGATGAGATAAAGGCGGCTGAGGAGAAGGCCGCACGGAGCGTTCAGGATGCGGGGGCCGACGTGGCCAGGCGGCTCGCCAAGGCCGAGGCTGACGCGGAGAACGCAGTCAAAGAGGCTCGGCAGGCCGCAGCTCGGCAGTTCCGCGAGAGCGTCCAGGCCGCGGAGCACGAGGCCGAGACCAAGGCCAGTACCATCGTGGCCGAACGGCGCTCGGCAGCCGAGGGCTTCTACTCTCGGCACAAGGACAAGACCGCGAAGGCCGCGGCATGGATCGCGGAGGAGGTGATCAGCAGATATGGGCGTGACTAAACTCAAAAAAGCGGAGCTCTACTACCACAAGTCCGTCCGCAGCGCAGTGGCCGCCGCACTCCAGCAAAGCGGCGCATGCCACATCATTGAGGGGGGACCGCCGTCCCAAGGGCGAACCGACGCGACCTCCGCCCTTGCCGAGTGTGAGGAGCGGCTCGCGGCCATACGGTATCTCTTCCGCGTGCTCACGCCCTTCTACTCCGACCCCGCCTCGTCCATCGGGCAGGCACTCGGGGACAAGCCCGTGGTGTCCCTCTCAGACCTCGAAAAGACCGCCGCCGGCACCGACCTCTCCGCCCTCGCCGCGTCGGTCAGAAGCGTCGAGTCGGCCCTCTCCGACCTGCGCACCGAGATGTCCCAAATGAAGGCCAACCTCGACGTCTTCTCAAACATAGAGGACTTCCCCTACCCACTTTCCGTGCTGACCAACGGCACGGCCGTCCTCGCCGCATCCCTCGGCACCATCCCGGAGCAGAACCTCAGCGCCCTCTCCTCGGAAATGGCCGCCCTCGCGCAGCGCACGGAGCTCTTCGTGGCCGCCCCTAAGCCTCAATCAAAGAAGGACGCGCCGGCGTGGGTCGTCCTGATGTACGAGCGCGACGTGGCCAAGGACGTGATTGACGCGGCCTCGCGCTGCGGCGTCACGCTCGTCCCGTTCAGCTTGGGAACAACTGTTCCCTTGGGAACGACTGTTCCCTTGGGGACGACTGTTCCCTTGGGGACGACCGTTCCCTTGGGGACGACCGTTGGGACGGATGCCGCAAAAATGTCCGGCGCCGTGGCGGACGAGGAGGCCAAGGTCGCGGCACGGCTGCGCGAATGCGAGGCCCGCGAGGCCGAGATGCTAAACGGCCTGAGGCGCGCTGCCGCCGTCCACATGCCGACGCTTCAGAGGCTCTCCGACTACTGGGGTATGATGGCCGAGAGGTGGCAGGCCATGTTGGAGGGCACCGAGACCGAGGCCGTGTGCGTGACGTCGTTCTGGATTCCGGAGGCCGCGGTGCCCCAGCTGCAGCGGCAGCTTGACGCCATCGGGGGTGTTGCGCTCGTCGCCTCCGACCCGGCCGAGGACGACGTTCCTCCGGTTCTTCTGCACAACAAACGGGTGTTTCGGCCTTTCGAGATTTTGACCACGCTTTACGCCCCGCCGCCCTACGGCGAGACCGACCCGACCCCACTGCTAGCCCCGTTCTTTTTCGTGTTCTTCGGCATGTGTCTGGGCGACGCGGGCTACGCCGTCGTGATGCTGGGCGTGCTGTGGTTCGTCCTCCGAAAGTACGGGCGGATGCCGAGCGGGGCCAGAGAATTTCTGATCCTGTTCGTCCTAGGGGCTGTGTCGACGTTCATCTACGGCGTGATAAGCGGGAGCTTCTTCGGGGACTTCATAGACGCCTTCCCGTCCCTGCCCCTGATGAAGCCACTCAAGGAGCTCAAGGACTCCCTCATGTTGATAGACCCGATGAAGGACCCGATGCGCGTGCTCGTCATCTCACTTCTGCTTGGCGTGGTGCACCTGCTTTTCGGCCTCGCGATAGGCGCGTACGACCACATTCGGCACGGCCGCCACTTGGACGCGCTCGGCGACAAGATAGCGTGGATTTTCTTCGTCGGGGGAATAACGCTTTTCTGCATGGGGACGACCAACGCCGTGTCGCAGTTCACCGGCTCGTTCGGCGGCAGCGTCGCGGCTGTGGGCGCCGTCCTGATATTCTGGTACGCTGGGCGCGAGAAGAAGGGCATATTCTCGAAGGCTCTGTCTGGTTTTCTTGCCCTCTACGGCTCGACGTCATACCTCGGCGACGTGCTCAGCTACAGCAGGCTGCTGGCCCTGGGCTTCGGCTCGGCGGTCATCGGCATGATAATGAACCTCCTTGGCGGCATGGCGGCCGGCATCCCAGTGGTGGGGTGGCTTCTCGCCGTGGTCGTCGTCATCGGGGGGCAGCTGTTCGGGCTTCTAATCAACGTGCTGGGCGCATTTGTGCACTCCCTGCGTCTTCAGTACGTCGAGTTTTTCAGCAAGTTCTACACGGGCGGCGGGGTTCCGTTCCGCCCGCTGGCGGTCTCCACGCGCTTCGTGGAGGTCAAATAACGAAAGGAATGAGAGCGTTATGGAATTTCTAGGGATTGCGCTGTCGTTGATCGGTGCAGGTATGGCTGCCGGCATGGCTGGGATTGGGTCTGCTATGGGCGTTGGCATTGCTGGCGAGGCAGCCGCTGGGGTTATGACAGAGGACCCGGGCAAGTTCGGGAGCTGTCTGGTGTTTCAGGCTCTGCCCGGCACGCAGGGCATTTACGGCCTTTTGACGGCGTTTTTTGTGCTCAACAAGATCGGGGCTCTGACCGGCTCGCTCGCTGTTGTGACGTGGCAGCAGGGGCTTGGGATTTTCGCGTCCTGCCTGCCGATAGCCCTTGTTGGCTGGATGTCGGCTCTTTATCAGGGCCGTGCTTCAGCGGCGTCCATTCAGATGATAGCGAGAAAGCCCGAGGAAATGGGCAAGGCCATTATTCTTCCCGCGATGGTGGAGACCTACGCGGTTTTGGCCCTTCTCACGAGCATCCTGATGCTTATGGGCGTTCAGGTTTGACGCCGAGCGGCTGGGGGAGGTAAATCCCATGTCGCTTGCCGACATCAAGGCCAAGATAAGCGCCGACGCGGAGGCGCGTGTCAAGGCTATCGAGAGTGATGGCGCCCGAAGCGTTGAGTCGGTCATGAAGAAGGCCGACGACGAGATAAGGGCTGCCAGGACGTCCTACAAGGAGCGCTTCGCCAAAGAGGGGCCGGAGATACTGCGCCGCCGCGAGATAGTGGCCGGCCTGGACGCGGCGAAGATAGACCTCGGAGTGAAGCAGAGGCTCGTGAGCGAGGCCTTCGCCGGCGCCCTGAGGATACTGTCGGAGCTGCCGCGGGAGAAGTACCTGTCGTTCGTGCAGTCCCTGATGGAACGGGCGGCTTCGTCTGACGACGCAGTGCTTTTTGTTGGCAATAACGAGCAGTACATCGACGGCGCCTGGCTAGACTCCTACAACGCCTCCCACTCGTCCAGGGTGTCGTTCGCGCCCGAGCGCCTGCCCATACGCGGCGGCTTCGTGCTTAGGCGCGGGAAGATCGACGTAAACTGCTCATGGGAGATGCTTGTCACGGACGCACGCCCCGACCTGGAGGCCGACGTGGTGAAGCAGCTGTTCGACCAAAGGGACGGGGTGAGGGGGTAAGAACGTGAGTTATATGTACGCGCTGTCGCGGCTGCGGGCGATGGAAAACCGCTTTCTCGACGCGCCGTTCTTCTCGCGCCTGATGGAGAGCGCCACCATCGATGACGCAGTAAAGAGCCTCTCCGACACAGTCTACGGCCGCTGGCTCAGCGCCGGAGGGAAGGGGCATGGAAAGGGCAGCGGCCATGGCCATGAAAACTTCG
>JAISUL010000048.1 GCA_031272145.1 Synergistaceae bacterium
CCCACCAGGTCTCCCGCACGGCGGATGGCCTTGGGGAAATGGCGTCCGCTCTGAACGAGTCGCTGTCGCGGTTCAGCATTGGCGTGGCTACCTCTTGAGTATGTACGTCCCGAACGGCAGGAGCATCTCGATGAAGCGCAGCGGCCTGTAGAGGAACCAGAAGACGGCCTTGACGATCTCCCTCGGGGTGAAGCCGCAGTTCTTCCAGCGGTCGCGGAACGACGGGTAGACGAAGTTCGCGTACCTCTCGCGCTGCTCGGCGTCGGGCTCGACGCGCTCCGGCATCTTGATGGGGCGGTCTAGCGTCAGGTCTATATTGGCAGCCCACCAGTCCCCGCCCTTCGGCGTGTGCGTCGCGTCGTCGCCGAAGCCAACGTTCGTGTCGAGGCTGTAGGGTGGGAAGAGCGTCAGGCCGTTCTCGCGGAACGCTATCCAGTTCCACTGCGGCCCCCACGCGCCCTTATCGCCTATGTGCCGCAGGAGCATCGCCGTGTTGTTGCACCGGCCGTTGTAGTCGAACTCCCATGCCAGGCGCTTGTTCCTGAGGAGCGCCTCCCATCCGGCGGCCCCGTGGTCGTAGTGGTCCCACGCGCGCTTCCACGTGCCCCAGCCCCATATGCCGGAGCCGCGCAGGAAGAACGCCCCGTCGCCAGGGCGCGGCTTGAGCGGCCAAAAACCCGTGACGGAAAAGACCCGTTCGTCGCCTTCGTACCTATCCAGCCCGTCGTTTATGAAGCGCAGGAAGCGCGGGGAGGTCAGGATGTCGTCCTCGACGATGACGGCGCGCCCGAAGCGGGAGCAGAGCTCGGTTATGCCGGATATTAGGGATTTCGCAAGGCCTAGGTTGGTCTCGCGTTCTATGACGGTTACGGATCTAAAGAGGCTTTTGTCCAGAGAACGGACGTACTCGCGGACGGCCTTCACGCCCTCGGCGTCCGCTGCCGAGGGATGATCGGACGTATGTGCGTCCTTAGGGCCGTCGGAGAATATGAAGAGGTCGCTTTGTCTGGCGCCGTCGTTGGCCGCGAGCGCGGAGAGGGTTCTCTTGGCGTGGTCTGGGCGTCTGTAGACGAAAAAGGCGATCGGAGCAAGGGCAGACGAAGTCCCTCGTCCCTCGTCCCTCGTCCCTCGTCCCTCGTCCCTCGTCATTTTAGCAAAACTCTCAACGGTTGTCATCAGTAAAAACCACTACTTTCTTGTTTTGGGAGATCGAATTTTAGGATAAAAAAATGGAGCGGACAACGGGATTCGAACCCGCGACCCTTAGCTTGGGAAGCTAATGCTCTACCAGCTGAGCTATATCCGCTTATGAGTTAGTATACCTAAAGCCCGCGCGCTTTGCAAGGGGTGTCATCAAGAAACTGCCGCAAAAACGCGCGGAATTTTTTGCCACGGCCAATCGGCCAACCGATCCTCCGCACAGGGGAGGCGTATTAGCGCTTCGAGTACTGCCTCTTGCCCCTCGCGCCCTTCTGGCCGAACTTCTTCCGCTCGACCATGCGCGAGTCGCGCGTCAGAAGGCCCTCTTTCTTGAGCGCGCCGCGGAGGTCGGGGTTGAGCTTGATCAGCGCGCGCGCTATGCCCATCCTCACGGCGCCGGCCTGACCGGTCAGACCGCCGCCCGACGCCCGAACGAACACGTCGACCTTCCCCTCAACGCTGGCCGTGCGCAGGGACTGCCACACCTGCGACTGCCACACCAAGCGCGGGAAGTAGGACTCCACCGTCCGGTCGTTGATCTTCAGCTCGCCCTTGCCGGGGCGCAGCCTCACCCTCGCCAAGGCGGTCTTGCGCCTGCCCGTGCCCCAGAAATAACCGCCGTTATCCACGAACACTACCTCCGATCGTATGATACGCCATATGGTACTCCGACGGGGACTGCGCGGCGTGCGGGTGATTCGGGCCGGCGTAGACCTTCAGCTTTCGCGCGTACTTCAGGCGCGTCTTCGGGAGCATGCCCTTCACCACGTGCTCCAGCAGGAACTCCGGCCTCTTTTGAAGCATGACGCCCCAGGGGATCGACCGATACCCGCCGCTGTGCCCGGTATGGCGGTGATAGCAGGACTGCTCGGCCTTCTTGCCCGTGAGCCTCACCTTCGCCGCGTTCACGACTATCACGAAGTCACCCGTGTCCACGCTGGGGGTGAACGTCGGCTTGTGCTTGCCGGTGAGGATCCGCGCCACGGCCGCGGCCAAACGGCCCACGGACTGACCCGTCGCGTCTATCACGAACCACTCTCTTTCTACTTGCTCAGCCTTAGCTCGGTAAGAACTGCTGCCAGTCAATTAACTTCCTCCTTATGGGCAGGGGCGGTGTCTGCGTATTCCCCCGTATTCCCCGCATTCCCCCGCACTCCCCCGCGCCGATCATTGTACACGAACCAGCCGCGGATTTTCAAGTATCCCGGGCAGCCTTCCGCGCTTGGCAACGGCACGCCCCTCGATCTCCTTTATGTCCAGCGTCATGTCCACGGGGTCAGCGTGAGCGATGTAGCTCCCCACGCCGAACACGTCCGCGCCACACGAGCGCATCTCCACGATGCGGTACGGCGTGAGCCCGCCCGTCACCACTATCTTGACCTTGTCAAAGCCCGCTTTGTCGAGGCGGTAGCGCACCTCGCGCACCAGGTCGGGCGTGACGCCGCCGCGCTCGCCTGGCGTGTCGAGGCGCACCGCGTCCAGCTTGTCCCCTAGGGCACGCGCCAGCCTGAGCGACTCCTCGGCCTCGTCCTTGAACGTGTCGACGAGGAATATCCTCCCTATGCCGGAGGGCAGGGCTGCGTCGTATGCCACGGCCAAGTCAACCGTGTCGCCTGTCAGCAGGACGGCCGAGTGCGGGACTGTGCCGGCTGGGTACTTGCCGACGAGAGCCGCGCCCAGCACGCTGCTCGCCCCGGCGCATCCTCCCACCCTCACGGCGACGCTGTCCATCACGGAGGCCACGGCTGGGTGGAGGTGCCGCGCACCGAAGGAAAGCACCGGAATCCCCTTGGGTGGAGGCCCGCCCGCCGCGTCTACGCAGCGCTGAGCCGCGCCTGCCCACCCGCTGGACGACGCCAGAAAGCCCAGCATGGCGGTCTCGTACAGGCCGAAGTCGCGGTACGAGCCCCGAATGCGCATGAGCGTCTCCTTCGGCCCGAACTCCTCACCCTCAGGCAATGCCTCGATCTCCAGGGGCAGCCCCTTGAGGAGCGTCAGAACCTCGCCTACGCCGGCAAACAGCCCATGTTCGCGCGCAAATATCTCCGCCGCGACCTTCACGTCGAGCCTGCCCACGGATGCCAGCACGTCGCGCGTGTTGACGAAGTAGACGTCGGTCGTGGCGCCGTCGCGTATCTCCTCGTGAGTCGCGCTGGCGAAGCGGGGAGCGGCAGCCTTGACGCTGCTGACGTCCTTTACCGAATCGAGAAACATTCTCTTCTGCCCCGACTTCCCGTCTAGAGCAAAGCCAGAAGCAGCGACGTCAGCATAAACAGCGCGGCCAAAACGACGGTGAGCTTAGTGAGGGAGGTGAAACGCTGCCACTGGCCCATGTCCGCCTGAGTGCCGCCGCCGAACACTCCCCCGAAGCCGCCCTGCTTGCGGTGCTGCATCAGCACGACCACCATCAGGAAAATGCTCAGCGCGATGTGGAGCAAAGACAACAGAATCTTCATTATATATGTATTCCCCTTTGTCCAAATTGGAGCCTTGTGTCCCTTTGGGGCTCAGGCGCCAAAAAGTTCTTCGATGATCTCCCCGACCGTCGCCACTTTATCGACCTTCGAGACGTTGTCGCCGCAGAAAAATAACCCGTGTTCCCAGTCGCCGTTGAAGGCGTCCACGAGGGCCACGGCTATGCAGAAGGTCTCGCCGGTCTTGCGGTAGCGGCAGTGGGTGAGGCAGTTCGCGAAGCAGGCGCCGCTGTCGGGATTGCCCTCGAGGTAGCGCGCCACGAAGGGGTTCTTTATGGCGCGCCCAGGGAGTCCGGCCGGGCTGTTGATGAGGACGACGTCCGACTCCTTGGCGTCGACGTAGGCCTGTTTGAAGCGGTCGGAGGCGTCCCCCTCGACCGTGCAGGCGAAGCGCGTGCCCATCTGGACGCCCGACGCCCCCAGTGCGAAGGCCCGCTCGACGTCGTCCCTGCCCCATATGCCGCCAGCCGCTATGACCGGGATGTCGGCCCTCATCTCCTCGGCCACGAAGCGTACCACGTCGGGGATGGCGCGCTCAAGCGACAGAGCCGGGTCGTAGACCTGCTCGATGGTGGACGCGCCGAGGTGTCCCCCGGCGGAGGCCGGGGTCTCCACGACGAAGCCGTCCGGGGCGCGCCCGTGCTTTTTCTCCCAGTGCCGCGCGATGAGGGAGGCGGCCTTGGCCGAGCTCACGATCGGGACGAGGGCCACGTCGGG
Source organism: Synergistaceae bacterium (assembly GCA_031272145.1). Lineage (GTDB taxonomy): Bacteria > Synergistota > Synergistia > Synergistales > Aminobacteriaceae > JAISUL01. The sequence continues at coordinate 4,392 of JAISUL010000048.1, forward strand.
GAAGTCCTTCGTGTACTCGGGCAGGCGCAGCGGCAGCCCGGCGCCGGAGACTATCACGTTGGCCCCGCCCTCGGCCGCGGCGCGAACCTCGCGGTCGTAGTCTGTGAGCGCCACCATGCAGTTCACGGCCAGCACCCCGTCAGGGCCGGCGATCTCTCTGGCCTTGCTCAGGGCCTCCTTTATGACTATCTCGTTGGAGTCGAAATAGCTCATCTTCTTCTCGGTGTAGTAGGGAGAGTTGTGGCTCAAGCCGACGCTCGCGATAGTCCCCACCGCCCCGTGCCGCGCGACGTGACCGGCTAGCCTGAAGCCTGAAATGCCCACGCCCATGCCGCCCTGCAAGAGGGGATAGCGCGGCCTGTGCTTGCCGAGCTTTAAAACCGGAACAGTACTGCTCACCCTTGGTGTCTCGGACACCATCGACCCGCCCCTTTTTGGAAAATGTCGTACCCTGAATTGTATTCCAAATTCTCCAAGAATGCAACCGGCCGGGTGTGCTATACTTCGCGCAACCGATAGCTCTACGAATCTTAATGAATTTTTCGAGGTGTGAAATTATGTGGAGAAACTTAAGGCTCGGCCTTAAACTCTCCTTCAGCTTTGGCGCGCTGCTGCTGGTCTTCTTGTTAGGCGTCGCGGTGAGCTACAGGGGGCTTAGGGGCATCACGGCGGAAAACAGCTACATGGTGAACGCCATCGTCCCCGTCGGGAAGGTGAACTCGCGCATCGAGCGCACGATCTACAACCTGGCTCTCGCGACCGAGCGCCTGCACACCGCCGAGAACGCGCAGTACAGCGACGACAAGGACACGGCGACGGCGGTGGTGGCTAGGAGCTTGGAGGAGATCGCCAAGGAGTCGGGCGAGATCGCGGCCCTCGGGGCGGCGTATCCGACCCTCCACACGCCGAAGATGTTCCGCGACGAACTGCTTCCCCCGTACGAGCGCTACGCCGCGTCCATAGCCAAGACCATGTCGCTGCTCGACGCCATAGCGGCGGTCTTCAAGGTGCAGAGCGAGTCCGGCAGGGTCTTGTCCGAGGCCGCCTCCAAGTTCTCCGAACTTCTCTTTCAGGAGCTGAAGAACGCGTCCGGCACGACGGTGTCCAGCAGGGCCGAGGCCTACCGCCTCGCGGTCGGGGTGGAGGCCGCCATTCAGAACGTCAGGCTCTCGATGTTCCGCGCTGCTCTGACCAACGACGCCCAGTCCATGAGCGCCGTTCAGAACGCGACGTCCGGCGTCTCGAAAAACCTTGCGGCGCTCAAGTCCTACGTGTCGACGCCTGAGGAGAAGACGCTTTTGGACACGATGACGACGAGCTTCGCGGCCTACGAGTCTCAGACGCGGACTCAGTCACAGAACTACGCGGACAAGGCCAAGGAGGAGGCAGTGCGTGTTCCTCTGGTGCAGGCCATATCCGAGAAGGCCGCCGAGCTGAACGGGGAGGCGCTTAAAAGCATGGACGCCACGTCCCAGCGGAGCATGCAGGGGATAGAGCGGGCCGACGCGTATCTGTTCGGCACAGCAGCTGCGGCGCTGCTTCTGGGGCTGCTTCTGACGTTCATCATATCCCGCGGCATGTGCCGCCCGATAGCGGCGGTCGTGAGCATAGCCAAGCGCGCCGAGGACGGCGACCTGACCATAAAGCGCTCCGACTTCGGCTACTACGGCAAGGACGAGATAGGCGTCCTGTGCGACGCGGTCTCCAACATGATCGAGGCGCAGGGCGATAGCATGAGGACGGTCGTGGACGTCGCCTACAAGATGCCGGAGAGCGCCGAGGACCTGGCGCACATAGCGGACGGCATGACCGCGGCGATGGTCGAGGTCAAGGGCCTGATGGATCATATAACGTCACTCGGCGCCAGCAACAGCACCGCCCTTCAGGCGAGCAACGCCGGCATCGAGGAGATGAGCGCTGGGGCCGACACCGTGGCGCACAGCGCGACGGACGGAGCGGCGTTCGTGTCTCAGACGACCGAGGCGTCCCTGAGGGCTGTTCAGACCGTGGAGCACGTCATCAAGGGCATGCACGACGTGGACAGCAACGCCAAGGCGAGCCGCGACAAGCTGGATCACCTCGTGTCGTCCGTGGAGAACGTGAGCGGCTTCGTGAACGTGATAACCGGCATAGCAGACCAGACGAACCTTCTTGCCCTGAACGCCGCTATAGAGGCAGCGCGCGCGGGCGACGTCGGGCGGGGGTTCGCGGTGGTGGCCGAGGAGGTGCGCAAGCTGGCCGAGGAGTCGGCGCGCGCCGCGCAGAGCGTGAACGGCATCATAGACGAGCTCCAGAGCGGCGCTCAGTCGAGCATAGCCGCCACGGTCGAGGCGGGCCGCATGCTGGAGGACACTCTGACGCGCGCGGAGCAGGCTCAGACCGAGCTCGACGGCGCCCTGAAGGAGGTCAACAAGATCAACGACTCCATTCAGAACATAGCGGCGATAGCCGAGGAGCAGGCCGCGTCGAGCAAGGAGATCGCGACCGGCATAGACAGAGCCGCCCGTTCCTCGGCGCAGATAGTCGACGAGCTGGACGAGATAGTCAAGGCCGCCGGCGAGACCGCGAACACCGCCATCAAGATAACCGCGGAGTCAGAGACGATAAACGGCCACATCGCGCTTCTAATGAAGGCCCTGGCGCGCTTCAAGCTCGGCCATGACGGTGAGCGGGCACCCGCTCTGCCGGCTAAACGATAAAGGAGTGATCAGGATGAACATCCCCGACGCCGCCTGCACCGGCTGCATGGCCTGCGCAGCCGCCTGCCCGATGGGGGCCGGCGAGCCGGTTCTGACACGTTCGGAGGACGAGCGAGGGTTCTACGTCCCCAAGATAGACGAGGCCCGCTGCATCGGCTGCGGAAGGTGCGAGGCGGTATGTCCGGCCAAGCACCCCGTGGCCAAGGCGGAGGGTCAGGTCTACGCGTGCCGCACCAGAGACCCGGCCACGCTGTCCGCGTCGTCTTCCGGCGGGGTCTTTATGGAGCTAGCCTCCGACGTGCTTGCGGCCGGGGGTGTCGCTGCCGGAGCCGCGTTCGATGAAGACCTCCGCGTAGTCCACATCGTCGTCGACAGCCCCGAAAAACTAAGGCGCCTTCAGGGGTCGAAGTACGTTCAGAGCGACATGAGCGCCGTGTACGCCCCGCTGAAAGCCGCCCTCGACGCGGGACGCCCCGCGCTCTTCTCCGGCACCCCGTGCCAGGCTGCCGCGGTGAGGCGCGTTTTCGGCGACAACGCCGGCCTCCTGGTCGCCGACCTGCTGTGCCACGGCACCCCGTCTATGGCGGTCTTCAGGGCGTACCTAGAGTGGACGAGGCAAGAGGCCGGATTTGGGAAGATTGACGGGGTGAAGTTCCGGCTCAAAAAGCCAGGCTGGAAGACATACAGCGTCGAAGTTTCCTCTGGAGGCCGAACTGTGGCGAGGCTGTCCAAGCAGGACCCGTACATTCGGGGCTTCTTGGGAGGGCTTTACTTACGGGAGTGCTGCTATGGCTGCCAATACGCGGGGCCGCGCCGCGTTGGCGACCTTACCATCGCGGACTACTGGGGATACAGCAAGGAGCCGGACGGCTTCGAGGACGACGACCGGGGAATATCCCTGGTGATGGTGAACACGGACAAGGGCGCAGAGGCGTTCGGCAAGATGGAGGGGCGTATCGATAGCGTGAGGCGGGACATTGCGGACGCTGCGAAGCATAACTGGGTTCTCCATGATCCGTCCGCTAGGTCAGAGCGGAGCGGGGATTTCTGGGCCGGCCTGGGTAAAGTGCCGTTTGGGAGCTTGGTTGCGCAGGGTCTGGCTGCGCGGGAGAAATAGAAAGGGGGGATTCTCCCCCCTGCTTTTCCCTACTCCACGTTCTGAACCTGCTCGCGCACGCGTTCCAGACATGACTTCGCGTCGACCACCAGCCATCGGAACTCCGCGTCGTTCACCTTTGAGCCCATCGTGTTGATCTCCCTGTTCATCTCCTGAATCAGGAAGTCCAGCTTGCGGCCGGCGTTCTGCTCGGACTCGGCTAAGCTTCGGAACTTCTCCACGTGGCTGGCTAGGCGGGCTATCTCCTCCGACACGTCCCACCTGTCGGCCATCAGAGAGACCTCCTGGGCGACGCGGTTTTCGTCGACGTCTAGGCCTAACCGCTCCGTGATCTTCTCTATCCGCGACCTCACGCCCTCCAGAGCGCCGGCGGACGCCACCTTCCACCTGTCGCCGAGCGCGCACACCAGACGCTCGAACTCGTCCATGTCGCAGGCTATCGCGGCCTTCAGCTTCGCTCCCTCGGACTTCTTCATCTCCATCAGAGACTCGACGGCCTCCATCACGGCAGCGACCAACTCGTCAGCGCCGTCAGGGGCTTGGGGGGAAACGCACACCCCCGGCATTGACATAAAGGGCTCGATCGAGGACGGGGCGGCCAGACCGAGCTCGCCGGCCAGCTCGCTCAGGCGGACGTGGTAGGAGCGGAGGACGTCCGCGTCTATCCTCGGAGCGGAGTACTCGGGCGAGCGCTCGATCTCCACGGACAGGCGTATTTTCCCCCGCCAGTGGTCGAGGGCGGAGCGCAGCAGGGCCGTTAGGCGGCTCTCGGCGATCGGCGAGGCTGCCTCTTTATGCCCGGAGAACCTGACGCTCACGTCCTGATAGCGGTGGTTCACGGAGGATATTTCAAGCGTGACCGTTCCCCATGGGAAAACCCGCTCGGCGCGCCCGAAGCCAGTCATGCTCAGCATCAGGGCAGGCTCCTGTCTTCTAGCTCGTGCAGCGACTCGCTCAGCGCGGCGACTATCTTCTGCCTCGCGTCCCTGCCCTTGGCCAGCTCCGGCGTGATCTTGATGAGCCTGCCGAATGTCACGGAGAGCTTCTTCGGCCTCACCAGGGCGGAGCCGGGCGGCATGGCATCGTGCGAGCCTCGGACGTAGACTGGCAAGATGGACACGCCGGAGTGGGAGGCTATCAGGCCGACGCCCTCCTCAAGCGGCATCAGCCTCCCTTCGGGCGAGCGGCCGCCCTCGGGGAATATGAGCACGTCGCTTCCGCCCTCCAAAAGGCGCAGGAAGCCCTTCAGCGCGCCGGCGGCGGAGGCGCTGTCGCTGCGCGAGACGGGGATCGCGCCCAAGACTCGTATTACGTTTCCGAAAAGAAACGGACGGAATAACTCTTCCTTCGCGAAGTACCGCAGCTGGCGCGGGAAGGCCACGCCGATGACGACAGGGTCGAGGTTGCTGCAGTGGTTGCCCGCCACTATGACGTTTCCGTCCCTCGGAAGCTCCTCAAGCCAGCGCACCGAGAGCCGATTATAGATGGTCAGGACGACGCGGAAAAAAAACCGCACGACGTAATAGAAAAGCCGCCCGGCTGTCCGTGCGGCGCTCATAGCATATTCTCCGCCCTCGTGTTGCCGCTTCGCACGACGGCCAGCAGCTCGTTCGTCACCTCTTCCTCGCTCAGGGCGGAGGCGTCGATTAGGATCGAGCCCCTAGGCCTGATGAGGGGGGCGGTGGCGCGTTCGCTGTCGATGCGGTCCCTTGTGTGTATCCACTCCAGCACGTCCTTGTAGATCACGGCCTCGCCCTTGCGCAGCAGCTCGCGGTAGCGGCGCTCCGCCCTCACCTCGTCCGAGGCGGTCAGGAAGAACTTGAAGTCCGCGTCGGGGAAGACGATCGAGCCGGTGTCCCGGCCCTCCGCCACGAGGTCTCCGTGCCGTGCCTGAGCGCGCTGGAGCTCCAGCAGGGAGTCCCTCACGGGCTTCAGGGCCGCGTAGTCCGACACGACGCGGTCAACCTCCGGGGAGCGTATGGCGTTCGTGACGTACTCGCCGTTCAGCAGGACGCCGCTCGCACCAAGCACCACGTCGAGCGCGGCCAGGTGCTTTGCGATCTCGGCGTCGTGGTCGGGGCCGTGGTGGGCGGGGTTCGGCAGGATTCCGGCGCGCAGGAGGTACAGGGAGACAGCCCTGTATATCGCGCCGGTGTCTAGGCAGCGTATGCCGAGGCGCTCCGCCACCCGGCGCGACACGGTGCTCTTCCCCGCGCCGGCCGGGCCGTCTATCGTGATTATCATAGGCCTATATCTCCTTGAGGTCGGGCATCTCGGACTCGGTCATGGAGGCGAAGTCCACGAGATCGGACATAAAGGCGTCGTAGTCCACAACGCCGATGCGCTCGAGGGGCTCCATGTACGTCACGTTCTGAAGGCCGTCCGCGCCCAAACCCACGCCCATCATCAGGCAGACGGAGTTGGCCGTGCTCACGATGTCCAGCACGGGCTGGTACTCCGAGAGGGACTCGCCAAGGTCGTTCGGCCTGTGGTGAAACAGGGTGGAGTAATAGTACATCTGCGGGAGCTCCCACTTCTCCATCAGGAGAGCCCCTACGGCGGCGTGGTCGAAGCCGAGCACCTTCGTCTCGGCCTCTATGAACGGCACCTGCTCCTCCTCGACCATCTTGACTATTATTCCGTAGCCAAAGCGGACGTAGTCGCTCAGGATGACCTTTCCGATGTCGTGCATCAGGCCTCCGAGGTACGCGGCCTCGGGCTCGGCCTTCGCGGTGGACTCGGCTATGTGGCGCGCGAGGTAGGCCACGGTCAGGGAGTGGCGCCACAGCTCTCCTCTGTCCAGCGCGTACCCGCCGAGGCCCTTGTCCATCACGGAGTAGACCGAGGCCGTGAGCACGATGTTGCTTATCGTTCTGTACCCCAGCAGGGCTATGGCCTCCGAGATGTCGGTGATGTTGCGCGGCATGCCGTAGGCCGCCGAGTTGGCCAGCTTCAGCGTGCGAACCACCAAGCCCTCGTCGTAAGACAGACTGAGCGCTACCTCCGTGGCGCTGCTCGTGGGGTCGTTGAGCTTGCGCAAAGTCTCCACCACGAACTGCGGGAAGGACTTGATTTCCTTCATCTTGCTCAAAATGCGCGTTTTGATGAGCTCTTTGGAGCGCTCCTGCCCAACGCTCACGAAATTATCCTCCCTTGCTGCTGTTAGATGAATCTGCCTTGCTACTGCCGGCTAAACGAAACCGCCTTCCTTTATTCTAGAGGACAGAGATGAAAAAGGCAATTCTAAAAAATCGCCGGGGGCGAGATTTTTCAGGACGAGGCGGCCTATCGCACGGCGAGTCAGAGTGAGCACGCGGAAGCCGCAGAGCCTCGCCATCTCGCGCACCTCGCGGTTTATGCCCTCGCCGACCGTCACGGAGACCCACTCAGGCCCCCGCTCCATGGCCCTGACCGACAGGGGCTTGACCGCCCTTCCCTTCATCCGGAAGCCGGCGCGCCACCTCGCAAGGGCCTCCGGGGAGATCGGCGAGTCCAGCATGGCCTCGTACCGCTTGGCGACGCCGTTCGAGGGGTGCTGGATCGATTGGGCGAAGGCCCCGTCGTTCGTCAGGAGCAGCAGGCCGTCGCTGTCCCGGTCGAGCCTGCCCACGGGAAAAACCCTGAGGCGCCGAAGCCCCTCGGGGAGGAGGTCGACCACCACTCGGTCGTACCTGTCGCTGACCGCGCAGACCACCCCGCGGGGCTTGTTCATCGCGGCGTAGACCTTGGGGGCGGGGGATACGGGCACGCCACGGCACTCCACCGCGTCCGAGCCGGAGACGTCCATGTAGGGGGCTAAGACGATCTTCCCGTTCACCTTGACGGAGCCGGCGAGTACTATTGCGTCGGACTTGCGGCGCGAGGCTACGCCGCAGGAGGCCAGGTAGGCGTTAAGCCTCATCATCAGCAGCGCCGTCTGGCGCATCGCCGTAGGCCTCAGCGTTAGGTGGCTCCCCGGTGTCGGGTGGCTCCTCGGTGTCGGGTGGCTCCTCGGTGTCGGGTGACTCCCCGGTGTCGGGTGGCTCCTCGACATACTCTGACACCTCGGCGGGCTCGGAGGAGAGGGACTTTATCTCCTCCAACGTGGGGAGGTCGGCCACTGCCTCTAGGCCGAACATGTCCAGGAAGCGGTCGGTCGTGCGGTAGAGCAGGGGGAGGCCGGGGGTCTTCTTGCGCCCGGAGATGCGAATCAGGCCGTGGGAGAGCAGGGTCTCGATGACGCCTCCGCTGGAGACGCTGCGTATCTCCTCCACCTCGCCCCTCGTGACCGGCTGCTCGTAGGCTATCACGGCGAGGGTCTCTATCGCCGCGCGGCTGAGCCTCACAGCCCGCCTCCGAGCCCCAGCGTCGCGGAAGAGCGAGAGCAGGTCGGCGAAGTGCGGGTTGGTCTCCAGAACCCAGCCCTCGGCGGAGTGCTTGAGAATCACCCCGTGCCCGTCCTCCAGGTGCTCACGAAGCTCGTCGAGCGCGGCGTTTATCTCGCGTCCCGAAAGGCCGAAAACCTCCTTGAGCTCGTCGTCCCTCACAGGGGAGGAGGCGAAAAACAAGACCGCCTCTAGCTGCGAGGCGAGCGGCGACAGGGTGCCGCCTCTATCCTTTTGCGAGGATCGTGACATCGGAAAAAAGCGTCTCCTGCTCGATCGTTACCTTTCCCATGCGGCACATCTCCAGCACGGCCAAGAGAGTCACGACTAGGACGCCCACGGCGGAGCCCTCGGCCTCGGTCAGCAGCGAGTTCAGGGAGAGGCTGCGGCTGACCGCAAGGGCCGCGTCGAGCTCCTCGATGCGCTGCTGTATGCTGGCCTCCTCGGGCACGACCGCCTCAGGGATGCCCCAGGCGCCGTCGTCCAGGTCTTCCCACTCCGCACGCCCCTTTTTCCTCTCAAGGTGGCGCTCGAGGATTCCCCACCAGAGGCGGCTCAGGAAGTATATGTCCCCGAACTCGCGTATGGGAGCAGGGGTGGAAAAGCCATCCTCCTCCGGCGGGGGGCGGCGCAGCGACCTCTCGCGCCTCTCCTTGCGCTCGGCCAGCAGCCTCCCAGCGGCCCGGTAGGGCATGTAGCGCGCGAGGGCCGCCATAAGCTCGGCCTCGGTCTCGCCCTCGTCGGGCTCCGCTGGCTCCGGGTCGTTACGCGGCAGTAGCGACAGGGTCTTCTGAAGCAGAAGCACGGCCACGTCGTAGAAGAACTCCGCCAGCGTGTCGACAGAGGCCGTGCCGGTCTTCGTGAGGTAGGCGCCGTATATGCGCACGATCTGCGTGACCTTGACCTTGGACGCCTGCATCTGCCTGCTCTCGACCAAGCGGCAAAGCATGTCGAGAGGCCCGGAGAAGCCCTCTATCGTGACGTCCATAGAGCGATCATGCCACCCTGTCGCTTCGGACGATCAGCCCCATCGCCGGATAGATGTCCCTCATCGTGGAGCGCGCCACGGCCTCCGCGCGACGCGCTCCGTCCCTCAGGATGTCGTTCAGGGCGCCAGGGTCGGAGGCGTACTTGGCGCGGCGCTCGTGGATGGGCGCCATCATCTCGGCTATGTGGGCGTTCAGCATCTTCTTGCAGTCTATGCAGCCGATGCCGGCGGAGCGGCAGCCCTTCTCGATCTCAGCCCTCTGGGCGGCGTCGTGGTTGAACACCTTGTGGATGTCCCACACGGGGCACTTGTTCGGCTCGCCGGGGTCGGTGCGGCGCTCGCGGGCCGGGTCGGTTATCATCACCTTCAGCTTGTCCCACATGGACTCGGCGCTCTCCGATATGTAGAGGGAGTTGTTGTAGGACTTGCTCATCTTGCGTCCGTCCGTGCCGGGCACCTTGGGGGTGGGGGTGAGGATGGTCTGGGGCTCGGGCAGCAGGCCGGCGCCGAAGAAGTGGTTGAAGCGCCGCACCAGCTCGCGCGACAGCTCCATGTGGGCGCTCTGGTCCTCCCCGACAGGCACCTTCTCCGCGCGGTAGAGCAGGATGTCCGCCGCCATCAGCACGGGGTACCCGAGGAAGGCGAACGTGCTCAGGTCCTTGTTCTGGATGTTCTCGATCTGCTCCTTGTACGTCGGGTTGCGGTAGAGCCAGCCGAGGGGCGTGACCATGGACAGGGCGAGGAAGAGCTCCACGTGCTGGGGGACGTGGGACTGGATGAATATGCAGCTCTTGTTTGGGTCAAGCCCGACGGAGAGCCAGTCCAGCAGCACGTCGAGGCAGAGGCTCCCCGTGTTCTCGGACTCGGCGTAGTTCGACATCAGGGCGTGCCAGTCCACGATGCCGTAGAAGCAGTCGTGGTCCTCCTGTAGCGCGACCCAGTTCGTGAGGGCGCCGGCAAGATGGCCTAGGTGCAGCAGGCCGGTCGGCCTCATGCCGCTGAACACCCTGATCCTTCCCGTTTCGCTCATTTTTTAACCACCTTCAAAAAAGCGAAAAGTAAAAAAATAAGGTCCCCCCTGAGGGAGACCCCCTTGCGCTCCGCTGGGAGGGAGACCCCCACGCGCATGGCCACTTAAAGCTTCGATACGTTGGCTGCCTGCGGCCCTTTGTCACCGTTCACGATGTCGAACGAAACTTTTTGGCCCTCGTTGAGAGTCTTAAAGCCATCGCCCATGACCGCGCTGTAGTGGACGAATACGTCCTTGCCCTCGTCCGCGGTGATGAAGCCGTAGCCCTTACTCTCGTTGAACCACTTAACGGTGCCTTGAGACATAAAAGAAAAGCCCCCTAAAGAAAATTGCCGACGTGAGACGGCATATACGTAGAATACAGGATAGCGCCGAAGATGTCAACCTAAAATCAGCTCACTTTCATATAAGAGAAAGTTACGCTGGTATAACCGGCGGGAGCTTGCGCTATTTCACGAATGGAGGGCTTTTTCATGACTATCAAGCTTTTCCGGCACGCGGCGATCTACACGCCCCTGACGGGGGCCGAACCCGCGCCGATGCCGCGCGTGGCCGAGTGGAGGGACGGGGCGATGCTCGTCTCGGACGGGCGCGTCGTGGCCGCAGGCGAGGGCGCGGAGGTCGAGAGGGCGGCGCGGCACCTCAGGCCGGACGTGGAGGTCGACCTCGAGGGCGCCGCCGCCGTGCCGGGCTTCGTCGACCCGCACACCCACGCGTGCTTCGCGGAGAGGCGCGAGGCGGAGTTCTCGATGAGGCTGGCGGGCACGCCGTACCTCGACATACTGAGGGCGGGCGGCGGGATACTCTCCTCCGTGCGGAGCGTGAGGGCCGCCTCCGAGGACGCGCTCTTCAGGGCCGCAGCAGGCTGGCTCGCGGAGACCATGCGCTACGGGACCACCACGGTCGAGGTCAAGAGCGGCTACGGGCTCGACACGGGGGAGGAGCTCAGGATGCTGAGGGTCATAGACCGCCTCGGGAGGGAGACGCCTCAGACCGTCGTGCCGACCTTCATGGGCGCTCACGCCGTGCCGGAGTGGTACAACTCCGACTCCTACACCAGGCTCGTGTGCGACGAGATGCTGCCAGCGGTCGCGGAACAGGGGACCGCGAGGTTCTGCGACGTCTTCTGCGAGAGGGAGGTCTTCTCCGTCCCGCAGGCGAGGGAGATGCTCTCACGCGCCGCCGAGCTCGGCCTCGGGCTCAAGATACACGCGGACGAGGTGAACGACCTCGGCGGCGCAGCCCTCGCCGGGGAGCTGCACGCCGTCTCGGCGGAGCACCTGCTCGCCGCGTCGGACGAGGGGCTGGACGCGATGGCCAAGGGCGGCGTCATAGCCGTGCTGCTCCCCGCCACGGCGTACAGCCTGAGGAAGCCGTTCGCCAGAGCACGAGATATGATAGAGCGAGGCGTCACGGTGGCCCTGGCCACGGACCTGAACCCGGGCTCCTGCTTCTGCCAGTCAATGCCGTTCGTGATCAGCCTCGCCATAATGTGCATGGGGCTCACGCCGGACGAGGCACTCGCCGGCGCCACCCTCAACGCCGCGCGCGCCATAGGCATGGAGGCGCAGGTCGGCAGCCTCGAACCAGGCAAGCTGGCGGACTTCGTCGTCCTGGACGGCTCGACTCCGGCCACACTGGCCTACGCCTCCGGCTCGCGCCCAGTACGCTCCGTCTGGAAGATGGGAGAAAGGATTGCGTGACAAAGCATGAACATAAGCAACGCTGAAGCGCCCTTGGCATGGGGCGGGGTGGACTGCGGCTATCTGGCGTGCAAGTACGGGACTCCGCTCTACGTCGTGGACGAGACGATGGTGCGGGCACGGTGCGCCGAGGTGCGGCGGGATTTTCTCGAGAGATGGCCCGGCACGTCGGCGTGCTACGCCAGCAAGGCGTTCCTGACCGGGGCGATGGCACGCGTGATATGCGAGGAGGGGCTAGGCCTCGACCTCGTGTCCGGCGGCGAGCTCGCGTTGGCGCTTCGCGCGGGCTTCCCGCCGCAGCGGATGGAGCTCCACGGCAACGCCAAGTCCGAGGCCGAGATGCGCGCAGCCCTGACCGCCGGCGTAGGCCGCATCATCGTGGACGGGGTGATGGAGCTGGCCGCCCTGATGGAGATCGCACGGGAGACGGGGCGGCGGCCAGACGTTCTGCTCAGGGTGGCGCCGGGCGTGTCGCCTCACACCCACTCGTACCTCGCGACGGGGCAGGTCGGGAGCAAGTTCGGGCTGCCCATCGACGGGCCGGAGCTGCGCGACGCGGTGAACCTCGCGCTCGAGTCGGAGTACCTCAGGCTGCGGGGCTTCCACTTCCACGTCGGGTCGCAGATATTCGAGCCGGACTGCCACGTCGAGGCCGTGAAGCGGGTGGCAAAGCTCGCTATGTCGCTTTCTAACCGCTTTATCACCGAGGAGCTCAACTTCGGCGGCGGCTTCGGAGTAGGGGTAGGTAAAACGCCGGGGGATAGAGTGGCGCTGCGGGCGTTTACGGACGCCATGATGGAGGCCATGACTCACAGCTTTATGTATTTCGCCCTTCCTACCCCGTTCGTGACGATCGAGCCTGGGCGGTGGATCGTCGACGAGGCTGGGATCACGCTGTATAAGGTAGAGACCATCAAGAGGCTTGAGGGCGTGACATACGTCGGGGTGGACGGGGGCATGGCGGATAACCCGCGCCCGTCGCTCTACGGGGCCGAGTACGTCTGCGCGCCCGTGGCGCCGCGCTGCGCGCCCACCGAGACCGTGGCAGTCGTGGGGAAGTGCTGCGAGAGCGGGGACGTGCTCATCCGCTCGATAGAGGTGCCCGAGCTGCAGCGCGGCGACGTCCTGGCGGTGTTCAACACTGGGGCCTACAACTTCTCGATGTCGAGCCGGTACAACAGGCTGGCGCGTCCGGCGGTCGTCTTCGTCGGGGACGGGAGGGACGAGCTCGTCGTGGGGCGCGAGACCGAGGAGGACGTCATTGGCCGGGACGTGATACCGGAGCGCCTCAGATGAGCGCCTTCCCGAAGCTCCGAATCGACCTCGGCGTGATAGCCGACAACACGGCGAAGGTCTTGAGGCTTTGCGCCCAGCACGGCGTGGACGTGGCCTGCGTGACGAAGGGCGTCTGCGCGAACACCGGCGTCGCGGGGGCTATGCTTGACGGGGGATGCCGCGCCTTCGCGGACAGCAGGCTGAGAAACCTCGTGAGGCTCAAGGAGGCGTTCCCCAGCGTGCCGAGGCTCCTGCTGCGCCTGCCCATGAGGAGCGAGATACGCGACGTGCCGCTCTACGCCGAGTGCTCGATGGTCTCGACGCCGGAAAGCGTGGACGCCCTCGACGCCCGATGCCGCGTCATCAGGAGGCGGCACGAGGTCATCGTAATGTTCGACATGGGCGACAGGCGCGAGGGACTGGTGGGCGAGGAGGGGATAGCGGAGTTCGCGAGGGCGTTTCAGCGGGCGTCCTGGGTGGCGCCAAGGGGCGTGGGGACGAACTTCGGGTGCTTCGCCGGCGTCCGCCCCAGCCTGGAGGCCCTGCGCCGCCTGAGCCACGCGCGCGGCGTGCTGGCCGAACAGAGCGGCATAAGCGTCCCAGTCTGCTCCGGCGGCTCCACGTCGTCGCTTATCCTCCTTGAGCGAGAGCAGGGACACGTCACGGAGGGGACGCCGTTTAACCACCTGCGGGTGGGCGAGGCCATACTGCTTGGGCTGGACGTCACGTGGGGGCGCGCCATACCTTGGCTGGACGGGGGCGCGTTCCGCATGGAGGCGGAGGTGGTCGAGTCGATGGTCAAGCCCTCCCTGCCGGAGGGCGAGGAGGGCGCGGACGCCTTCGGGGTCGAGCGGACGTTCGAGGACGATGGGGAGCAGAGGAGGGCCATCCTCGCCGTGGGGCGCCAGGACGTGCCGGTGGAGAACCTCGTGCCGCTAGACGAGGGCGTACGCGTCATCGGCGGGTCGAGCGACCACATGATAGTGGCGTCCGAGCGGGAGATAGGCTGGGGCACAACCCTGAGCTTCGGGATGGACTACGCCGCCCTCCTGAGGCTGGCGACCTCGCCCTACGTCAGCAAGGAGTACGAGTAGGAGGCGGGCGGGAGTGGCGCTTCCCTCCATGCCCGTTTTCATACTCCGCTATTTCTTACTTCTTGCTGCCAGACGAACCCGTGCTGCTGCCGCCGCCTGCCGCTATCTGGAGCTGCTTTATCACGTCGTCGGTGATGTCCTGGCCGCCGAAGTAGACCGAGGCCTTCTCCAAGACCAAGGTGATGTTCCGCTTCTTGGCCACCACTCGGACGGCCTCCTGACAGGCCTTGAATATCGGCTCCATCAGGCGCTGCTCCTCCTTGACCAGCTCCATGCGCTTGACCTGAACGATCTGCGCCTTCTTGGACGAGTCGGTCTCGCTGTCGGCGGCGGTCTTGGCCTCGTTCTCCTTCTGCCGGCTGATCTGCTGCAGCTGGCTCATCGCCCCGTCGAACGACGGGTGCTTGGAGATGATGGCCTGAGAGTCGATAACCCCGATCGTGTCCGCGGCATAGGCCGCACCGGCGGACAGCGCGCACATCACGGCGAAAACGAACAAAACGGCCCGCTTGCTAACTATCATCAAATAAAACCCCCAAAAATAAGATGCCTACCGAAAGGCTCAGAGTATTATAGCACACGAGCCCCGGACGTCCACGTATTATTGCTTATTACTCACTCTCCGAGGCTCCGTATGTACGCGGCGTCCGCCTCGGAGAGCTTCTCGTTCCGCGTCAGAAGGAAGATGATCGCCTTGTTCTGGTTCTTCAGGTGCTCGATGTCGTTGGCCTTGAGCATGTCGATGCGGTGCCCAAAGGCCAGCTGCAGGTACAGGGCGGCGGCGATGACCACCACTATCTGCAGTATCGGCATCCCAATCTGCTTGAGAAACTCGATTGTCGAATTCATTGTTTTCTCACCCCTTCCCTACCCCTTCCCTACCTCCTGAAGTCGTCGGCTAGGCGCACGATGTCGTCCTCGCCTAGGTACTCGCCGCACTGGATCTCCACGATTTCGAGGTCTATGCGGCCCGGGTTCTCTAGGCGGTGGTGGGCGTTCTTCGGGATGAAGACGCTCTCGCCCTCGTGCACGAAGCGCTCCTCGCCGCCGGCCTCGACCAAGGCCGTGCCCCGCACCACCACCCAGTGCTCGCTCCGGTGATGGTGGTACTGCAGGCTCAGCCTCT
>JAISUL010000058.1 GCA_031272145.1 Synergistaceae bacterium
AAGTTCCGCTATCTCAGGGAAATCTCCAGCCTATGGGCTGAGCGGAAGTGGAACCCCGAGGACAAGCTGACCGTCCTGGCGGCCGTGGAGTACCTAATCGGCCTTAAGGACGAGGATTATGCGAAGCAGTACGTGGAGCACATGGCTTCGCTGATGGAGTCTATGGAGAGAGGTGAGGGTAAGATGTACAAGTCTGTTTTCGAGAGGGTCTACACGGCGCAGGGCATCGCTCAGGGCCGTGCCGAGGGTTATGCCAAGGGCCGCACCGAGGGCCGCACTGAGGTTGCCCTTTCCATGCTAGCCGACGGCCTTCCGTCGGAGACTGTGCGCAAGTACACGGGCTTCACCGAGAGCGAGATCGCCGGGCTCAAGATGGCGAACGCGTAGGGCAGCAAACAAAACGGCGCGGGAGAGCGAGCCCCAAGAGGAGGCCGCACTCCCGCGCCGTAACTTGCCAACTCTACTGCCGTCTCCTCCGGGCTGCCGCCACTCCCGCTCCCGCCGCGCACAGGACGGCGAAGAACGGCCAGAAGAACACCGCGCACCCGCCGTCGTCGCCGCCGCTGCTGGAGCCGGAGGGGGTGCTGATCAATAGCGAAACAGCCACCACAAGATCCGCGTAGGTCACGGGCGGATTTATGTCCTGGAAATACCCGGCCCCGCTGTCGCCGGTCAGAGTCCACTCGACGCGGGAGACGCTCAAGCACTGCAGGTCGCTCAGGCTCGGCGCCTTGCCCGAGATGGACAGCACAGGCGTGCCCAGCGGAACTGGGGCACCGCTCACGCTGACCGTCGGCACGAACGTAAGGTTGGAGTACGTCCTACCCAGAGCCGCCTCCACGACGTCGAGGCTGGCCACCTTGATCCCGTCAACCAGCGGCGCCTCCAGCACGAACGACACGCTCCCGTCCGCGTCCTGAGACTCGACGAGCCTCCATTTGGACGCGTCCTTGTTCAGCAGCGTCCCCTCGATCCCGTCGGAAGCCAGAGTCCTTAGCCGTATCGTATACTCCTCGGTCTTCTGCCCGTCCGCGGAGATCACCGTATACGTCACCGTCTTGCCGCCGGAGAAGTCCTGGAATTCATCGCTATTCGGCATGACGACCGTCCCCGCGTCCGGCAGGGAGAAGACCAGCGCGACGTTGGAGAGGTCAGTCCCGACCGGCGCGGTGATGACCCACGTCCCGTCGTCCTGTTTCACCAGCTCTGCTTTATCGGTGAGCACCTGCCCCATCGCGTCGACCAGCCTCACGGGGCCTCGCGTTATGTCCGTTGCACTCCGGGGGTCGTCCTCGTTCTCGATGTACGTCCCGTCGTCGCTGACCGTGCCGTTGATCGTGCCGCGCGAGTTGTCGATAACGCCCGTGTTCTCCAGGACGCCGTCGCCGACGTTGTCGATGACGCCCTCGTTCTTCAGGAACCCCTCGTTCTTCAGGAGACCCTCGTTCTTCACCGTCCCCTTGTTATGGAAGGTGCCGCTCTCGGTGATGCGGATCAGGGCGCCGGGCGCGTTGTTCACAAGCCCGTCGGTCTCGTTGATGAACGTCCCGTCAATAAGGATGGTGCCGAAGTTGTTTATCACCCCGTAGTTGTCCAGCGTCCCGCCAGAGGTCACGTGAATGAGCGCGAATGGGATTTCAGCGCTGTCCCCGTAGGGCAGCCGTTCCGTGAACCTGTTGTTGACGACCGCGCCCTGCTCGTTGATGAACATCCCGTAGTCCATGACCGTCCCGGTGTTTTCGATCTTCCCCTTGTTGTCCAGGGTGCCGAAATTACTGACCCTCCCCTGGTTGTCCAGAGTCCCGTAGACCGTCAGGGTGCCCTCGATCGTGATCTCGCCCGCGTTGACGAGGGTGCCGGGGATAGCGACCGCCGCGCCGGCAGGGATGACCAGCGTCTGGTCAGCGCTGATGGCGAAATCGTCCGAAAGCGGGGCGACGCCCGCCGCCGTCCAGATGCTGCCGTTCAGAGTGAGCGTCCCGCCCGTCCCAAAGGAGTCGTTCGACCCCACGGAGCCGCGGCTGTTCGTGTCGCCGAGGACGGTTCCCCCGCAGTTCAAAACCAGCCCGCGGTTTTTCAGCGTCCCGAAGGCGGCGTTCAGAGTGCCGCCCGCCTCGACGACGATCGTTCCGTCGTTGGTGGCCGTGACGTCCTTCGGGATCGTGACCGTCTGCCCGGGGGCGATCTTCAGCGTCTCGCCCGGCGCGATGTAGAAGCCGTTGAGCAGATCCGCCGTATGCCCATAAACGGGCCAGAAATTGTCGCCGTAGACGGTCACCTTCCCAGAGACCGTACCCCCGACGATGTCCCCCGCCTTCAGAATCTGCCCGTTGTTCTGGAGCGTGTGCCCGTTCAGATCCAGCGTGAACCCCGGCGGCACGGCCAGCGTCGCACCCGCCGGAATGGTCAGGTCATTGCTCAGGATGATGGTCGTGTCGCCGGAGCAGACCAGATCGCTGCCCAGGAGGATACCGCTGTTCGGAACGGAAGAATAGTAAAGCTCGTCGGTACCGCTGAGTGCTTTGAACGCGCCTTTGTCAGCCAGGAGAACCAGCCCGCCGGTGGCAATATCTAGCAAAGAGTCAGTAAACTGGCTAGGGGTGTAATAATCCAAACCAGGTACGGCGCGAATACCATCCCGGCCCTCACCCTTTCCTATGGGTAGACCACCCAGTCCGAAGACTGTGCCGCCGGAAAGATTGATATTTCCGACGCCCGCTCCTCTGCTCGATCCAGGGCCGATGGAGGGGCCAGGAGCGTCACGAGCGACGACCACGCCGCCTGAGATGTCGATGGAGTCGACGCGTGAATACGCGCCGCCGCCTATAGCGGCTGGATCGCCAGCATCGCCTAACGCGGAGGCGGTCACGAACCCGCCGCGAATGGCGATGGTGCCGCTGTGGTGGTTATCGAAAATGGTGAGGCGTGGGCTGCCGGCGTCCACGTACTCAGAGAACTTTTGATAATAAGGTTCGAACTCCAGGTCGCAGCGGCCGCTGCCGATGCCGGCGCTGCGATAAGTACCTTTGGCCGTAACCACGCCGCCTGAGATGTCGATGGTGCCGCCGTCGCCGTAATAGCCGCTGCCGATGCCGGCGTTATCTTTATTGCCCGTTGTCACAACCACACCGCCGCTGACAGCGATGGTGCCACCGTTGCCATAGTAGCCGCCGCCGATGCCTGACGCCGTGATTACGCCGCCCGCGATGGTGATTTTTCCGTTGGCGTTGCGGTTCCTTGGTTCGCCCCCGCTGCCAATGCCCCTGGTTCTGACTCTGGGTACAGGGCTGATCGGCACCACAGTCGCTTGAACGAACCCGCCGTTTATGGTGATGTCCCCAGCCTCGCCGCCGTAGCCCCCGCCGATGCAGGCCGAGGCGGAGGTGGTGTACTCCACTAATATGTTTACGCCTCTAAGGTCCGCGCTAACTGCGCCGCCGTTGATGACGATGGTTCCCCCATCACCATGCCAGCCGCCGCCGATAGCCGCCCCGCCGCTCTCTGGGGTGTCGAAGTTGCTGCCCGTCGCGTGGATGGTTCCTCCGTTGATGGTGATGGTTCCACCGGCCTCGCCGCGGTTGCCGCCGATGCCTGCCCCGTACTGGGCTATGGCCGTCAGCGCCCCGGACAGTGACCCGTCCCCTGCCGCGCTCGTGATGGTCAGCGTGGCTCCCTCAGGGGCAGCCAGTGCCGCCCAGTCCCCGCCGGACTTGAGGAAGTTCTGCCCGGCCAGACGCAGGGTCACCGACGCGCCTGGGCTGATCTGAAATGCCCCTGACTCAAAGGCGCTGACGTCCAGCGTGAGGTCTTCTATGAGGATGTCCGCCGTGACGCCGGGGTTGACCATGACGCGGTTCATAGGCGTCCCCGTGCCGACGATTTTGTAGTACCCGCTCCGGTTGATGACGAGCGGCCCGAACACCCGGTTGACCGACTCCGGGCCGGGGTACGACACGTCCCCGAAGGCGTAGACCTTCGGAGCGTACTGCCCCAGCCCCCCAGCTTCCTCACCCGTCGCGGCGCCGGCCAGCCCCGCGATGAACACAATGGCCACTAGAGCGAAGAACGAAACCGCCCCGTGTTTGAATGATCCCATAATGATCCCTCCAAACTATGGGAAATTGCAGAAAGTCTAGCACGCTTTCGGGGCGTCGTCAAGAGGGAAAGGTGATAAAACTCATGCGCAGTTCTTCACAGACGCGGTCGCGCTCCTCCTGCCGGAGCTACGCACGAGGAGATTTCCAACCTCTGGGCCGTGCACAAGTACACGGGGTTCACCGAGAGCGAGATCGCCGGGCTCAAGACGGCGAGCGCCTAGGGCAGGGTAGAGCGAAACGACACGACGCATGGAACACAGGGGGCTCAGCCGCCACCCCACCCCCGCGCTTTTGTTTTGGCTCCCGCGCCATAAATAGAAAATTCGGAAAAATTACCGAGATTTTTTCTCGGATATGTGCTATACTCTCTTCTATTATAGATGATTCCGGTTCCGAGCTTCGCTAACGAATCGGAGAACCTCGGCGGTTACCGCGACGCCGACATGGAGGTGCTAGTTATGTTCATTCAAACAGGTTTCCCAAAGGCGCCGCGAGCGCACGGCATACGCCACGTCCTCATCCCCCTTCTGGTCTTCACGCTGGCCCTACTGCCCTCGGCCCCGGCTTTGGCGTATGGGCTCAACGTCTCCGGCGACCCGGCGGGATGGTACTGGGATGGCAGCGATCCAGACGTTCTGTATATCACGCAGAGCGGCGAGTACGTCATCTCCAGCGACGGCCAGACGACCGACCGTATCATCGTGAAGCGAGGCGTCACCGCCTACATCACGCTCGACAGCGTCGACATCGAAGCAACCGACGGCTCTGCCCTAGAAATTCAGGACAATTTCACCTGGGCAGAGGAGCCCGATGTGGGACGCAGTGCTACGTTATACCTTATACTCTCTGGAGACAACAAAATGACGGGCGGCCGTGTCACGAGAGAATGGATTGTCCAAGAAGCTTGCGCCGGCTTGTACGTGCCTTACGACGCGGTTTTGATCATCAGCGGCGACGGTTCGCTGACAGCGTGCGGATCGCGCGATGTTGGCACTGGAGCAGGTGCCGGCATTGGCGGCAATGGTGCTTTTACTGATCCATGGCCAACGGACGGTTCCAGCTGGGGGCAGATAATGATAAGGGAAGCCGGTACCATAACTATCAACAGCGGCACGGTGAAAGCTTACGGCGGCGACTGCGACTATAATCCAGACAACCCCAATGATCCCCCAGCCCGCGGCGGTGCCGGCATCGGCGGCGGCTACAAGGGCGCTGGGCACAAAATCACGATCAACGGCGGCAGTGTAGAGGCCCGCGGAGGCCGTGGCGCGGCTGGCATTGGAAGCACCATAGGACATTATTTTGTACCAGTACCAGATGCGTATTATCATTCTAACCCATTGCTTGACCCGCTTGTTGTTCTCATCACCGGCGGCGTGGTGAAAGCCTACACAGCTGAGGGTGGCGGCAACACGGCAGGCATAGGCGACGCCTCTGACATAGGAGGCCCTGATCGCAACGGAGCTAAAGGCCTACACGGCTCCTTTACTTTGAGCGGTGACGCCGTGGTAACGGCCGTTGTGGGCGCGACCGGCGTGGCACGCGATATAAGGAAGGGCATCCTGCTCGATGAGACGCCGCAGTATGTCTACACTCCAGAGGGTGAAAAAATGCTGCTGCCTGAAATCACTACCTATATGGGCGGGGACGTTACACTACTGGCGGATTTGACCATACCGGCTAAGTTTGTGCTTCAGCTGGCCGGCGGGACGCTTACCATCGCTGAGGGCGTTACTCTTACCGTCGAGGGGAGCATCGACGCCGTCAGTGGGGCTATCGGGAAGATCGTCAACGACGGGAGCATCGTCAACGACGGGACGATTCTTTATAGTAGCGGGATGTTCACGGGCAACGAGATCGAAGGCAACAGTGCGACTATGCGGCCGGTGATACACCTGCAGTCCCCCATCCCGAACGGGCGCGTCAGGGAGGAGTACAGCCTGTCGTTCGACGTGGACTGCGACGTGGCAGTCGAGTTGACTACGCGCAGTCTGCCCAATGGGCTGACGCTGAACAGCGCCGACAAGGTCATATCGGGCATGCCGAACGCCATGGCCGGCGAGAAGGAGTTCACTCTGAAGGCCACCAACAAAACTTTGTTCGCCGAGGCGACTGTGCAGTTTACTCTGTCGCCTGACGTCCCTTTGTCGCCGGACATCGACGGCGTGGAGGCCGGCGACACGAAGGTCGGTGTGATATTGCGGGAGATGACGGCGGAAGATATGGGCGGGGCCTACA
Source organism: Synergistaceae bacterium (assembly GCA_031272145.1). GTDB lineage: Bacteria > Synergistota > Synergistia > Synergistales > Aminobacteriaceae > JAISUL01. Next base: position 6,336 of record JAISUL010000058.1, read on the forward strand.
TCGTCAGCTATGACGTCGACTTGAGTGACGGCAGCGCCATCCGCTCTGTCTCGATGCCAGCGGATCCGCCCACTGAGCCGGACACCTTGGCCAGGCTTACGATGTCCGGCCTGACGAACGGCACGGAGTACAAGCTGCGCGTCAGGGCGTGGAACTCCGTAGGGTCGAGCGACTGGAGCGGCTGGTCGGAGCCCGTCACTCCGCTGTCGGGCGCGATCCTTGTCCCTGGCAAGCCTCGGAACGTCGCTGCTGTGGCCGGCAACGGGTGCGCCACCGTCAGCTTCCTTGAGCCGGAGGACAACGGCGGCAGCATCATAACGGACTACATCGTGACTCCTAGCGACGACGTGAGCCTCGGCAAGGCGATCAGGGGGGCAAACAGCCCGATCACGGTGACGTCGCTGACGAACGGGACTGCGTACCGCTTCAGGGTGGAGGCCGTCAACGTGAAAGGCAGCGGCCCGTCGGAGTGGTCGTCGGAGTACGTGACGCCGTCCGACGCAAGCGTGCCTGGGGCGCCTCGGAACGTGAGGGCGGTGGCAGGCGACAAGAGCGCCACGGTCAGCTTCAATCCGCCGAAGAGCGACGGCGGCAGCGCCGTGACGGGCTACGTCGTGGCTCCGTACCAGCCGTACAACGAGTCGAAACAGAAGGGACAAGAAATTCCCCTATCGGCAGAATCGAGAACCACGACCATAGACGGCCTGAGGAACGGATCGGAGTACTTCTTCACTGTTCGGGCTGTCAACGCGCAGGGCAGGGGCGCCGAGGCCTGGGCGAACGGCGAGGATTCGGAGCCTTTGGTGCCTGCAGCGGCACCCAGCGACGTCAGCAGGCAGAGCGGAAACGACGACAGCGGCGGCTGCGACGCCGAGGGCGCGGCTGGGGCAGTGGCGCTGCTGCTGTGCCTGTGCGCGTACGTTTACAGCCGCAGGTGGTCGTCTTAGACCCCGAATATAGGGCAGCAAAACAACACGGCGCGGGAAGCGTGGCTTCACAACAACTCGCGCCGTGTCGTATTGCTCGGATTGCGGCGGGAAACGCAGAGGGGGGGGATCGGGCTTTACGCCTTTATGGCCTCAACCCTGCCGGGGTACGCGGCCAGGGCGCCCTTCAGCACGTTCATGGCCTTGACCAAGTCCTCCTTCTTGAGGACGTAGGCCAGACGCATTTCGTCCTTGCCGCGCTCGGCTCCGGGGGCGTAGAAGCCGTTGCCGGGCGCTCCCATCATAGTCTCGCCGTTCACGTCGTAGTTCCCCAGCATCCAGATGATGAACTTCTCGGCGTCGTCCACCGGCATCTTCACCATCACGTAGAACGCGCCCTTCGGCTCCTCGCACACCACGCCGTCCATGCCCTTCAGGGCGCTGTACAGCACGTCGCGGCGCGCCTTGTACTCGCGGTTGACCTCCTCTAGATAGCTCTTGGGCGTCTTGTAAAGCGCTGCCGCCCCGACCTGCTCCAGCGTCGACACGCATAGCCTGCCCTGACAGAGCTTCAAGACCTGAGCCATGAACTCCTTGTTCTTGATCGCCACGCACCCGACCCTGGCTCCGCACGCGCTGAACCGCTTCGAGACCGAGTCCACCATGATCACGCGGTCAAGGGCGTCCTTCATGTGGCCGGCGCTCGTGAACTTCTCCCCGTCATATGTGAACTCGCGGTAGACCTCGTCAGCGATGATGTAGATGTCGTGCTTCTTGGCCAGAGCGGTAATGGCCTCGAGCTCAGATGCCGTGTAGACCGCGCCGGTCGGGTTGCCTGGGTTCGATATCCAGATGGCGCGGGTCTTGGGCGTGATCATCTTCTCGATGACCTGCGCCGGGGGAAGGTGAAAGCCGTTCTCGGCCTTGGTGGGGATCGGAACTAGGCGGGCCAGCGCGGACTGGGCAAAGGCGTTGTAGTTGGCGTAGAAGGGCTCCGGCACCAGAAGCTCGTCGCCTGGGTCGCATATGGTCATGACTGCGAACCACAGGGCCTCACTGCCGCCGTTCGTGATGTACACGTCGCCGCGCTCGAACGGGATGTCCCAAGCCCTGTAGTACTCGACTATCGCGTCGCGAAGGTCGTCCCTGCCCTGAGAGGCGGCGTAGGCCACGGTGTCCACCTTGAAGGAGCGCACCGCCTCGAAGTATCCGTCGGGCGTCTTGATGTCCGGCTGGCCTATGTTGAGGTGATAGACCTTCTTCCCCGCCTTCTTCGCCTCGTCGGAGAAGGGGAGCAGCCTCCTTATCGGAGACGTCTGCATGGCCTTGATGCGATCGGAAAAATGCATTCCACTTACCTCCTAATCTAACAATTTCGCCCCGCTGCCCTGAGCGGCGACCGCTGCCTGAGCCTTGGCTATCGCGTCCTGATCGCCCAGGTACTCGCGGGAGATCGGCCTAATGTTCTCGTCGAGCGTGTAGACCAGCGGCACGCCGGTGGGGATGTTCAGGTCGATGATGTCCTTCTCGGACATGCCGTCGAGGTACTTCACGAGGGCGCGTAGGCTGTTCCCGTGCGCGGCCACGAGCAGGCGCCGGCCAGCGCGGATGTCCGGCACGATGGTGCCCTCCCAGTACGGCACGACCCTCGCCACAGTGTCGGCCAAGGACTCGCCGCCGGGCTGCTCGGACTGAGACAGAGACGCGTAGCGCGGGTCGTGACTCGGATGACGCGGGTCGTCCCGGTCGAGCAGCGGCGGACGCACGTCGTAACTCCTGCGCCATATCTTGACCTGCTCGTCCCCGTGCTGCGCGGCGGTCTCGGCCTTGTTCAGGCCCTGAAGCGCGCCGTAGTGCCGCTCGTTCAGCCTCCACGACCGCGTGACGGGAATCCACATCAGGTCCATCTTCTCCATCACGAGCCAAAGGGTCTTTATGGCCCGCTTGAGCACGGAGGTGTAGGCCGCGTCGAAAACGTACCCCTCATGCCTCAGAAGCGCCCCGGCCTTTATCGCCTCGTTCTCGCCGGCCTCGGACAGAGGCACGTCAGTCCAGCCAGTGAAGCGGTTCTCCCGGTTCCAGGCGCTCTCGCCGTGCCTTATCAAAACCACCTTGTACATGGAACTCCCTCCCGATTGGCGGATTTAAAAACACAAAGAGAATTGTAGCACGATGTGTTACAATCCACGCGACTGGGGGTTGGAATTTTGGCGTTCGCTTCAGTTTCTATGGGGCAGTACTTTCCCGTAAAGTCCTTCGTCCACTCGATGGACCCGCGGGCCAAGATGGTCTCGCTTGCGGCCGTCATCGCGGCCGTGTTTTCCTCGCACGATCCGGCGTCTTTGGCGGTATGCGCTGCGGCGTTCATCGGAGCTGCGGCGCTCGCCAGGCTCCCCGTGTCCGTCGTGCTGAGGTCGTGCCGCCCAATCCTGTTCCTCGCCGCGCTCACGTTCGTCCTGAACGCCTGCACCCCGCTATGGGGGGACTGGGAGCCGACAGTCGGCGGCGGATCGTTTGCCGCTGCGCTCATGACAGGGGGAGTCGCTGCCGCCCGGCTGACGCTCCTTATGCTCTTCGCCGTGCTCCTGCCTCTGACCACATCGCCGCTCTCGCTGGCCGACGGGTTCGAGGCCGCCTTCTCTCCTTTCGCACGCCTGGGCTTTCCGGCTCACGAGTGCGCCATGATGATCACAGTGGCGCTCAGGTTCATACCCCTCCTGACGGACGAGACGGACAGGATAACCAAGGCCCAGCTCTCGCGGGGGGCTCCGCTCGACCAGGGGAACTTCGTCCGGCGGATGCTCTCGTTCTTTCCGGTGCTGATTCCGCTGTTCGTGATAATCTTTCGGCGCGCGGACGAGCTGGCCGCCGCGATGGAGGCGCGCGGCTACTCCGGGGGCAAGGGGCGCACGAGGCTGCACCCGCTCGCGTGGAAAAAGAGCGACGCTCGCGCTACAATCTTCGTGCTCGCGGCCGTGGCGGCGTTTCTGTTCTGGAAATGAAGTACGCGGCAGTCGTGGCTTACACCGGCACGGGGTACTCCGGCTGGCAGAGGCAGAAGGAAGCCATCGGGGTTCAGCAGGTTCTGGAGGAGGCCCTGGGCAAGCTTTCGTCCCGTCCTGTTCAGACTGTCGCGGCGGGACGGACTGACGCAGGTGTTCACTCGGTTGGGCAGGTCGCGTCGTTCTCCATGGACAGGGAGTGGGAGCCAAGCCGGCTGGTCTTGGCCGTGAACGCGCACCTGCCGGACGACGTGAGGGTGAGCCGAGTCATGCACGTGCCCGACGGCTTCGACGCCCGACGCGACGCGCTCTGGAGGGAGTATAGGTACTTCCTGTTCCACGGGCCGTACTGCCCGCCGCAGCTGCGCGGGTTCGTGTGGTGGAGGAAGGCGCCTTGGGACGCGGCGGCGGCGCGCGAGATGTGCCGCATGTTCGAGGGCGAGCACGACTTCCGCGCGTTCTGCAAGACCGGCGAGTGCCCAGACAACAGCAGGCGGACGGTTTTGCGCGCGCGCTACAAAAAAATCGGAGGTTTGTCGATTATCGCCGTGAGGGCGAAATCGTTTTTAATGAACATGGTGCGTATAATGGTTGGCAGCATCGACGTCGCAAGTAGGAATGGGAGCACGTGTGGGGGTACTGAGTCGCTTCGGCGGCTGCTCGATGGGGCTGAGAGGTCGGAGGCAGGCGCAACAGCACCGGCGTGCGGGCTGTTTTTCTGGTGCGCTGGGTACGACGTCCTGACCGACCGTGCGAGAGGGGCATGAGGCTCATGTTTGGAACTGACATCGGGATCGACCTCGGCACGGCGACGATCCTAATATACGAGAAGAGGCGCGGGGTTGTCCTAAGGGAGCCCTCCGTCGTGGCCGTGGACGTCGACAGCGGGAGGGTTCTCGCCGTCGGCTACGAGGCCAAGAACATGGTCGGCAGGACGCCGGGCAGCATCGTTTCGGTGCGCCCGCTCCGCGACGGGGTCATCGCCGACTACTCCATGACCGAGGCCATGCTCCAGTACTTCATGCGCCGCGTGACGCACGGGTGGAAGCGCTTTTTCCGCAACCGCGCGATGATATGCGTGCCCTCCGGCGCCACGGACGTCGAGAGGCGCGCCGTGCTCGAGGCCGCCATAGAGGTCGGGGCAAAAGAGGCCTACCTTATCGAGGAGCCGATGGCCGCAGCCATAGGTGCGAACCTCAACGTCGAGGAGGCGCGCGGCAAGATGATCGTCGACATAGGCGGCGGCACGACTGACATCGCGGTCATCTCCCTGGGCGGCGTCGTCGTCTCGAAGTCGCTCCGCATCGGAGGGGACAAGTTCGACGAGGGCATCATGCGATACATGCGCCGGCAGTACAACCTAGCCATAGGCGACCAGACCGCCGAGACCCTCAAGATAACGATCGGCACCTGCGTCCCTCAGGACGAAGACCTCCGCATGGTCATAAAAGGCCGGGACCTGATTCAGGGCCTGCCGCGCCAGATAGAGGTGTCGAGCTCCGCCGTGAACATGGCCATAGGCGAGCTGGTTCAGTCCCTGGTCGACGGAGTCAAGAACGTCCTTGAGCAGACCCCCCCGGAGCTCTCCGCCGACATCATAGACAGAGGCATAGTCCTGACCGGAGGCGGTGCCCTGCTTCGCGGCCTGACGGAGCTAATAACCCAGCAGACCGGCATAGCCTGCTTCACCGCCGAGAACCCAATGGAATGCGTAGCGCTAGGCACAGGCCGAGCCCTTGCCGAAATAGACAAGTTCCATAGCTCCGGCAGGAGCGGGATTCTGGTGAACGCTCGGAAGGGGAAGAAGAGGAGGTACTAGGGCCTCAGACTCCCTAGAGGACAGAAACGCCAATGACGTTTCGCGATGTCGAGAAGATCATCCTGTCGGACGGGTGGGTGTTCGTGGGGGCCAAGGGGTCACATCACCATTATATGCATCCCTCGAAGCCAGGCAAGGTGACCATACCGCGCCACAGCGGAGATATAGCGCCGATAGTCGTGAAATTTATTCTGAAACAGGCTGGTTTATAGGCCAAGGAGGCTTTGAAAGAAAATGACGCTGACCTATCCGGCGTGTTTTTATCGCGACGAGGGCGACGGGGCTTACGCCGTGGAGGTGCCTGACCTGCCGGGCTGCGCCACGGGCGGGGACAGCTTTGACGAGGCGGTGGCTATGGGCGTCGACGCCGCGTCGGGGTGGATTCTGGGCGAGATGGAGATGGGCAGAGCTGTTCCGCCGCCTAGCGCCGTTGACGACATAACGCCGGACGAGGGCGGGTTTGTGCTGCCGCTTGTTCTGGATATTTTGCGTCCATCTGCCTCCTCGACAGCCCCTACAGTCTTCCGCGAGGCTGCCCGATACACAACATATAAATCTTAATTACTGGGGGCGTTTGTTTTGCACCGAGGCCTGTACGCCGCTTGCTCGGCTATGCTGGTTCAGGAAACCAATCTGGACGTCACGGCGAATAACCTCGCCAACGTCGACACGCCCGGCTTCCGGCGGCGCATATCCGCCAACGCGGACTTCAGCGCCCTCATGGACAGGGTCGAGAAGATCTCCGAGGACGGGGAAACAAAGATAACCACCGTCCCGCCCTTCACGATGAACTGGCGCGGGCACGACGTTATCGGCGGCCTCGCCCTTGCCAACGTGTACTCCGAAAGCCACATGGACACCCACGGGGGCGCCGTGCGCACGACGGACGCGCCGTTCGACGTCGCCATCGACGGGGACGGGTTCTTCGCCGTGCAGGACGGCGAGGGCAACACCTTCTACACCAGACAGGGCAACTTCCAGATCAACCAGGACGGGACGCTGGTCACGCTCGACGGCTTCGCAGTCCAGGGCGACGGAGGCCCCATAGCCATCGAGAACGCCACCGACGCCAAGATCCTCGCAAACGGCCAGGTGTGGACTAACCTCGGCATAGTAGGGCAGCTGGCGATCTTCACATTTGAAAACCCAACCTACCTCCAGCAGGTCGGCAGAAACAACCTCGCCGCCAACGGGGACTCAGGCGAAGCAGAGGCGGTTCCGGCTCCGATCAGGCTCTTCCCTGGCACGCTCGAAATGTCAAACGTAAGCGTGGTCGAGGAGATGGTGCGCATGATCGAGGCCCAGCGGGCATACGAGGGCGCATCTAAGGCCCTCATGACGCACGACGAACAGACGTCCAAGCTCATAACTTCGTTCGGCAGGGCGTCGTAAGCGCCGAGCGTCGTAAAAATTAACACTTAAGGAGATACAGGCCATGTTACGCTCTCTTTGGTCAAGCGCGTCTGGAATGATCGCGCAGCAGACGAACCTAGACGTGGTTGCCAACAACCTAGCCAACGTCAACACGTCGGGCTACAAGAAGGAACGCGCGGACTTTCAGGACCTCCTGTACCAGATAGACAGGCAGCCCGGAACGCCCGTTGACCCGGCGTCGACCATCCCCACCGGAGTCCAGGTCGGGCTGGGAACCCGCGTCATCGGCACGCCGCGCTTCATGTCCGAGGGCAACCTGCAGGTCACGGACAACCCGATGGACTGGGCCATCGCGGGCGACCAGGGCTACTTCCAGGTGACCATGCCAGACGGCACTCTCGCCTACACAAGGGCTGGGTCATGGCAAATCGACGCGGACGGACAGATCGTCACGCACGACGGCCTCCTGCTCGAGCCGGCAATAATCATCCCACAGGACGCCGTCGAGATCATGCTCAGCAGCGACGGGGTGGTCTCGGTCAAGCTCGCGGGCCAGACCGAGGCCCAGCAGGTGGGACAGCTGGAGCTGGCCAGATTTGTAAATCCGGCCGGCCTGCTCGCCATCGGAACCAACCTCTTTCAGCAGACCGACGCAAGCGGCCTCCCCATCGTCGCCCAGCCAGGCGCCGACGGGATGTCCGAGGTGCGCCAGGGCGTCCTTGAGATGTCCAACGTCCAGGTCGTCGAGGAAATGGTCGGAATGATCATCGCCCAGAGAGCGTACGAGGCCAACTCAAAGGGCGTCCAGACAGCAGACGACCTCCTGCGCATAGCCAACGGCCTCAAGCGCTAATCATGCTCGCGAGCGGCTGGGAGCGGGCCGTCCGTAGCGGCTGGGAGCGGGCCGTCCGTAGCCGCCGTCTTTTTTTCACGGCGGCCGCCCTCGCGGCGCTGTTTCTATGCTGCCTGTGCGCGTTGGCTAACCCCACGCGGGCGCTGGCTGCCGACACGCTGCGGATCGTAATTCCGAGCACGGTCACGCTGAGCGCCCCAGGCGAAAACTGCTCTCTGGCCGAGATAGCCGAAATAGACGGGCCGAGCAGCATCGCCGCACAAGCAGGGGCTCTGATCCTCTTCGTGAGGAACGGCGGCATAGACCGTGAACAGGTCGTGGAGGCGCTCAAGGTCAGCGGGCTGGGCGGCGTGAGGGTGTCGCTCAAGATGCCTAAGTTTACTCAAGCTCAAGTCCAGCTCAGAGCCGCGGGCACTGAAGACGCAGACGGAGGCTCGGATCAGGGGAACGTCCGCGAGAGCGGCGCCAGCTCGCTGACGGAGTTGGTGAAGTCTCTTGCCGCTTGGGACTGGGACGTCGAGGTTCAGACCCAAGGCCCCGTGCCGCCCGGGCGTCTGGTGTCCCCGGCCTCCCTTGTTCCGGGCTCTTCTGCTGCGACTCTGGCCTTTCGCGACGACAAAACGGGCAGGGAAAAGACGGTGGCCGTCAGGATGACGTGGACTCAGCCGGCACTGATCCTGACCCGCGCGGTCAAAAAGGGAGAGGCCATCCGCGAGGCCGACCTGACGCCGCGAACCATCAAGATCAACAAGGCCGGGGTGTACGCGTGGCAGGCCTCGGACGCTGTGGGCAGAGTGCCGGTGAAAAACCTATCTCAGGGGTCGCCGCTGCGCCTCGACTCCCTGACCGGCGCGGCAGTGGTGCAGCGGGGCGCTTCGGTGTCCATAGTCATGCGGAGCGGGGGCCTGACCGTCAAAGCCAAAGGAGAGGCGCTCGAGGACGGAGCCATAGGTGATACAATCAAGGTCAGAAACGCCACGAGCAAGCACGTCGTAGAGGCGGTGGTCGTGGCAAACGACGCAGTGGAGGTCAAAACATAATGAACAAGATATTCAAGACAACCGCCCTGATTATCGCCCTGCTATGCGCGACGCCCGATGCCTACGCCGTTTCCTTATGGAACGACGCCAGCGGGCTGCTTGCCGACAGGAAGCCGGGCCGCGTTGGGGACATCGTGACCGTGATCGTCGACGAGAGCACCAGCACCAAGGACAAGGCCAAAAGCGACCTGAAGAAGTCCGCCAGCAACTCGATAAGCGACGGCACGGGGATACTGAGCTTCGTAAAGGCTATCGGCCTCACGTCGGCGAACGACGCCAAGGGCGACAGCTCGATCGAGCGCACGTACTACGGCAAGACGACGTTCACCTGCCTTGTCACAGACGTCCTGCCCAACGGCAACCTGGTCATCGAGGGCACGCGCGACGTGCAGACGATCGACGAGGTGCTCCAGCTCCAGCTGGTCGGCGTCATTCGGCCCGAGGACGTCAACAACAACAACCAGATTCGCAGCAACCTCATAGCCAACGCCGAGATCGGGATAAAGGGCAAGGGAGCATTAACCCGCACCCAGAAGGCGGGGCTGCTGACCCAGATTCTCCAAACGATCTTCTGATCCTGGAGGTGACAGTATTATGATCTCGCGGCGGATAACGCGGCTTGCGCTCGTCATATTTCTGCTATTTGCGGCGGCCAGCGCTGCTGCTGCTGCTTCGGTCAACTTGCGGGACATGGATTACACGCGCATGCACCCCAACGTGCGGATCAAGGACATCGCCGACATCGAGGGGGCTAGGCCGAACCAGCTTAACGGCATAGGCATCGTCACCGGGCTGAACGGCACCGGCGACAAGACGCTCATGACCAGACAGATAATGAGGAACCTGCTCAAGCAGTACGGGCTGAACCTAGAGGACAGGGCGGTCGTCCCGAAGAACGTCGCGATCGTGTCGATAACGGCGGAGCTCCCCCCCTACGTCAGGCCTGGGCAGACGATCGACGTCGTGGTCGGCACGATGGGCGACGCCAAGAGCCTTCAGGGCGGGACACTGCTTCAGGCGCCGCTGAGGGCCGCCGACGGAGGGATATACGCCGTGGCTCAGGGGCCGGTTCTTGTCGGAGGCTACACGGCGAGCGGTGCTACCGCGACCACGACTAAGAACGTCCCGACGGCGGGGCGCATACCGGGCGGCGCCATAGTCGAGCGCGAGGTTCCGACTGACCACACGTCCGGCGGCCAGATGGCGCTCCTGCTGCGAATGCCGGACTTCACGACCGCGCAGCGCGTCTCGGACACGATAAACTCCACCTTCGGCATGGTGGCGCGCCCGGTCGACGCCGGACGCGTGGTCGTCGAACTTCCAGGCCAGTACACCGCGGCGCCGACCGCGTTCCTAGCCCGAATGGAGAAGCTGGAAATCGAGCCCGACGCACCAGCCAGAGTCGCGGTCAACGAGCGCACCGGCACGGTCGTCATGGGCGGCGACGTCAGGATAAGCTCCGTGGCCGTCGCGCACGGCAACCTGACCGTCAGCGTGGCCGAGGACGACACGGTGGTGCAGCCCTCTGCCCTCTCCGGCGGCACGACTGGGACGGAGATGCGCACCGACATAACTATCGACGAAAACGGCGCGAGCCTGCTGGCCATGCCCTCCACGACGACGGTGCGCGAGCTGGTGCGAGTGCTCAACGCAACCGGCGCCACGCCCCGCGACGTCATAGAGATACTCCAGGCGATCAACGAGGCCGGAGCATTGCACGGCCAGCTTATCAACATGTGAAGGGTCTGAGACCCCGAGGGGAGCCGCTAATGATAGACAGCGTTAGGGGGTTAGACAACCCCAGGGGGTTAGACAACCCCAAACTGCACACAGCGTCCGTGCCGGAGGAGTTCCACGACACGCCGGAGGCCAAGAAGCTCAAGGAGTCATGCCAGCAGTTCGAGTCCATCCTGTGGGCGCAGCTCTGGAAGAGCATGAACGCCGACGCCCGCATGCTGAGCGGCGTCGACAGAGTCCGCCCCTGGGGCCAGATGGAAGACCTCTCCATAGAAATGGCCGCAGAAGACCTGGCCAAAAGCGGCGGCGCCGGACTCTGGAAGGTGCTCTACGACCAGCTGGCCGAGTCAGTCGCCGCAAACGCGGCTAAAAGCAGTTAGTCAAGGTTCTTGTTCAGGTGCACCAGGAAATCCTGCACGTTCGCCACGATTGACGTGCTGAGCAGCGTGCCGCGGTCGTGGAGCTTGTTCACCGCGAACTCCGACACGTCGACCGAGTAGAAGTACACCGGCCTCACTTTCCCGTCCCTGACGGTGTACGACGGGGTCATGTTCCCGACGGCGATCGTGTGAAGCTGCGTGGCCATCGCGATGACGGTGGTCGCGCGGCGCGTTATATCCCTCATGGCGTCCTGCGCCTCGTACACGTCGGCGTAGACGCCAGGCAGAGGCCCGTCGTCGCGTATCGACCCGGCCAGCACCATGGGAATGCCCATCTCCACCACCGCGTGAACTATGCCGTCACTGACCCCCTCCCCTTGGGGAGCTAGCTCCCCGTTGATCAGCGCAGGCAGCGATCCGCAGCGGCGCGCCGTGTTGATCAGGTCGAGGTGGTTGTAGTGCCCGTTCGGGCGGTTTTCCTGAGTGTAGATGTCCTGGCCCAGCGCGGTGCCCATCAGCGCCGCCTCGAGGTCGTGCGTGGCGAGGGCGTTGCCGGCGAGGAGCGCGTGGACGTACCCCTTGCGTATGAGCCCCGTCATCGCGTCGCGCGAGTCGCGGTCGAACGCCACGGCAGGCCCCATGACCCAGACGACTGTCCCGCCGCAGCGCTTTTCGAGGCGCAGCAGCTCGTAGAGCCTGTCGTAGTCGCGCGAGAAGGCCGTCTCCCGAGAGCGCCCCGACCGAAAGGAGAACAAATTCCCAGCGGCTAACGTCGCGGCCTCATCTTCTTCCATTGAGAAGGCATCATCGTGGACGAAGATGCCCTGACTCCCGTCCTCGGTTCTGCCGAGCACGACCAGATCGTCACGCTTCAGGCGCCGGAACTCGACCGCCTCCAGTTTTGCTTCCCCGCGGACGACAACGACGCAGTCCATCCTACTCTCCTCGAGCAGAACCCATTTTTTTACCTGCCCCCCGATCTTGAAATATTCCGGAAAGACGGACGTAGCATGAAACCCCTTCGGAGCAACCCCATCCATTTCGACCGGCGCAACGGCCGCGTCTGGAGAGCTGTTGAACGGCGCGCCGGAGAACGAGGGCTCGTTATAAATTGGAAACATGTAGATTCACCCCTTAAAGGGGATTATATCAAAAGCGATGGGGGCGGTCAACCGTCACCGCCCAAGCCGTATGAAAGCGGACATGTCCGCGTAAAAAACCTCGGCACGAAGTCCGCGCAGCCCCAGCCGATCGTAAAGCCCAAGCCGCGGAATAAGGGGGAGTTCTCCCTCTCTGTTCAGCTTGTTAATCGCTTTCGGCTCGACCGTCACCGCTGACCGAGCGCCGAGGGACTTGAGAACGCCGATCGTCCGCTCGTCGTAGTGCCCATAGGGGAACGAATAGTGAACCGGCCTTATGTCCAACCGTCTCTCTATCATCTCCGCCGACACGGTGAACTCTCGTTCGACGGTCTCCGCGCTGCATGCCGATAGGTCGAGGTGCCTGTGTCCGTGGTTGCCTATTTCAGCCAGGCCGCTCCGCGAGATCGCGCCCAGCTCGTCCCAGCTTAAGAAAAGAGAGAGAGCCTCGCGCCCAACCTCGAACTTGTTCTCGGCAAGCAGGACGGCTGCGATGTCAGACTCGCCGTCGTCAAGCGGCAGTATTTTGCTGCGGACGGCCTCGAACGCGCGGTTCTTTTCGTCCATCGATGCGGCGGCGATGGACTCGCCCATGAAGCTCACCCTGTCGCGGCGCAGCAGGATTTCCTCCAGAGCGTGCCACCACGGAAGGACGCCGCTGCCGATGAAGGCCGTGCTCGGATACAGGATGAAGGGCACGCCGTACTTCTCGAAGATCGGCAGGGCGTTCGTGAGGTTGTCCCTGTACCCGTCGTCGAGGGTCATGACGATGAATTTGCCAGCCGGAGCGCTTTTCTGAGCCATGAGGCCGAGCGCATCCGAGAGCGAGACGAACCTGTACCCTCCGTCCAAGGCCTCGCGTATGAACCTCTCAAGCTCCGTCGGCGACACTTTGCTCATCTCGTTTGACGCAAGCCTAGCCGGGTCGTGCGGCGCCACGCGGTGCAGCATCAAGCAGAACGCCCTGTCGGCGAAGAGCCGTCCGAGCATAGGTTCGGCTGCCCGCGAGCGCAGTGCAGCCTTGACCCCGCGCCGAAGCACGGCCTTGCATCTTCGCCCAATGCCCAAAGAAAAATCCCTCAGAGTTCCAATGACACGCCTCCTTACATCGGCGCGGAGCGCAGCGCTCCGCACGCCACGATTTTAGTGTATGATTGGCTGGATTCCAAATCAGGAACCGAGGAGGTGATCACGGTGCCGATCATTCAGGTTCACTTGATCAAGGGACGCTCGACCGAGGCGAAGCGCGAGTTTGCGGCCAAGGTCACGGATCTAGCCTGCGACTGTCTCAAGACCGTGCCTGGCAACGTCAGGGTCATCTTCTACGACATGCCTCACGAGGACTTCGCCATAGGCGGAACCCTCGTCTGCGACCGGGACAAGGAGAAGAAGTGACCCAAGGAACTTCCGGCGCGTCTCTCCAAAGGGGACGCGCCCCCATAAAAAGAGGAGGAGTAAGTCATGCCGTTCAACATAGTTCATGGCGACATCACGAAGATGGAGACGGACGCCATCGTCAACGCCGCAAACAACGGGCTCCAGATGGGCGGAGGGGTCTGCGGAGCGATATTCGCCGCCGCTGGCGCTGAGGCGCTCCAGCAGGAGTGCGACGCCTTCGGAGGCTGCGACACTGGCGACGCCGTCATAACGAACGGATACGCCCTGCCCGCGAAGTACGTCATTCACGCCGTCGGGCCCGTCTGGCATGGCGGCGAGGCAGGCGAGGAGGCTCTGCTGCGCTCGTGCTACGAGAAGTCCCTGGCCCTGGCCAAGACCCATGACTGCCAGTCGGTGGCCTTTCCCCTAATATCGGCAGGTATCTTCGGCTATCCGAGGGAGGAGGCGATGAGAGTAGCGAGCGAGGCCATCACCGCCTTCCTAGCCGAGAACGACATGACGGTGTACCTAGTGCTGTTCGACCGCCCCAGCGCATGAGCAATCCTGCCCTCCGGAAAAGGAGTATACTATGAACGCGGTCCGGGACAGCTTCGCCCATGCCGTTGAGCCGCTGTGCCCGAGCGGCCCAACGGCCAATCCGAACGTGCCGGATGAGAAACGCTTCGAGGCAGAGGTCAGGCCCCTGGACTCCGACATAGGCGCTGTGAAGGCCGCGCAGGAAAAGCTAGAGGCGCGCGTCGAAAAGAAGCTCGACGTGATGCACGGCGACATCAAGGAGCTTAGGAAGGAGCTCAAGGGTGACATCACCCGCCTTGACGCCAAAGTTGACCGTCTCGAAGCCCGCCTCTGGTGGGTCTTCGGCGCGGTCATGGTGTCCATTCTGGTTCCGATCGCGCTGCAGTATTTCGCGAAGTAGGGCAAGGAGGGAGTAGTTATGGCAGACGCAGCAACAGCAAAAACAGCCACGGATAGGGGCAGCTTCGCCTCCCTCGTGAAGCCACCGCGCCCGAGCGGACACGGCCAGCCCGAGAGCGTCCCCGCCTCCATCACACCGGTGGACGAGAAACGCTTCGAGGCCGAGGTCAGGCGCCTGGATTCCGACATAGGTGCCGTGAAGACTGCGCAGGAAAAGCTAGAGGCGCGCGTCGAAAAGAAGCTCGACGTGATGCACGACGAAATCAAGGAGCTTAAGGACGACGTTAAGGAGCTTAAAAGCGAGCTTAAGAGCGGCGTCAAGGAACTTAGGAAGGAGCTTAAGGGTGACATTAAGGATCTCAGGACGGAGCTCAAGGGCGATATCAACCGTCTCGAAGCCCGCCTCTGGTGGCTGTTTGGCGCGATCATGGTGTCCATTCTAGTTCCGATCGCGCTGCAGTATTTCGCGAAGTAGAAAAATTAGGAGGTACATCCGATGAGTATCGGCACATTGCAAAAGAAGCTGGCTCGTGAAACAAAGAGGGTGCTTACCCACCTGCGCGACTGGGCAACCGGCGATGCATACCGCTGGGACTGGCTTGTGGCGTTCCGGCTTTGGCTGCTTTCCGCCATATCCGGCAAGGCACGCACATGGTCTGAAACGCGGCACGCGGTGGAGGCGGCACATTTTTATGAGAAATTCATGAGACAAGACGGCGTCTTGCATATTGGGGAAGTCCGTTTTCCGAAACTAGAGGTGGACGATGCGCTTATGTTGAGTCGTATCATCATACACGAGACTTTCGAGGTTTATCTTAAACATGACGACTGCTATGACGAAAGGGTGACCGACTTCAAGGCGCTCCCAGATGTCCCTTACTGTCTTCAAAATGATCTCGTGGATGTTACCGTGAAACCGGGGGACATCGTGATCGATGCCGGGGCATGGATAGGCGATTTCTCGGCCTACGCCTCGGTGAAAGGAGCCACAGTTTACGCCTTCGAGCCTGCGGCCAGGACGTACGCGCTGCTTCTGAAAACCGCCGAGCTGAACAAAAACATACACGCGGTCAACAAGGGGCTTGGCGACGCGGAGTCAACCGCCATCATGTCTCTGAATGGCACTACGCGTGGAAACTCCGGCGCTAACCGCGTTGAGAGAGAGATTCGGAGCGCGTGATGCTTACCACCATAGACCGCTTCGTCGCGGAGAACGCCTTGCCGCGTCTTGCCATATGCACGTATCATCTTCCAGACGACCCGCATGTGCTTGAGGGTCTGATACGTGAGAGTAATCCGAGGTACAACGTCGTGCACAAGGGCGGGAAACTTTTTGCGGAGGTGTCCAGGAATTGAGTAATCAGAATGATGTCATCCACGTTGCCCTTGCCGTCTACGACCCCAAGGGCACGTACTCCATGCACGCCGGGGTAGTTATGGTGTCGATATTCGAGAATGCTAAGAGCCGTGTTCTCGTTCATAAAAATAGCTGGCCATTTTACCGTCGGCGCACTCTTCCGTTTTCTGAAACGCGGCACGCGGTGGAGGCGTTCTATAAGAACTACGGCTATATGTGTGACGGCATCGGAATCTTCGAGCGGTTCGGAAGACGGCTGGACAAAAACGGCTTCCTGCTCTCGGTCTAGCAGGCCATCAAGCGCTGTCTGTCATAAAGGAGTGAGCTCAGATGTTTTTGAAACGCATCATTAAGAGAGCGGTTAATATGGCCATCTACCGGCGCTACCCGTCCTACGGCGCAGCGCTTGACGCCTGCCGCAACTCGCCAACTAACTCATACGAGGATCCGGACATCGTGTCGCGCGTTGTTCAGTCGACGAGAGAGCTAGCCAGCGCCGCGCGCCAGCGGCCAATTTTCGTCCCGTCCTCGGCTCTGTGCGGCATGTTCAGCTTGGCGTACTGCATGAGAGAGAGAGAGAGAGAGAGAGAGAGAGAGAGAGAGCTTTTCTTACTGCTTTTCTTACTTCTTACTCTCGCTTCCCCGCTGGCGGCCTTCGTCGGCTAGGGGTCTGAGACCCCTGGGGTTTTCGCGCCCCGATTACCCATCATTTCATTATACCCAACTTTGTGACCGCCGCCTGAGGAGGAGGCTGCCATGAGCGCGGAGTTCTTGCGCTTCGGCGGCGTCATTCACGCGATTATTCTGCGCGCGGCGGCCGATTCCAAGGCCGGCATCGAGTTCTTCACGCCGCCGGAGTTCTCCCAGCAGCTGGCCCTGATGAGCCACCCCGCGGGGAAGGCCATAGCGCCGCACTTTCACAATCCGGTTCCGCGCGAGGTGCTCTTCACGCAGGAAGCCCTGTTCATACGGCGGGGCAGGCTGCGCGTGGACTTTTACGGCCCTGATTTGAGGCCACTCGGCAGCAGCGAGCTCGGGCCGGGCGACGTGATACTGCTGGCGTCCGGTGGCCACGGCTTTGAGGCCTTGGAGGACGTCGAAATGGTCGAGGTCAAACAGGGGCCTTACGCCGGAGACTCCGACAAAACACGCTTTAATCCTATGAGGTGAACTATGAACGTTTCAGTGAACGAACCAGACTTGTCAGGCAACGAGAAGCGCTATTTGGCCGAATGCGTGGATACCGGCTGGATTTCATCGGAAGGGCCGTTCGTGGAGCGGCTGGAGCGCGGCATGGCCGCACGCTGCGGGCGCGCCCACGGCGTGGCGGTGTGCAACGGCAGCGCTGCCCTCGACGCGGCTGTAATGGCCCTCGGCCTCCCCAAGGGCTCGGAGGTCATACTTCCGTCGTTTACAATAATATCCTGCGCGGCGGCAGTGCTTCGCGCGGGACTGGTGCCGGTTTTGGCCGACAGCCTGCCGGACACGTGGAACATGGACGTCGCGTCGGTCGAGGCCAAGATAACGCCCAATACGCGTGCTGTCATGGCAGTGCACATCTACGGAATGCCGGTCGACATGGCGGCCCTGTGCGCCCTTGCCAGCGCCCGCGGCCTGCTGGTCATCGAGGACGCGGCGGAGGCAATAGGCCAAACCTGCAGTAATAAGGCATGCGGCGGCTGGGGACACGTGAGCTGCCTCAGCTTCTACCCAAATAAACACGTAACGACTGGCGAGGGCGGGATGATCCTATGCGACGACGACGCCCTTGCCGAGCGCTGCCGCTCCCTGCGCAACCTCTGCTTCGCGCCACCGCGCCGCTTCGTGCACGACGCGCTGGGCTTCAACTTCCGAATGTCGAACCTTCAGGCCGCGGTAGGCATGGCGCAGCTTGAGAGGCTGGACGCCTCTGTGTCGAAAAAGCGCAGCACCGGTGCGATGTACCAAAGCCTGCTGAAGGGCGTCCGCGGCCTACGCCTTCCCGTCGAAAGGACTGAGTACGCCGAGAACATCTACTGGGTGTTCGGCTTAGTGTTGGAGGACGGATTCGGGGCCGAAGACGCCGCGGTGGAGTTCGAGCGGCGCCTGAAGGAAAGGGGCGTCGGCACCCGCCCGTTCTTCTGGCCGATGCACGAGCAGCCGGTCTTCCAAAAGATGGGCATGTTCCGCGGCGAGCGCTACCCCGTGGCCGAGGCCATAGCACGGAGGGGCTTCTACATTCCAAGCGGCCTTGCAATGACGGACGTGCAGATAGAGTACTGCGCTGAGGCAGTGCGCTCCGTCGCCGAGGAGCTGGCGTAGCATGGGAACTTTCGGTGAGTACGGGAAGTACTACGACCTGCTGTACCGCGAGAAGGACTACGCTGCCGAGGCTCGGTACGCCGACGGCCTGATCCGCGCACGGCTGGGGGATAAGTTTCCGCGCTCTATGCTGGAGTTTGGCTGCGGCACTGGCCGCTACACAAGGGAATTTGCCAGCATGGGCTGGGATGTGCTGGGCGTAGACCTCAGTGAGAGCATGCTTGCCGAGGCAAGGCGAAACTGCGCGGGGATAGGGCCAGGGAGCGTCCGATTAGTCTTGGGGGATATGAGAGAGAGAGAGAGAGAGAGAGAGAGAGAGAGAGAGAGAGAGAGAGAGATTTTCGACTGCGTTACGGCGCTGTTTCACGTGCTCAGCTACCAGACGGCGAACGAGGACGTGGCGCGCAGCCTGGCGGCCATCAACGCCGCTCTGTCCCCCGGCGGCGTGGCTGTGTTGGACTTCTGGTACGGCCCCGCTGTGTTGACTCTGCGTCCGGAGGTTCGAGTCAAAGAGGTTGAGGATAAAAGCGTGAAGTTAACCCGCATAGCCCGCCCGACGCTGTTTTCCGAGCGGAACGTGGTTAGGGTTGACTACGACGCGTTTGTCGAGTTCAAAGGCGACGGCCGCATAGAAAGATTCAGCGAGAGCCACAGCATGAGGTACTTCTTCGAGCCGGAGCTTGAGATGATGCTGAAGGCGGCGGGCATGGAGGCCCTGTCCATAACGGAGTGGATGACCGAGCAAGAGCCCAGCCTAGGGTCTTGGGCGGCGGTCGCGGTGATTGGGAAACGGGGGTAGTCTCATGAAGGTGGGCGTTTTCCTCGAACAAAACGCGTCAGTCGGTGGAGGGTTTCAACAGGCGTACTCAGTTGTAAGGCTGCTGAGAAAACATCCGATTGAGGGCGTTGATTACGTTTTCTTCGTGTTCACGAAGGAGAACGAGGAAATTCTGAAGGCAGACGGAATCGAGGCGGTGCGCGTCAAGTTCAGCATCCGGCGCCTCCTGCACAGGATCGCCGCGAAGGTTTTGCGCGACTCGCTCGGGCTGCTAGTGCCGTTCAAGGGCTGCATAGACGGGCTTCTAGACGAGCACGGGGTAGATATGGTGTACTTCCTAACGCCGTCGTCATACGGAATGGGGCTTGAAAGGCATAACTACATCATAACCCTGTGGGACCAGTGCCAAAGGGATTGGCCGGAGTTCCCTGAGGTCTACGCTAACACTGAGTTTGAGCGCCGCGAGTTCATATACCGGCAGAGCTTTCCTAAGGCCGTGGCCGTGCTGGTCGATTCTCCGGCGAGCGGGCGGATGCTTCACGAGCGCTATGGCGTGGATTTGAACAGGGTGCTGACGGCACCGTTTTTCCCGATGCTAGACGCCGGAGACGAGGCGGTCGACGTCCGCGCTAAGTACTCCATTGATATGCCGTTTCTGTTCTATCCCGCGCAGTTTTGGGCGCACAAGAACCACGTGTACATACTGGACGCCTTGGCGCTGATGAGGGACAGCGGCGTAGGGGCGGTTTTCACGGGAAGCGACTTCGGCCTAAAGCAGCGCCTGATTGAGCGCGTCCGCGAGATGGGGCTGGCGGACAGGGTGTTTTTCCCCGGCTTCGTGCCGAGGGCGGATGTAATCGCGTTTTACAGGCAGGCCGTCGCGCTAGTGATGCCGACGTACTTCGGCCAGACTAACATCCCGCCGCTGGAGGCCTTCGCACTGGGCTGCCCCGTGTGTTACTCCGACCTGCCGGGCTTACGCGACCAAGTGGGCGAAGGGGCGTTTCTGATTGACTTGAACACCCCTGAAAGCCTCTGCAAAGCCGTGAGAACCATTTTGGCCGGAGGTGACGTAGTTGAGCGCAAGAAGGCAGCAGGGAAAAAGGTGCTGGAGGCGTGCTCAGAGGAAAATTATATCGGCGTCCTGCGCGGGATATTCGAGTCATATGCGCGACTCCGCCGGTGCCGGTGCTAGGGGGCAGGAGCTTGCTACTCCCACCCCCGGGCGCCCAGTTGTTGGCGAGTTACGGGTCGCCCTTAGGCGACGGTGAGTCGCATGGTCTCCTTCACCACCGCGTACTGCTCCCAGACGTCCGGAGCACCGGCCTACCTCGGCTTCGGCAGCGCCGCAACGTCGCACACCCGCGACGAGCTGGTGAGAAGAAGCGCCGTGAACCGGCGGCGCTACGGGGCGTCCCTGTTAGAGGTGGTGGCGGGTTAGGGGAGGGCGCTACCCCTCCCCAACGCCCTGAGCCTGAGAAAGCTCCTCGCGGGTCAGGCCGGTGAAGCGAATCACGTCGTCGAGGGAGATGCCGCTGTTGA
>JAISUL010000086.1 GCA_031272145.1 Synergistaceae bacterium
GCTAGAAAACGGATGGTCGCTATGGTCGCTTGGGCGTCCCGTCTAGGTTCAGGCCGTCGCCTGCCATCCTCATGGGAGAAGTTGGGGGTATATATAGGTAGGGGGTGCCATCAGCGACCATTTTCTTTAAGGGATAAAGCTAGAGAGAGTGTATATAGTAGAGGAGGAGCGATCATGCGGCCAAAGACGGCGATATTTTTGGAAAAAGCGACCATAGCGACCATCCGCCTCAGGGCATGGTCGCTGCCGTGAGCCCAGTGATGGCGCGGCTCTAGAGGAAAAAGCGACCATAGCGACCATAGATACAGCATTGGGGGGCCGAGACCCCTTGACGGGGCCGGGGGGTGGCAGAGCCACTGGGAAGGCCACTCCCTCGTGGCAAGGGAGCCCCCGCTCTTTTCACGCCCCCGCAAGAGCTAAAGCAGGCGCTCGACGCCATATACAACCCCGATGAAGGAGAGCGCCCGCGATGCAGCCGGCCTCAAAACACATCCGTTACATCTGCCTTCAAAACGACGTCGCCGACGGCCTCCTCGCTGGGGCGTCGACCCCAAGGGGCGACTCTAGGGGGAGATAGGAAAAATCCGGGGGGATGCGGTCAGACTCAAGTGAATCTCCCCCGGACTTTTTACTGCCCTTCCCACGCGCGCGAGGGGGCGTGGCGATCGAGATACAGGGCAAGGCAATGATGACTGAGTTTCAATCCCCACGCGCGCGAGGTAGGGTCACTGTAGCACACGCCACCGCGTTTGTCAAGGGGGCTTAGCTCCCATAGTTTGGTGGCGCTGCTCGGCACGCCGCGATAGCGCTTATCGCCTTCTCCGAGTCTGCCCGACGGCATTCCTCGATGATGCGCCGCTCATGCTCTGTCACGTTCAGACGAGCGTTAGGGTGCTGCTCGTTATGGCACAGCTTGCAGAGAGCGATGAGGTTGTCAGCGGCGGTGTTCCATTTATTACCGTCTTTGTGGTGGACGTGGAGGAGGTCGCTGGGGCATGGGCTTTCGAGATTCACGCCGCATTTCTCGCAATGCCAAGAACGACTCTGTCGGTAGGCCAGCGAAATATCTTTCCAATTCAGCGGGTATGTGGTGCCTCGTACAGGTCTGGTCGGAAATTCGCTAAAAAATTTCTCGCGATGTTCCTCAAAGAACTTAGCGATGTTGAATGACGACACAATATGATCTTTCACTGCCTGTGGTTTACCTCTATAGCCCTTGTAGTCATAACCACCTAGGCAGTTACGGCATACGTCTAGCTTGTACTTAGTTAGCCTATTGTCCATTTCAAAATCACCTGTGGTAACGCTTGTGATCGTATAACGATTGAAGCGCCCCTCGTTCTTCATACGTGTTATGGTACGGCATTCCATAAAATGGAACTTTGGCCATGCCTGCTCAGGAGTGGACGGTATCTCAGGAATGTACAACACGACCTGTATGTCGCCGTAGAATATGGCGTTGTGCGTGAATTCTACATTTCTAGCCCCTTCTGGATCTTCTTTGATGTCTATGGTCACTGTGAGCTCTTTCGGGGGCAACGTAACAACATCCCCGGCTTTGATCGGGCGCACACCTGCTACTGTTTCTAGCATTGTGAGTTTCCTAAAAAGCTCTTCGGGATCCAGCCTCATCTGATTTCCTCCAGTATGGTCACGATACGCTTCTCCGCGTCTGTTCTCACGCGGAACTCAACGCGCCTCGACTGCGACTTGTCCTCTCTGCCGTCCGATGTGAGTATAGGCTTGCTTGAGGAGAGGCCGTTGGCCGTTATAGTGTCCCGCATCCATGGTATGTCGTAGGAAACTGCGGGTAGAGTCAGGCAGTACTGCAAGACAGATCTGGTTCTGCTCTGCGACAGCTCCATATTGCGGAAATAGGCATCGAGCTCGTTCTTCGCATCCACCCACTCCGAGGACGTGTGCCCCTCTATCCGCACCTCCGCTATGTTCTCTCGGTGCTTGCGGAGTCTATTCAAGTAGCGCGGGAAAAATTCCTTCAGTATCTTCTTGAACTCGTCCTTCAAGATGTCACTGCCAGTCTCGAAGTACACCGACGGTTCCTCGAACCGAATAGACAGAGTCTCCTTGTTCAGAGAAGCCCTCCACTTCGGGAGGTCGTCCTTGAACTCGTTATACAGGTCGCGATAGATTGCCTCTTGTGTCTTATCCCACAAGATGACGATGTTCTCTATCTTCTTCTTGCCCTGCTGGACGCTGGTCATGTAGGCTATGGCCACGAACATAAAGATTATCATCAGCCCCGACATAAGGTCGGACACCGAGCTCCAAGGGTCGTCATGCTTGCCGCGCCGCACGCCGAACATTTCATTGACGTTCATGGCCTGTTACCACCACTCTGTTGGCGCTGGAGATTTTGCAGGTTATTTTGCAAACCGTTCACTTTATTCACCAGATCGGTCAGAGTATTAGACAGCTTTTGCGTGTCGTTATGAAGTCGTGTCCACAGAGTAGCTATGTGGTCAGCAAGCTTCATGAAAGCACTCACCAGCTCCATCTCTAGCGATTCATCCATAGTCTTGGTGAATTTACCAAGATTCTCCGCAGTTCCCTTTTCGATCGTCTGGAAGGTGTTCTCGAAAAGCCGTTTTACGTCGTCGGTATTATCCCTCAGTATTTTCTCTGAGGTTGTTACCGTATCCGTTACGCTCTTCACAACATTCTTCACAGCGGCTTGCATTTGATCGCTGGAGGCGGAAACGCTCCGTGTCAAATTTTGAGCCAAATCCGTGAGGTCGCGCGTTAATACTTCCATGCCGTCCTTCTGGCTTTTAACCGAAGTTTCCAGCGTGTTGGTGCAGTACGCGACGCTGTTCTTCAATCCGCTTGACAGCGCCTCTAAGTCCTTCTCAATATGCGGGATCAGCTGGTTCACCAGGGCGTCGGTGAGAGAACTCTGAATTCCCTGTAAGGTTCTGTCTATGGCCGCGCCTATTGCCGGTGGCATTTCCAAGACTTTTGCGGCGGCATTTTTCAACGTCTCGCGCTGCTGGGTGACGGATTCCAAGACCTCCGCTGTGGACGCCTTAACGCTATCCGTCAGGTCACGCGTCAGCGCTTCCATGCCGTCCTTCTGGCGTTGGGTCGAAGTTTCCAGCGTGCCTGTGCAGCGCTCGACGCTGTCCTTCAGTCCGCTTGACAGCGCCTCGAACTCTGCCTGAACCTGCGGAAGAAGCTGTTTCTCCAAGGCGTCGGTGAGAGAATTCTTAATCCCCTCTAGTGTCCTGTCTATGGCTGTGCCTATTTCCGTTTGCATAGCCATGACGCTATCTGCGGCCTTCTGCAACGTCTCGCGCTGCTGGGTGACGGATTCCAAGACCTCCGCTGTGGACGCCTTAACGCTATCCATCATGTCAAGCATAAGTGCTTCCATGCTGTCCTTCTGGCTTTTGACCGAAGTCTCCAGCGTGTTGGTGCATTGTTCGACGCTGTCCTTAAGTCCGCTTGACAGCGCCTCGAACTCCTTCTGAACCAGCGGCAGGAGCTGCCCTTCCAACGCGTCGGTGACAGAGCGCTTCAGCCCGTCCACGGATGCCCCAAGGTTTGCCGTGAATGCATTCGCGCTAAACATCAGGCTCTCCGTCAGTCCCTCCATGCCTTTCTGGATCGTCGGGAAGACCTCGTCGGCCTTGTTCCGCATGGCCGCGAAGCCGTCCAGCAGTGCCGAGGCCTGCTCGACCTGAACGTCCAGCTTGGTCAACAGGCCGGCGAGGTTCTCCATCGTGGCCGGGATGGAGTCCGTGTTCGCGCTTATGTTCGCTATAGCGGCGTCTGACTTCTCTATGCCGTCTAGTGCCGCCTTGAAGCGCTCCGTGAGTGTCTCGACATGCTGCTTGTAGTTCTCCTGCCAGATGAGGAGCTTGCCGACAGCCTCGTTCAACTGCTTGAAGTTGTCCCCGAACTGCTCGGTGATCTTCGTGTTGAAATCACGAATGACGTCCTCCAGAGCCTTGATGAAGGCCTTGGAGTTGTTCTCGGCCATTTGCTCCGCGAATTTACGGAACTCGGTAACGAGCGTTGTGCCGTGGTCATGGAACTCTTTTATGAGCGCCTCGCTCTGAGTCTTGTTGCTCTCCATCAGTTTTTGGTTGTTGTCGCGGGCGTCGCTCCTCATCATGGTGATTTGCGAGACGAGCGAGTTATCGCCGGAACCGCCGATAGCCGTCGCCAAGCGGTCAACGGCGGCGATCTGCTTGCCCACGGCCTCAATCTGGGCGGTCTTCAAGTCATCCACGGCCTGCTTTTGGGCGCGGATAGCCTCGTATATATCATCCGCGCTCTTTGCTCCCGGGCTAGTACCCGTGGGTTGAGGGAACACAAACTCGGCAAACTTCAGAAAAAACGCTAGTGTCATCCCTAAAATAGAAGTCCAGAACGCCAGCTTCATGCCCTCAAGAAGTGGAGGAACGCTCTTCTCGATCTGGGTCACGTCGAAATCGTAAAGCCCTTGCGCTATCCCCCAGAACGTGCCGAGTAG
The DNA here is from genome assembly GCA_031272145.1 of Synergistaceae bacterium. Classification (GTDB taxonomy): domain Bacteria; phylum Synergistota; class Synergistia; order Synergistales; family Aminobacteriaceae; genus JAISUL01. The sequence continues at coordinate 4,496 of JAISUL010000086.1, forward strand.
CCCTAGCGTAGTCAACAGGGCCGGGACATGCTCCATAACCCGTGAGTACCAGACAGACTTGCCGAATAGTCTGCCCACGAGCATTATGACGCATGAGACGCCAAACAGGCCAAATATTGCGAATGTGAAGCATTGGGCAACGGGAGTGCCCCACAGACCATCCGCAACCATACTGACGAACCGACCGAACAAGCCTTCCGTTTCGTACACGCTAGTCCACCCTTTCGAGCATGTCCAACTTGGGGAGCTAGTCCCCCTCCCCGCTCGTTCATAAGTCGGCACTATACACTACCTCCGCGCTGTTGTCAAGAGTATTATGGAAGAATTTTCCCTTTCGGCCTGCTGGCCATATGACGGCGGCTGGGGGCGAGGCGGGTGGGCGCACGCTTGCCTCTCTTACACCGAAGGGCGGCCTCCCCGCGCGCGAGTCGGTGGCGAGTTGAGGAGCGACTTCGAGAGGTCGTAGACCCAATGTCCGAAGGACTGTACCACACGCTCCGCGCCCTCTCCAAGAGGCCAGCGACCTCCCTCGTAGACGGAGCCGCGGCAGGAGCAGCCAAGGGGGAGCTAGCTTCCCAGGCCAGGCCGAGCGGCTATGCCCGCACTCGGAGAGGGAGCGTAGACCCCAAGCGCGAAAATCCCCCGGATTTTTTATGGCCCCTCCGTAATTTTTCGTGGTATAATCTCCAACGGAGGCTCCGAGTGACATCGGGGCGTAGGGGGTAATCACCTCCGAGGCTTAGCCCCGCAAGCGAAAGGGGGTGAGGCCAATGGGTAGAAGGCACAAGAGCACCGCAGTTGTTCCGCGGACAACACTGATCTGGAAAAGAATCTGAATCTTTTCCACGACCTAAAATTCCATATCTTTTCCGTCGGTGGCCCCCGCGCCCTCTAGTTGTTGCTGCCGCAAAGGTGCCCGCACGCCGCCTCCGCTATGGCGCGGTGCTCCGGCGGGTAGAGCAGGACGTCCTCGTCGCTGACTGGGCGGTAGGAGTAACCTAGGCCGGCCATGTAGTCTAGGATTAGGCCTCTGTCGTAACCGTTCTGCGCCGTGTTCTCGGCGTTGAACTCGGCGATTATCAGTGGACGGAGTCTCTTCAGCGTGTTCTCAGCTCCGCGCAGAGTGAACAGCTCGTGCCCTTCAACGTCGATCTTGATGAAATCTACGCGCGGTATCGACAGCCTCTCCATCTCGGCGTCGAGCGTCGACACGCGCACCTTCTCGGTGGTGTACGAGTTGAAACGCATAGGCCGGTCGCCTAGGGTGGCGAGGCCGGTATTCGGCGTGCACATCGGGATTTTCAGGCTCATCTCGCCGGCGTGGTCGGAGAGAGCCATGCGAAACGCGCGCGTCGAGCCCTCTAGATTGTTAAGCCGTATGGCGCTTTGCAGAATCTCGAAGCACCGCCTCTGGGGCTCGAACGCAAAGACCTGCAGGTTCGGCATCACCGCCGCCAGCAGCGCAAACGACCCGGTGTTCGCGCCTATATCGAGGAAAACAGGACTCTCGCGCCCAAGGGCTTCGACGCATCGCGCCGCGAGAGAGATAAGGCTGCTCGAGTAAGCGTCAGCAGAAATCTCTCTCTCTCTCTCTCTCTCTCTCTCTCTCTCTCTTAACCCATGAGCCGCCGACAAAGCTGTCCAGGGCACGGGAGTCAATCAGAACGACGTGTTCGTCGAATAATACCGCCCTTGCTGGGATGACGTTCCTTCTAAGCAGGCCGCTGCGAAACAGAGGCTCGGCGAGGTTGGCCTTGGTTTTGTCCCAGAGCGGTACCACGCGGTAAGCGAGGCGCCGCCGGATGATCCCAAGCGTGCGGATCAGACCCTCCTGCTTCAGGTAACGGCTCATAGAGTCGCGCACAACGTAAATAACGGTCTTAAGCATGCTTCCTCCCCGGGAAAAACCTCCCGACATCCTCCAGGAACTTCTCCACCTTTGATGGCGTGTTGATGAACTCCGGGTCGGAGAGGTCGAGGATCAAAAAGTTGGGGATGTCTATCTCCGACTTCACGAAGTCCAGAAACGGAGCGTATGCGTCGTAGAGCGCGCGCCAGTAGTCAGAGCCGGCGGCTATCTCGTCGTCGCGGCCCCTCTCCTTGATCCTCCTCATTATCTCGTCGAACGGGCAGTAGACCAGTATCAGCAGGTGCGGCGGCTTGACGTACCGAAGCAAGGAGTCGTAGAGCGTCAGGTAGCACCCGAACTGGCTGTCCCGGAAGTACCCAAGCTTGTAGTACAGGCCGGCGTACACCTTGTCCCCGAACAGGCTGCGGTCGAGGATGTAGTTGCTCTCCTCCGACGCGCACATATACTGGGAGAACCGCGTCACTAGGAAGTTCAGCTGCATCGGGAACGCCCAGCGTCTCTCGTGGTGAAAGCGGCTCAGCAGGTCATACTGGTCGCGGAACTCCTCGGGCATGACGTCGAACTTCATGCGGCGAGCCAGCAGGTTCACCACGGTCGATTTCCCCGAGGCGGTCATCCCCTCGACTATTATCTGTATCTGTCCCATGCCGGGCCTCCTAGATGTTCTCGAAGTACTCCCTTATGCCGGTCGCGACGTGCTCTACGTCCTCGTCCGTCAGGGAGGGGTACATCGGCAGAGACAGGGCGCCGTCGTAGAACGACTCGGCCTCTGGGAAATCCCCGGTCTTGTAGCCGAAGCGCTCCCTGTAGTACGGCTGCAGGTGGACGGGGCGGTAGTGCACCTGCGGCGTGATGTCGCGCGCGGCCAGGTGGTTGAAAAGTGGCAGGCGGTCCTCGGCCGGCACGCGGATCGGGAACAGGTGATACGCGTGCCCCGTCGCCGCCGGCGGCTGGTAGACGCCGCGGACTCCCGAAAGCAGCTGCCGGTACAGGCCGGCTATCTCCCTGCGCCGCTCAACGAACGAGTCCAGCCGCTTCAGCTGGCTCAGCCCGAGGGCGCAGTGTATCTCCGACAGGCGGTAGTTATATCCAAGCACGCGCATCTCGCTGTGCCATGGGCCAGCGTGGACGTCCTTGAACTCGGCGTGGTTCCGCGTGATGCCGTGGCTGCGGAAAAGCTGGAGACGGCGCGCGAAACGCGATATGTTGGTCGCGACCGCGCCGCCCTCGCCCGTCGTGATGTTCTTGACGGGGTGGAAGCTGAACGCCGTCATGTCGGCGTCGAAGCCTATCTTTTTGACGTCGCCCCGGAAGTTCTCGCGGCTGCCGCCTATGGCGTGGCACGCGTCCTCTATGAGTATTGCGCCGTTTTCCCTCGCCATGATCATGAACGGCGTGATGTCGAACGGGTATCCGGCGTAACTCACGGGCACTATCGCCTTCACTACGCGCGGCGTCTCCGCCAGCTTCCTGTCGGCCTTGAGCGGGTCAAGACAGAGAGTGCCGTAGTCGATGTCAGCGAAGACCGGATCGGCCCCGACGTAGAGCGCGGCGTTGGCGGTCGCTGCGAAGGTCAGGGGAGAGGTTAGGACTCGGTCGCCGTGTTTCAGCCCAGCCGCGTAGAAGGCGCCGTGAAGCGCAGCCGTCCCGCTCGCAAACACCACGACGTGCCCGACGCCAAGGTACTCCGCCAGCGCCTGCTCGAAGCGCTCGACGAGCGGCCCTTGAGTGAGCCAGTCCCCGCGCAGCACCTCGCACACCGCGGCTATGTCGTCATCGTTCACCCATTGCCTGCCGTACGACAGAGAGGAAGGATGGGTCAATTGCAACACCTCCAGTTGCGGTCTCCAAACCGCTCGCAGTCTTTTTTAGAAGAAACCCCTTGGGGTCGACTAACCCCTTGGGGTTGACTAACCCCTTGGGGTTGACTAACCCCTCGGGGTTGACCAACCCCTTTAGGCACCGTGAAGCTCCTTCAGGGCAGCTTTAAGCAGCGCCTCCTCGGTCATTTCGTCCATTCCGTCAGCTAGGGCTGCCCTCACGACTGACAGAGCTGAAGCCGCGGCGCTCCTCGAGAATCCCAGCGACACCAGCGCCTCCTCCACCGTTCCCGCGGCGCTCCGAGCAGCGCGCAGGTCCTGGCCTGCGGACTTTTCTATGCCCGCCACGCCGTCCTTGAGCTCCAGGCAGAGCCGCTCGGCGGTCTTGCGCCCCACGCCAGGCACTCGCGCAAAGGCCCCGACGTCAGCGGTCGACGCGGCCAGCGCGACCTCCGACGCGGCCATAGCACCTAGTATAGCCATGGCGGTTCTGCCGCCTATTCCCTTTATAGCCGTCATCTTCAGAAAAAGCTGCCGCTCCGTCTCGTCCGCGAAGCCGAACAGGAACGCCCCGGCCTCTGACACCTGCATGTGCACCGTGAGCCGCGCCTCTCGCCCGGCCTCGCAGAGCGTCCCTGCCCCGCGCGAGCACAGGACGTCGAAGCCGAGCCCGTTCACGTCCAGAACGACGGAGACTGCCCCCCCGGCCGAGAGCACGGAGAGCACCGTGCCGCGCAGCGATCGGATCATGTCAATCTGAGCTCGCGGCGGCGGTACTCAAGCCCTGCCACGGCGGCGGCCAGTGCGTCGGCGGCGTCGTCGGGCTTCGGGACGGCGTCGAGCGCCAGCAGGCGCTGAATCATGCGCTGAACCTGCGTCTTGTCGGCGCTGCCGTTTCCGCACACCGCGGCCTTTATCTCGGCCGGCTTCGGCTCCAGCACGGGGATGCCCCTCTGTCCGGCCAGCAGCATGACGACCCCGCGGGCCTGCCACACGAGCGCAGCCGTCGTCGCGTTCCGCCCGAAGAACAGGCGCTCCACGCACAGGAAGTCCAGCTTCGCGCTGCCCATGTGCGCGCCCAGCTCCTCGTAAAGGCGGAGCAGCCGCGACGGGAAGTCCATCTCCGGCCCCGTCTCCACGCAGCCGAAGGAAAGCGCCCTCACGTGCGAGCCGGACATCTCGACTATCCCCCAGCCCATGCGCGCCAGGCCCGGGTCTACGCCCATGCACACCGGCAAGGAGCTACTCTTCCTCCTCCAGCTTTGCCGCGACCTCGTCGGAGAGCTCCATCGCGGAGTAGACGTTCTGCGCGTCGTCGTGCTCCTCCAGCGCCTCGATGAGGCGTATGAGCTTGGACGCCGTCTCGACGTCGGCGATCTCGACGGGATTTTTCGGAACCATGGGGGTCTCGGCGCTCTCCACGGTGTAGCCCGCCTTTTCGAGCGCCTCCCTTAGGGTCTGAAGGTCAGACGTGTCGCACGACAGAGTGTAGACGTCCCCGTCGTTCTCCATGTCGGTCATGCCGTGCTCCAGGCCGATGCTCATGAGCGCGTCCTCGTCCGCGGGCTTCGGCTTGGCCTTCCCCTTTGGATCGACGCTGCCTGGCGCGACGTTTTTGACCTCGATGACGCCGCGGCGCTCGAACATCCACGCCACGCTGCCGCTCTCGCCCATCTGCCCGCCGTTGCGCGTGAGGAGGGCGCGTATCTCCGGCGTGGTGCGGTTGCGGTTGTCGGTCATGACCTCCACGAGGACGGCGACGCCGCTCGGCCCGTAGGCCTCGTAGGTGAGCTCCTCGTAGCTCGCCCCCTCGATCTCGCCGGTGCCGCGCTTCACGGCCTTGGTGATGTTGTCGTTCGGCACGCTGACGGCCTTGGCCCGCTCGATGGCGGTCTTCAGCCTCATGTTCATCGACGGGTCGCCGCCGCCCTCCTTGGCCGCGACTATGATCGCCCTAACCAGCTTCTGGAACAGGTTGCCGCGCTTGGCGTCCTGTGCCGCCTTTCTGTGCTTGATGTTTGCCCACTTGGAATGCCCGGACATAGAATCACCCCTGAGAAATTTGAGAACGCAGCCAGACACATGCCGAAATTATAGCACAGGCGCAGTTATACCCCCAGGCCGCGTCACTCTATTCCGTACTGCTTCAGCAGCTTCCTGAACCTCTCCTCGACCGCGTCCGCAGGGCTTGGGTCGTCACGGTAGGGCGCGGGCGGCGCGACCGGGACTGGGCTGAGCACCTCAGGCTGCCCCTGCGGAGCCGCCGGGGTTGGGGAGGCCTCGCTCAGCCGGAGCTCGTCCTGGTCTATCATGTACAGGCGCGGGGCGTTGAAGTCCGCCTGCGCCAGCGCGACGTCGCCGCCGTGAAGGGGACAGGCAGCCTCAGGCGCGCGCCCGGCCGGCATGTAGAGCCTCACGGCGGGGCAGCCCTTCACGGCGAGGAACCCCGTCTCGCGGCAGACCGTCACGTCGTCCACCTCCACCCACGCGGGCGGCGCGTCGAACTTCTCCCTAGTCCCCATGTGCGCGGTCGCGAACTCCATGAACGTCTTCCACACCGGGGCCGCGACCACTCCGCCCGTCTGGTTGCGCCCAAGGGTCTTGTGGTCGTCGTGCCCAGCGTAGACCACCGCCGTCATGCCTGGCACGCCTCCGAGGAACCACGCGTCTATCGAGTCGTTCGACGTGCCGGTCTTCCCGAAGACCTGAACCTTCGGCAGCTTGGCCCGCGTCCCGGTGCCGGCGTTCACCACGTCGAAGAGCATCGACCGCAGCGTGTAGGCGGTCTCAGGCTTGACTGTCTGAACCGGGCTGGGGTCGTGCTCCTCAAGGACGTCCCCGTTGCCCGATACGACCTTCCTTATCATTATGGGCGGGGTGCGCTTCCCGCCGTTCGTGAAGCAGTTGAACACCACGGCCATCTCAAGCGGCGTGACCGACGCGGCCCCTAGCGCAACGGACAGGTCGTCGGGCAGGTGCTCGGACGTCACGCCCATCGCGCGCGCCATCGCGACTATCGGCGGGGTGCCTATGTACGCCGCCGCGCGCACGGCCACGGTGTTGTACGAGTTCGTCAGGGCCTGTATCTCCGTGACCTCTCCGTGGTACTTCCCGTCGTAGTTCTTGGGGGTCCAGCTCTTGCCCCAGCCGCCCTTGTTCTCGAACGTGAGCTCGGCGTCGACGAAGTGGTCTGTCGGCATGATCCCGCTCTCCAGCGCGGCGGCGTAGACCACCGGCTTGAAGCCCGACCCTGGCTGGCGGTATGCCTGAGTCGCGCGGTTGAACTTGCTCTCCTTGAAGTCCTTCCCCCCGACCAGCGCCAGCACCTCGCCGGTCTCGGCTGCCAAACACACGAGAGCCCCCTGGCTCTTAAGCGCCAGCACTGCGCCCTGGGCCGCGTTCTGCATCTCGATGTCGAGGGTCGTGTGTATCTTCATGCCGCCGGAGTAGACGAGCTCCGTGCCATACCTGGGCAGCAGCTCGTTGAACAGGATGTGGGAGACGAAGTAGGGCGCCAGGTTGTACTCCTCGATGCGGTTGGGCGTGTGCTTGAAGACCAGCTTCTCGTCGTATGCCTTGCGCCTCTGGCGTGCGTCGATCCAGCCGAGCTTCTCCATGCGCCCGAGGACGTAGTTCTGCCTCGCCTTCGCGTTCTCAAGGTTGGTCAGAGGGTTGTAGCGCCCCGGAGCAGGGATCAGCCCGGCTAGTATGGCCGCCTGCGCAAGGTCGATCTCCGCAGCCGAGCAGCCGAAGTAAGTCCGGGCCGCTGTCTCGACCCCCCATGCCCCGCGCCCGAAGTTGATCGTGTTGAGGTACATCTCCAGAATCTTGTCCTTGGTGAAGAGCTTCTCCATGCGCATGGCTATGATTATCTCCTTGGCCTTGCGCGTCACGCTGCGCTCATGCGTAAGGAAGAGGTTGCGCGCCAGCTGCTGCGTGATGGTGCTGCCGCCCTGAACCTTGTCGCGAGCGGCGAGGTCGCGCCACAAAGCCCTAAGGATCGACGTCAGGCGAATGCCGGCGTGCCGGTAGAACTCCGAGTCCTCGGCGGCGATGATGGCGTTGATGAGCTGAGGCGAGACCTGGGACAGCTTCAGGTTGGTTCGGTTCTCGATGAAGAGGCGCGCGATGGTCTCGCCGTTCCGGTCGTAGACCACGCTCGGCTCGCTGTTTTTGTAGGCCAGCATCTCGACGACCGTCGGGAGGTCCTTCGATATTTTGACGACGTAGTAGGCGACGCCGGCGCTGACCGCCCCGATCGCCAGAAGAACCGCCGTCATCGTCAGGGCGAAGAATATCTTATAGAACGGCATGCGCAGCCTTGTGCGCCCGCGTGTCTCGTGTTTCATCGAACCCTCCCAAAAGAGCGCATGCACGTTTTTTCGTGGCTTGCCCGCGCTTTGCTACTTGCTTTATAATATTTCATATTTCAAAAAATGGACGGCGTCATTCTACTTTTTCTGATTCTCTCTTATATATTGAGGGGTGTGGTCATGCTTCTGGTGATTGACGCGGGCAACACGACGACGGTCGTGGGGGTGTTCGACAGGGAGAAGCTGAGGGCGCACTGGCGTCTGTCCTCGATACTCCGCACGTCGGACGAGTGGGGCATCTACATAAGGTCGCTTCTGGAGTCCGCCGGCCTTGGCGGTGGGAGCCGGATAGACAGCGCGGTGCTTTCGAGCGTCGTGCCGCAGCTCGACCTTCCGATACGCGAGGCGGTAAGGGCGTACTTCGGGGTGGAATGCCTCATGGTGAGCGCATTCATCGACACGGGGATAGAGATACGCTACTCGGCCCCGCGGGAGATCGGTGCCGACCGCATAGTGAACGCCGCTGCCGGCAAGGCAAAGTACGGGGCGCCGGTCATAGTCGCGGACTACGGGACGGCGATAACCCTCGACGTGGTGGCGCCGGACGGGGCGTACATCGGCGGCGTCATAGCGCCGGGGCTCGTCACGAGCGTTCAGGCGCTCTTCGGGAAGACGGCGAAGGTCCCGCAGGTCGGGCTGGAGCTCCCGCCCGGGGTCATAGGGCGAAACACCACCGAGTCGGTTCAGTCCGGCGTGCTGTACGGCGCGGCCGGCATGACAGACAGCCTAGTGACGAGGGTGAGGCAGGAGATCGGGGCTCCGTCCGCGACGGTCGTGGCGACAGGCGGGCACGCAGCGCTCATGGCGTCTATCTCCAAGACGATAGATCACGTAGACCCTTGGCTGACGCTAGACGGCATGAGGCTGATCCACGAGAGAAACAAACGGCCATGCCCCTCCAAATGAACGCCGGCGGCCTGACCCTGGACGGCCCTTTGTGGCTTGCTCCTCTGGCCGGCGTGACCAAGGCGCCCCTGAGGCGCTTCTTCCGCAGGCTCGGGGCGGCTCTGACTCACACCGAGATGGTCAGCTGCATGGGGCTTACGCGCGGCGGGGCGAAGACCAGGACGCTTCTGCGCCTGCTGCCGGACGAGGGGCCTGTGGTGCTGCAGCTCTTCGCGAGCGACGCGGAGACGATGGCGAAGGGTGCGGAGACGGCCCTGGGCATCGAGCCCGGCTTCGCGGCCATCGGGGTGAACATGGCCTGCCCAATGCCCAAGGTCACGAAGCACGGGGCCGGCGCAGCTCTGATGAACTGCCCTGAAACGGCATTCGCTATGACGAGGTCGCTGAAAAAGTTCGGCCTGCCGGTGTGGGTCAAGACGCGGCGCTTCGGCGGCGAGGGATCGGAGAAAACCCTGCGCTTCGTGGGTCTGCTGGCCGAGGCCGGGGCGGACAACGTGTGCGTCCACGGCAGGACGCCGGAGCAGCGCTACGAGGGCCGTGCAGACCGGCTTGTCACGGCGGACGCGGCGGCCCGCTTCCCCGGCCTGATAAGCGCGTCGGGCGACGTCTACTCCGAGGGCGACGTGAACGACTACCTCGGAATGGGCTGCGTCGGCGTCATGGCGGCGAGGGGAGCTATGGCCAACCCGCTGATATTCTCCCGCCTTTTTTTGCCAGACCCCGACGCGCTGCGCAGCCAGCACGACGCGACGGAGCTCCTGCTGGCCCTGGCTCTCGACTCGGCCGAGATATGCGGCCCACGAACCGCCGTAGTCCTTGTGAAGCGGCTTCTGTCAGGCGTCCTGAGAGGTGGCCGCTCTGCCTCCCTGCGGCGCGAGATCGGCGGGCTTAACGACTTCGACGCCATCTTGGGCGTCCTTTCCCGCCGATGCTAGGACGCAGACGGCGTCCTCTATCCTGTTTATGAGGGACTCGACCGACTTCACGAACCACGTGTGGCGCTCCTTGATGAAGGCGGCGTTTCCGCTGCGCGCGGCCTTCTCCATGGCGTCGGCCTCCTCCGCGATGACGGCGGCGCATATGCAGCGGCTGGAGACGCCTATCCCGCGCATAATCGCTTGATATGCCACTAGTTCCGACTCCGTCTGGCTTAAGCCGTTCAGAAGAAATTTGGCGTGCGAGACGTAGGAGCGCAGCGCGTCCTCCACGGCTCCGACGTTGCCGCCGAAGATGGCCAAAACGCTTTTCACGTCCACCCCGTCTATAGGAGGCACTGGCATCTCCGCCGCGTCTAGGATCGCCTTTTCCCGCTCGGCGTCCCTGACCCATCGGTCTAGCGCGTCGGCGAGCCTTGAGGCGTCGAACGGCTTCAGCAAAAAGTCGTTGAAGCCCCGGCTCAAAAATATCTCCCTCGCCCCAGTCGGGTTTGTGGTCATCGCGATTATTGGGATGCTCCTCGCGTACGCTGTGCCTACCTCGTCGCGTATCGTGCGCACCGCATCTATGCCGTCCATGCCTGGCATCACGTGATCCATAAAGATGGCGTCGTAACGCACTGCCCCGCTTTTCGTCGCCCATACCGCCTCCTCGCCGCTCTCAAGGCAGTCCACCTCGATCTCGTAGGACTTCAGCATCTCGCGCAGCGCGTCGAGGTCGGCGCGGCTGTCGTCGACCAGGAGCACCCTCGCGTAGGGCATTCGGAAGCGCGGTTCCTTGCCCGCGTGTATTTGCACGCGCACTCGCTCCGCTTCCTCGTTCAGCTTCTCGGCCTGCTCGCGGCCAAGCTTGTCGCGCGACACTATGCCCTGGGGCACGGAGAGCGTGAAGGTGCTGCCCCTGCCGTACCTGCTGCTGACCGAGACCGTTCCGCCCATCATCTCGGCCATGCGCTTGACCAGCAGCATACCGAACCCGTCGCCCTTAGTCCTGTGTCCCGTCTCGGAGAACAGGCTGGCTGCCTCGTCCGGCCTCATGCCGGTCCCGGTGTCGGTGATCTTCGAGACGAGGAGGACGTCGTTTTCGCTCAGGGTCTCGAACGACAGGCGCCATGTGACGCTTCCGAGGCTCGTGTACTTGAAGGCGTTGCGCAGCATCTTGCTTAATATTAGTTTGAGTTTGAGGTCATCGCCGATGAGCCTTTCCGGAAGGTTCACGTCGGCGGCGATGCGGAACCCCAGCCCGCCGCGCAGCGCGGAGTTTAGCGCGAGCACGGCGCGCACCAAGTCCGCAAGGTTGTACTCGTGCGGAATCACCGCCATCTTGCCGGTGTTTATGTTGTGGAGGTCGAGTATGTTGTTGACGATGCCGACCAGGTTAGTGCCGACTTTGCGTATGGCGGCGAGGTTCTCGACGGCCTTGCTGCTCAGGGCCTCGGTCTCGACGGTGATGTCTGCCAGCCCGACGATCGAGTTTACGGACGCGAGTATCTCACGGCTGGCGCTGATGAGAAAGCCGTCGCCGCGGTCGCGGTCGCGGTCGCGAAAAGGCTCCGCGGACTGCCGCGTGGGATTTCCCGTGTTGGCGGCCTCTATATGTTTGCTAGCTTCTGGGGTCACGAAATCTCCTCCCCCCATCATTGTGCCGCCTGTGCCCTATGCGGCGCGGCCATTATAGCACAAGGTCTGCCGTCGGTTCCTTTTCGCGGCGGTTTTCGATGAACTGCTTTATGTCCTCGACCAGGTACATGGCGCCGGTGGTGTGCAGCGCGCCGTAGTTGGCCGCGATGTAGTCAAGGACGCCGTACCTGCGGAACAGCCTCATCACGTCCGCACCCCTGAGTTTTTCCGCCGCCTTGTACTCCTCAAGGCAGTAGGCCGTGAACTCGATTGTACCAGCGTTAGCGCCCATGTCGTCACGCCTCGTGCGGGAAGTTGACCTCGCCCGTCTCGAACGCCTCCCGCTCCGAGACGTTCAGAAGCTCCATGACCCTGCGGATAACCAAGGGGACGAGCAGCTGGAGCGTGGCTTTGAACTTTGTGCTGTTCATGCCCGCGCCTGCTAGCATAGCATCCAATAGGCGTTCACCGAGCTCCATGTCCTTTATTCCCCCTCATTCTCTCCCGTCCTCTCGGCCTTCTCCCTCAGGGCTGCGCCGACGAACGCGGCGAACAGCGGGTGGGGGCGCGTTGGGCGGGACTTTAACTCGCAGTGGAATTGGCAGCCTACGAACCACGGGTGCGCGCTCGCTGGGAGCTCCACTATCTCCACCAAGTTGCGCTCAGGGCAGACGCCGGACACCACTAGGCCTGCCTCCTCAAGCCTGCCTCGGTAGGTGTTGTTCAGCTCGTAGCGGTGGCGGTGGCGCTCGCTCACCCTGTCCGCGCCGTATGCCCGGCGAGCAGCGCTTCCGGGGGCCAGGTCGCAGGGGTACGCGCCGAGCCTCATCGTCCCGCCAAGTTTTTCTATCCCGACCTGCTCCGCCATCAGGTGAATCACGGGGTGAACCGTCGCGGGGTCCATCTCCTGGCTGTGGGCTCCGGCCAAGCGGCAGACGTGCCTCGCGTACTCCACCACCATCAGCTGCATGCCCAGGCATATCCCTAGGATAGGTATCTTCCTCTCCCTCGCGTAACGGATGGCGGAGATCATCCCGTCGATGCCGCGGCCGCCGAAGCCGCCTGGGATAAGAACCCCGTCCACCCCGTCCAGCAGGGTCTCGGCCCCGTCCCTCTCGATGTCAGAGGACTCGACCGAGCGGACAGTCACCTTCGCGTCGTGCTCGATGCCGGCGTGGTTAAGCGCCTCCGTCACGCTGAGGTAGGCGTCCTTAAGCTGGACGTACTTCCCGACGAGGGCTATCTCGACGCCGCGGGGGGCGTTCGTAAAGCGGCTCACCACGCGCTCCCAGTCGGACAGGTCGGGCTCTGGGAAGAGCTGCGACGCGGACAGGGAGAGGTACCTCAGTATCAGCGAGTCCAGGCGCTGGCGGTGCATGCTCAGAGGCACCCTGTAGATGGTCGGTTCGTCCATCATCTCTATGACGGCCTCGGTCGGGACGGTGCAGAAGAGGGCTATCTTGTTCTTCATCTCCTCGGTCATGCGCCGGCTCGTCCGGCAGACCAGGATGTGCGGCAGTATCCCTATGCGCCGGAGCTCCTGAACGCTGTGCTGCGTCGGCTTGGTCTTCAGCTCGCGCGCCGCCTCCAGCCATGGGACGAGCGTGACGTGGCAGTAGAGCACGTTCTCCCTCCCCACGCGGCTCGACATCTGGCGTATCGCCTCCAGAAACGGCAGGCCCTCTATGTCGCCCACTGTGCCGCCGATCTCGACGATCACCACGTCGTGCCCCTCGCCGGCCTTGACCAGCCTGTCCTGAATCTCGTTCGTTATGTGAGGTATGACCTGAACCGTGCCGCCGAGGTAGGCCCCGCGCCGCTCCTTGTCTATCACGAGGGAGTAGACCTTGCCGGTCGTGAGGCTGTTGTCCGCGTGGAGCGACTCGTCTATGAAGCGCTCGTAGTGCCCGATGTCGAGGTCGGTCTCGGCCCCGTCGTCCGTCACGAAGACCTCGCCGTGCTGGAACGGGTTCATCGTGCCGGCGTCGACGTTCAGGTACGGGTCTACTTTGATTATCGAGACGCGGAAGCCGCGCTTCTTCAGGAGCGTTCCGATGGACGCAGCCGTGATGCCCTTGCCCAGAGAGGAGACCACCCCGCCGGTTATGAAAACGTACTTAGCCATGTCAACTCTCTCCCCAAAATATAAAGAGACCCGGGGGCAGCCCCACCGGGTCTCCTGTCCGCCTGAGCTTTACTTCAGGTATTTCAGCGGGTTCACAGGTTTGTTGCCGTTTCGCACCTCGAAGTGGAGGTGGGGGCCTGTGGCCCTCCCCGTCGCCCCCACTTTGGCGATGTTCTTGCCGGCCTCCACCTTCGTGCCCGGCTTCACCAAGAGCGAGCTGCAGTGCGCGTAGAACGTGGACTGGCCGTTGTCGTGCTCCAAGACCACGATCTTCCCGTAGCCGCCCATCCAGCCGGCGTAAACCACCTTGCCGCCGCGCGCCGAGCGTATGGACACGCCCCTGTTGGCCTTGATGTCCAGCCCGGTATGGAAGTCCCGCCGCCGCGTGACCGGGTGCCGCCGCCAGCCGAAGGGGCTGTTTATCCTGCCCATCACCGGCCACCGATAGAAGCGGCTCGACTTCGGAGCAGCAGAGGCCTTGGCGGCCTTCTTAGCGGGCTCGCGCTCCGGCTCGGTCACGGCGTCGGGGCGGGCGTCCGGCAAAAATATCTCGCGGCCCGCGACCAGAGAGGGCAGGTCGAGCATCGGGTTGACCTTCTTGATCCTGTCGACCTCCACGCGATAGCGCTGCGCCACCGCGCCTATGGTGTCGCCGCGCTTGAACGTGTAGAAAATTCCATCCTGATTGGGAATCCTGAGCTTCATCCCAGGCTGTAGAGTGTCGGAGCTCTTGAGGGAGTTGCTTCCTATTATAGTGTCGAGTTCGAGGTTCTCGGCGCCGGCTATCGACCAGAGGCTGTCGCCCTGTTTGACCGTGTACGTCTTGGTCGTCAGGGGGACGACCTTCTGCCTCGCGGCGGCGACGCGGGCCTGTCTGCCGCGCACCTCCTCAAGCGCGTCCTCGACGTGGGACGGGTCGTTGGGGATTATCAATATCTGGCGCTCAGCCAAGACGTTCGGGTTCTTGAGGCCGTTGGCGCTGATTATGTCCTGAACCGTCAGGCCGCCGTAGCGGGCAGCTATGTCGGAGAGGGTCTCGCCTGCCTTGACGACGTGCTCCTTCCACGAGGGGCCTACGTCCTCGAAGACCACGGAGTCATCCGCCGGCTCGTTCGCCTCCGCCTCCGCGCCGCTCATCAGAACGATCGACTCGGAGACCGGCTCGAATTCCGAGGCTCTCTGCGGCATACTGCCGAAGCTCTCCGGGCTGGGGAGGGGCGGGATGAAGCCGGGTTTTTCTGCGTCGACCCCAGCGCGCCCGACCAAGGAGGGAGAGTCGTCCGAGCGGGAGTCGATAACCGCCGCGAAGGCCGCGCCGTTGAACGCGCCGTCGTCCTGCGCGCTGGTGAGGTCTAGAGCCCGAAAGCCCTCAATCCAAGCTAGAGGGGCATCGGAGACCCCCTCTGCAGAAGGAATCTTCGCAGGCCTAAGCGGTCCCGACAGCAGGAAGAAGGCCGACAGCCCGACCATCAGCAAAACCACGAGGCCGAACCCCCAGCGAGCTTTTTTTAGGGACGCCCCGGCGCGCCAGTGCCTCTTGCGTCCTCTCTGCATCTCGTGCTCTCCGTGTCCCACGCGCTCCCTATGTCCCCTTATGGACATCCGACATTCCCCCCGACGGCTTTTTTGGGGGGAAACTCGCTCCCCCCTCCCGGCCACAAAATGGCGCTTAGCCTCCGGCATTATCGCCGAAATGAGCTTCAATGTCAACCCGAAACTTTACGGCATGTTCCACGACTCGATTTCCATGCTATACTCATTCTACTGGGGGTGCGGCAATGGGTGTTGTCGACAGGATGTTCAAGCTTAAAGAAAACGGCACGACCTTTTCCACGGAGGTGCTGGCGGGCGTCACGACGTTCATGACGATGTCCTACATCATCTTCCTTAACCCGGCGATCCTCTCGGGGGCGGGCATGCCGCGCGACGCGGTGATGACCGCGACGTGCCTCTCCGCTGCGGTCGCCACGATACTGATGGCGTTCATGGCCAACTATCCCGTCGCCCTCGCGCCGGGCATGGGGCTCAACGCGTTCTTCGCCTTCGCGGTCGTCAAGGGCATGGGGGTGAGCTGGCGCGTCGCCCTCGCGGCGGTCTTCGTCGAGGGGATAATCTTCGTCGCTCTGACCACCACGAGGCTGCGCGAGTCCCTCGTCAACTCCATACCGGTGTCGCTGAAGATCGGCATCTCGTCCGGCGTCGGCATGTTCGTGACGTTCATCGGCCTGGCAAACGTGCACATAGTCGTCGCGAACCCAGCCACGCTGATCGCCTTGGGGCCGCTCAGGGAGAACCTCCCGGGGGTTCTGTCGCTGGCCGGTCTTCTGATTATAATCGTGCTCTACAGGTTCAAGGTGAAGGGCGGCCTCATGGCTGGCATCATAGCCGTCACGGTGATGGGCTTCGCGCTCGGCCTCGGCGACATGCCTAAGTCGTTCATGAGCAAGCCGGCGTCCTTGACGCCGATCTTCGCGCAGTTCGACTTCTCGATGGTCGCCACCCCGGCCTTCTGGACCATCGTCATAACGTTTTTCTTCTCGGACTGCTTCGACACGGTAGGCACCCTGATAGGCGTGTGCGGGAGATGCGGGATGATCGACAAGGACGGGAAGCTGCCCAACATCACGGGGGGCCTCATGGCCGACGCGGTAGGCACGGTCGTCGGGGCTTTGTTCGGGACGTCGACTGTCACGTCCTACATAGAGAGCGCGAGCGGCGTCGCGCAGGGCGGGCGCACCGGCCTGACCGCGCTGGTCACGGGGCTGCTGTTCTTCCTCGCGCTGTTCTTCAGCCCGCTGCTCGAGATAGTCATGACCTGCGCGACTGCCCCAGCCCTGATCTTCGTCGGAGTCTACATGATGTCCGACATGCTGAGGCTTAAGTTCGACGACTGGACGGAGTGCGTCCCCGCGCTGATGGCGTTCTTTATGATGCCGTTTTCGTACAGCGTGGCGGGCGGGGTGGAGTTTGGGGTCGTGCTCTACACTCTGGGCAAGCTTCTGACAGGGAAGATAGCCGACGCCAGCTGGATGATGAGGGGACTCACGATGTTCTTTATTTTTAAGGAGGCGCTGTTGTAGTGACGTTCGAGACGTTCCTTTCGCGCACCGAGGAGACGGATCGGGTGTTCATCTCGTCGGACAGCCCGTCGTCTTTTGACGCGTTTCTCACCGCATGCTGCGGTATGGCCAACGGCGCGGGCGGCTGGATCATACTAACGCCCGGCCCGGACTGGAGAGAGCAGCGCTTGAGGGAAGAAGCCGCGCGCATCGGCGTGGACGGCCTCTCCTTCTCGCGCTTCGATGACAGCAATAGTAGTAGTAGTAAGGAAAAAAGGGGCAAGACCCTCGACGAGAGCAAGCCACCCGAAGAGGGCAAGCGCTCCAAGGGCAAGGCACCAAAAAATACCCCTCTTGCGGTCGAGGTCAGGCCAGCGTGGTGGACATCCCGCCCCGTCGTGCTGTCGGACGGGCGCTCGTACCGGCGCATCGAGGGCAACGACGTGCTGTCCGGACGAAGCTCCCTGTTCAAGCAGGCTATCGACGCGCTGGAGGTCTCCCGCGACGACCGCGCCGCCGGCATCGCGCCCGCCGCCGTGCTTGAGAGCGAGGACGCGCCGAAGTTCCGCGCGGCTGTCGTCAAGCTTCGCCCGGAGTGGGAGCGCCTCTCCGGGGTGAACTTCATGAAGAGGGCGCTGGTGCTCGACGCGGACGGACGGGTGACCCGCGCGGGGGAGCTCCTGCTTGGGCGCTCCGTGCCTCTCGCTGGATGCCCAAACGTGTGGAGGGCCTGCGAGAGGCTGCTGCCTGACATAACGGCCCCCCTCTCGCCGGCGTGCGCCGCTGCCGCGCGCGAGTGCTTCCTGAACGCGCTCGTCCACGCCGACTACGACGAGGGGTGGATCGAGCTTCGCATAGCCGGCGGGGTGCTCACCCTGTCGAACCCCGGCCTGCCGAGGGACGGGGCGTACTACCCGAGGAACTACCGCCTGTACCGCATGCTCACCCTGGCCGGCGTCATACGCGCGCCTGGGGCTGGACGAAAGTCAGGGCTCGGCATAATCCACTCGTTCACGCCCCATTTCCAGCTGAAGCGGGACATGCTGACCCTCTCCACCGTGGCCGAGCTGGCGCTCGAGTCCGCGGAGGACGTGGCCGCCCGCTCGGAGGAGGCGGCGCGCTACGAGACGTACCGCGGCGTTCAGGACTACGGCGGCCTGCCCGTCGTGTGGATCAAAAAGAAGAGGTAGACCATGGACTTGATGGACTACACGTGGCGCGTGATGGAGAAGGACATAGAGGGGCTGGCGCAGCGGTTCAAGGCCGTGTCGCGCAACATCGCCCACGCAAACACGCCCGGCTACGAGAGGCGGAACGTGTCCTTCGAGGACGAGCTGCGCAAGGCGATAAACGGCGGCCCGAAGCTCAAGATGACGACGACCGACCCCGGCCACATCCCGTCCCAGCCCCTGTCGGTCGAGTCGGTCACCCCGACCGAGACGAGGATCAGAGACGAGATATTCCGCCTCGACGGAAACAACGTCGACCCGGAGCGCGAGATGGCGGTTCTGGCGGAGACCCGCATGATGTACGGGGCCATGTCGCGCTTCGCCGCGCGCAAGCTGTCCACCTACCGCACTGTCATCGGCGGACGCTGATTTGGGGTCTGAGGCCAGCCCTTTTTACTTTTTACTTTTTACTTTTTACTTTTTACTTTTTACTTAAGGAGTCTAATAATGAAGGTATTCGAGAGCATGGAGGTTTCGGGCAGTTCGCTGACGGCGCACCGCCTGTGGATGGACACGGTGGCGTCGAACCTCGCGAACATAAACACGACGCGCACCGCTGCGGGAGGCCCTTATAAAAGGAAGGTGCCGCTCTTCGCCGAGATGCTGGACAAGACCGTCGGCGGCTACGAGGACATAGGCGGGGTGCGCGTGACGGAGATATGGGAGGACAACGCCGCGCCGCGCATAACCTACCAGCCCGAGCACCCCGACGCGGACGACGACGGCTACGTCGCCTACCCGAACGTGAACCTTGTGCGTGAGATGACGGACATGCTGGTGGCGAGCCGAGCCTACGAGGCCAACCTGGCCGTGGTGGACACAGCCCGCACCATGTGGACCGGCGCCCTGGACATCATAAGATCATAATGGCCACAAAAACAGCTCTTATTACCGGCGTCACGGGGCAGGACGGAGCCTACCTCACGTCGTTTTTGCTCAAGAAGGGCTACCGAGTCCACGGCATCAAGCGGCGGAGCTCGCTGTTCAACACCGCCCGGATAGACAACCTGTACAAGGACCTGCACGAGGACGACCCAAGGCTGGTGCTGCACTACGGCGACCTCACTGACTCCAGCAACCTGATCCGAGTGATTCAGGAGGTCAGGCCGGACGAGATATACAACTTGGCCGCTCAGAGCCACGTCAAGGTGTCGTTCGAGACGCCGGAGTACACGGCCAACGGCGACGCGCTGGGCACGCTGCGCGTCTTGGAGGCCCTGCGCATACTAGACCTCAAGGATACAAGGTTTTATCAGGCCTCGACGAGCGAGCTCTACGGCAAGGTCTTGGAGACGCCCCAAAAGGAGACCACGCCGTTCTACCCGCGCAGCCCCTACGCTGCGGCGAAGCTCTACGCCTACTGGATAACGGTGAACTACCGCGAGGCATACGGGATGTTCGCGTCAAACGGGATACTGTTCAACCACGAGTCTGAGATGCGCGGCGAGACGTTCGTGACGCGAAAGATAACGCGCGCCGCCGCGCGCATCGCCCTTGGCTTTCAAAAGAAGCTGTGGCTTGGGAACCTGTCGGCCATGCGGGACTGGGGCCACGCGGAGGACTACGTCGAGGCGATGTGGCTCATACTGCAGCACAACGCGCCGGACGACTTCGTGATAGCGACAGGCGAGTCCCACTCGGTGCGCGAGTTCGCGACTCTGGCGTTCCGCGAGGCCGGAATAAATATAGATTGGCGAGGCGAAGGCGCCGAGGAGAAGGGCATCGACGCTGCGACAGGCAAAACCGTCATCGAGGTCGACGAGCGCTACTTCCGCCCGACGGAGGTAGACCTGCTCCTAGGCGACCCCTCCAAGGCCGAACGGCTGCTGGGCTGGAAGCGCCGGGTGTCGTTCGAGTCCTTGGTGAAGCGCATGGTGCGGCATGACATGGAGGCAGTCCGGCGGACGAAGCTGATACGCGATGCCGGGTATGAGGTGTGCTACCCGCTGGAGGAGGATTAGAGAGTATTACTCCCCCCCTAAGCCCCCGGACTGGGGGCTGCCTATCCCCTAGCCCCGAACATAGCTGTATCTGAAGCTGCAGACCCCGGAGGTCAGACAGACCCCGGGGCCTGGCAGTCCCAAGAAGGCCGAGCCGAGCTCCCTCCCCCTCCCTGCACAGTATTAAACAGCCCCGGAACCCGTACCACGACGGGGATTGATGTGGCTGACCACAAGGTACATTATGAGACACCGTCCCGGCCACCCCAATTTCTTGATGTCTGGGACGATACACCCCGACCCGGAAAAATGCAACCCCTTTTTTGAAAAATATTTCGACTTTTTTGAACTTTTTGAAATTCGAGTCGAACTCCTTAACGGCGCACCCCTATCCCCTCCCCTACTCCTGGCTGGGTCGGGGGATTTTTTCGGAAGCGCCCTCAGGTGGGGCGGCCTGCCCCTGACCTGCCCTTTGCTCCCCTAGGCCATCCTTCTGACTCCCCCTACTCGCCCGCGAAATTTAGCCTGAAAAACTGGGGGCCTGGCCCTGGGGACTAGGGGAGCCGGAACGGTGTCTCATAATGTACCTTGTGGAGCACCGTGAAAGCCTAAGCCATTCCAAGGAACACCGCGGCTTTTAGGGCATCACCGGGGCAGGCAGCCCCCGCCCCGAGGGCACTTAGGGTCAGCGGAGCGTCGCAGCGTCAGTTTCGCGGCTGGCCGGGCTGGGGAGCGGAGTGGGTGCTCGTCGGGTGCCTTCGGTTTAACCGAAGGCTTGGACTTAAGGAGGTTTGGTTATTTATGTTGGGTGTTGTTATTCAGGTAGGTGGAGATACTAGAGGTAATATTAGGTGCACGCGTAACGACAGCGGTGTCGTCGTCGAGCGCGACAACGTCAAACAACTCGAGATCTCCGGTGAACGCTGGGGCGAGTTTACGCGTAGCTGTGCGCATGATAGCAGCTATACCGTCGAGCAACTTAAGGAACGCATCGAAGGATTTTTTGCTGATGAGTTCTCGCATTACGGCGTAAAGCCAGCGGATTTTTCTACTGTATTGTGTTCGTCTTATATCATTGGGAGAGCGTCTAGCGGCTTATGAACTGCATGTTTGACGCTTAGCCGTGAGACGAGTACAGACGGCGGGGCGGCCTTGTCTGCGCCCTGCCGTAACTCGGAAAGTGGGTTGCGCTCTCTCTCGTTGGCCGAGACGGTCAAGGGATAGGGAGCGCGACTTGCTCGGTAAAAACTAGCTAGCTGAAAACGGTCGATTCGTCCCGTGTTGAGAGCGGACCGGGCGTTTATTGGGTGCCTTCGGCGTAACCGAAGGCTTGGATTTCACTCGATTTAGGAGGTTTTGTTGATGAAACGGTTGCTCCATAGGTTGTTTTTCGTCACAGCGCTTTGTGCCTTCGCCGCCGTACTGTACGTGTCGGTTCTGAACGTGGGCTTGGCTGAGGCGTCGGTT